>NZ_JAMYSN010000003.1:0-447945 GCF_040321955.1 Mesorhizobium sp. M0217 | reverse complement strand
ACCTCCGGGGGGGGGGGGGGGGCCGCCCCCCCCCCCCCCCCCCCCCGGGGGGGGGGGGCGCCGCGGGGGGGGGGGGGGGGGGGGGGGGCGCGCCGCGCCGGCGCCAGTCACCCCTCCCCGCCGCTTCGCGGCGACCCTCCCCATCCAGGGGAGGGTAAAGCGCGATCGGCCGAAGGCCGCAAGCCCGACCGGGCGTCCGAGCCGTTGCGAGGCGACTCCCGCGACGCCGAAGGCGCGCAAAAAAGAGGGGGCGGAAGGCCCGCGCCGGCAGGCGCGGAACAGCCCGTGAGCGTGAATATTTGCTGCGTCGGCGACGACGACCAGTCCATCTATGGCTGGCGTGGCGCCGAGGTCGACAACATCCTGCGCTTCGACAAGGATTTCCCGGGCGCCACCATCATCCGGCTGGAACGCAACTACCGCTCGACGGCGCACATCCTCGGCACCGCCTCGCACCTCATCGCCCACAATGAGGGTCGCTTCGGCAAGACGCTGTTCACCGAGAAGGTCGCCGAGGACGACGAGAAGGTGCATGTTCACGCCGCTTGGGATTCCGAGGAGGAAGCCCGCGCCGTCGGCGAAACCATCGAGACCTACCAGCGTGCCAAGCACAAGCTGAACGACATGGCCATCCTGGTCCGCGCCTCCTTCCAGATGCGCGAATTCGAAGACCGCTTCGTCACGCTCGGCCTCAATTACCGCGTCATCGGCGGCCCGCGTTTTTATGAGCGCATGGAAATCCGCGATGCGCTGGCCTTTTTCCGCGTCGTCGCCCAAGGCGCCGACGACCTCGCCTTCGAGCGCATCGTCAATGTCCCCAAGCGCGGCCTGGGTGAAGCCACCATCCGGCAGATCCACGACACGGCGCGGAGCTTGCGCATCCCGATGCTGGAGGCCGCGGCCAAGCTCGCGGAAAGCGATGAGCTGAAGCCCAAGCCGCGCGCGGCCTTGCGCGAAGTGGCGGCCAATTTCGAGCGCTGGCAGAAGGCGCTGGAAACCACGCCACACACCGAGCTCGCCGAGACCATTCTGGAGGAGAGCGGCTACACCGACATGTGGAAGAACGACCGTTCGGTCGAGGCGCCGGGCCGGCTGGAAAACCTGAAAGAGCTGATCCGCTCGATGGAGGAGTACGAATCGCTGCGCTCCTTCCTCGAGCATGTCGCGCTGGTCATGGACGCCGAGCAGAACGCCGAGCTTGACGCCGTCAACATCATGACGCTGCATTCGGCCAAGGGCCTCGAATTCGAGACCGTGTTCCTCCCCGGCTGGGAGGAAGGCCTGTTTCCGCACCAGCGCGCGCTGGACGAAGGCGGCCGCTCCGGCCTGGAGGAAGAGCGCCGTCTCGCCTATGTCGGCCTGACCCGGGCCAAGAAGAACCTGCATTTGTGGTTCGTCTCCAACCGCCGCATCCACGGCCTGTGGCAATCGACCATCCCGTCGCGCTTCCTGGACGAACTGCCGGAAGCCCATGTCGAGGTCGCCGAAAGCGGCAACTCCTATGGCGGCTACGGCAATACCTATGGCGGCGGTTCGTTCGCGTCGGGCCGTGGCGGCCAGGGCGCAGGACGGCAGAACCCCTACGGCGCCTCGCGCTTCGACAATGTCGGCGCGGAAAAATCCGGCGCCTTTTCCAACACCTATGCCACGCCCGGCTGGCAGCGCGCGCAGGCCAACCGCACCGAGGCCACCGACCGCAACTGGGGCTCGCGCTCCGGCCATCAGGTCGAGCGCATCGGCTATGGCGAGACCGACAGCGGCTACGGCGCCGGCCGCACCTCGGTCAAAGGCCGCACCATCGACGGCGAACTGGTCGCCAAATCCGTCGCCGACACGCCGTCAGCCTTTAGTGTCGGCGACCGCGTCTTCCACCAGAAATTCGGCAACGGCAACATTTCCAACATCGAAGGCAACAAGCTGACCATCGACTTCGACAAGGCCGGCCAGAAACGCGTGCTCGACGGGTTCGTCGCGGCGGTGTGAGAGATCAAGTCGGGAATGCAAACCGTTCTACAATTTTGTTTGCCAGAAACTGGACAACGTCTTCTCGCTCAATGTTATACTCAAATGAAGTACTCCTGAACCCGCTTACGTTTAATCCTTGCAATTCCTCATTAGACGATAAGAAATACCTCCAGTTGATGGCATACCAATCCCGGTCGTTCTCCCTCTTATCCGGATCATCAGAAAATCCATAACGAGTCTTTACGTCACGATAGGTCAGCGTCCCATTTTTGGCCTTTGCGAATAAAGGAGGAGAGGACAGTTTCAAATCACAAAGTACATGGATCAATGCCGGATGGCGTATGGTTCTTTTGTTCGTAAAGGCCATACACAATCCAAACAAGGTGCAAAGACGCTCCAGCCGACGTAGAGAATATTCGCCGCTTTCCCATACAATCGAGGTAAAGTCGGCAAAACGATCCTTCAACTGACCAGATTGATCATCGTCTGGCATCTCCCTAGTTGCATTCAGTACAAATTTCTTTAGAAGGCGATCATTCTCCCTTTTTTCGAATTGTGGGAATGTCACTCTAAAATGAATGAATTTTTCCAGATACAAATTGGCGTTTATCTCAGATCCGTACATTTTTCGGGTTGCGGCAGAAAGCTGATCTAATTGGCATACAAGCAAGAAATGAACATTTTTGACAGAAAATAGATGCTTTATTGTCTCCAGAACCGACAGCGCGTATGTCGGCTTGCATCGATCAAGCTCATCTACGATAAATATAAGAGGCTTTTGGCTACTGTCTGTCGACATAAGGTCCGAGAGCGTTTGGCGAAAGCTCTCGAATGCCTTTTGCTCAGCTTTTGCGCTTTCCAATCGGCTATCAATGATTTTGTCGAGTTCGGCTTCGATCTCCTTACCTACCTCGTTGGCTATGTCCTCATTTGCATCTTCAAAGTCAGAGGCTCGCACCACGCCGGCCGTTAGTCCGCGAATAGCCCCTTTGATGGCAACCCGCCCAACAATCTTAGCTACGTCTTTTGCTCGTGCCTTGAGCGCTTTCTTTTCCTTCGGCTTTATTCCCGTCTCTTGGATAATCTCGGCGGCAAGAGAAACAAAAACGTCTGGATCGTAGTCGCGTTTGAATGCATCGAAATAGACAACTTTGAATTGCTGATCCTTTGCCTTGCGAGCCAAGCGCCTTGCGAAGACTGTTTTTCCTGATCCCCATGGTTCATCGAGCGCGACGACTAATGGATCATCACTGAGGTCAAACACCTTCAAGAGCCCTTCGCCAAATAAGTCGCGGCCAAAAATATCTTCACCGGCCTCAATTGCTTGCTCGATATCTGGCGCAAGTATCTTCATCTAAGGCTCCCCCAAAGGAGCCTTTTCTAGCACGCCAACCCACCTCTCCAAACTTGACCTATGCACTATCCACTAATTCCTTCCTGCCGCCGCGGCGAGGCAGAAACGGCAGGAAAGGCCGAGCTTGGCATCGCATGAATGGCTACCAACAAGCAGGCGTGAGCGACTGATCTCCCGCCTCCAAGTCAACACAGCCCCTCACCTGTACCGCGCCTGGTTCCACTTGTGCCCCAGCAGCGACAGGATGATGATCAGCCCGTTGAAGAACTGGACGTAGAAGCCGCTCAGGCCCGCCGCCACGACGCCGGTCTGGATGAACGACACGGTGACCGCGCCGATCGCTCCACCGGCAACCGTGCCGATGCCGCCCCAGGTCGGCGTGCCGCCGACGAACACTGATGCCAGCACCGGCAGCAGATAGCCGTCGCCCGCGGTCGGCCACCAGGTGAAGTTGATCATCACCGAAAACGTGCCGGCGATCGCGGCCCCAATGCCGGTGAAGATGAACACTTTCACCCGCACGCGCTTGACGTCGATGCCCATCTGCTGGGCGCTGTCGGGGTTGTCGCCGACCACCCTCACCTGCGCGCCGAAGCGGTGCCGGTTGTAGAGCATTGCCGACAAAATGACGAAGGCGAGTGCCCAGAAGACCTGTACCGGAAAACCCCACACCTGACCGGAGAAGATGGTGTACGCCCAGCTGTCGCTGAGACCGGTCAATGCCGTCGATCTGCCCTCGTTGATGATCTGGATCAGTCCCCGCAGCAGGAAATTCATGCCGAGGGTGGCGATCAGCGACGACAGCCCGCCATAAACGACCAGGGATCCGACGAGAAAGCCGAGCAGCGTGCCTGTGAGAATCGCCGCTGCGATGCCGAGAAACGGATCGTAGCCGGCCTGCACCACCAGCGCGAACACCCAGGAGGCAAAGCCCATGGTTGCGGGAAACGACAGGTCGATCTCGCCGCAGGTGACGACGAAGACCAGCGGCACCACCACGAACAGCGCAACGGGCAGCGTGGTCAGCACGGATCTGTAGAGATACCAGGTGGTGAACACGGTCGGGTTGGCGATCAGGAACGCCGCCATCATGATGATGAACACGGCGAGCGTGCCGAGCGCTGCGCGGTTGTCGATGACGAAACCGCGCAGCCAGTGGTCGGACGGGTGCTTCCACTCAGGTCGGGCCGCCTTGCCGCCAAGAGGGCTCTGCAGATCGGGTTCCATGGTCTTGCTCATCGTGCTGCCCTCTCCGCGTCGCCGGCCTCGTGCAGCCCCGGCAATCCGCCGGGATGCGCAAGGTCTTCCATGAAGTTGATCAGCTCTTCGGCCGACTTGACCTGGCTGCGATCGGCGGTCAGCGCCACCTTGCCGCGGTCAATCACCACGAAGCGGTCGGCGATGTCGAAGACGTGATGGATGTTGTGGCCGATGAACAGGATCGAGCGGCCACTCGCCCGCACCTGGCGCACGAAATGGAAGACCTTGGCGGTCTCGGTCAGCGACAGCGCCGTCGTCGGCTCGTCGAGGATGATCAGTTCCGCCTGCTTGTAGATGGCGCGCGCGATCGCCACGCCCTGGCGTTCGCCGCCGGAGAGCTGGCCGACGATCGAATGCGGCGTGAACACCTTCGAGGTAAAGCCGATCTCGCGCATCAGCCGGCTCGCCTCCTCTATCTCTTTATTGACCTTCAGAAAGCCCATGAAGCCGGTGAGTTCGCGGCCCATGAAGATGTTGCGCACGATGGTCTGCTGCACGGCCAGCGCCCGGTCCTGGAAAACCGTCTCGATGCCGGCGTCGCGCGAGCGTGCCGCACTCCAGCCGGTCACCGGCTTGCCGCGCACCAGGATCTCGCCGCTGGTCGGCTTGACGACGCCCGACAGGATCTTGATCAGCGTCGACTTGCCGGCGCCATTGTCACCGATCAGGCCGACCACCTCGCCGCGGTCGACCGAGAGATTGACCCCGCCCAGCGCATAGACCTGGCCGTAGGATTTGCTGATGTCGCGCAGTTCGATGATGCGTTCGGCCATGGCGATCCTCGCTCCTGTGGTATCATCCCGGCCTGGTGCCGGCGGTCCTGCCGGCCGGGCTTGGGCCCAGCCGGCAGCTTGGGAGGTCAGCGCAGCGCCTGCTTGGCGAGCTCGGCGACGATCTCGTAATTCTGCGGCGTCACGAAGCCGGCACCGGTGTCGACATTCATCGGCGCCAGGCCCAGCACCACCTGCTGGCAAAGGCTGAGGATCGGCAGATAGCCTTGCAGAAACGGCTGCTGATCGGCCGTCAGCTGCACCCAGCCGCCCTTGAACGCCTCGACGATCTGCGGGCTGGTGTCGAAGCCGAAGTTGAAGATGTCGCCGGGTTTGCGTCCCGCCGCCTGCATGTAGGTGGCGACGTTGCCCAGCATCTGGCCGCCGGGATAGCCGACCGCCTTCACATCGGGATTGTTGAGCAGTGCCGCCGTGATCACCGGGATCGCCAGATTGGGGTCGGACGCCCATTCGCCGCTCGGCGGCGAGGACAGCTGGATGACCTCGACGCCGGCTTCCTTCAGCGCGGCCACGGTGCCGCGCTCACGCGCACCGCGGGCCTCGTTCTCGAACGGGCCGATCATGATCGCCTTGTCGCCGGCCTTGAGATTGCCGAGCTTGAACGCCTCGACGCCGAGCGCGCGGCCCTGCTGCTCCTGCTGGGCGCCGACATAGCCGCCGCCGAACGCAGCCACCACCGTCGGCACCGGCACGTTCTGGTACATCATCTTGATACCGTCCTTGTGCGCCTGTTCGGCCAGCGGCATGATCGCGGCGTCGCCGGGATGGCCCATCATGGCAATGCCGTTGGGCTTCACGGCGACGGCCTCGCGCAATTGCTGAACCATCTTCTCGACGTCCCACTGCGAGAAGATGTAGTCGACCTTGGGTCCGAGATCGGCCGCCGCCTGCTTGGCGCCATTATAGACGATGGTGCCGAAAGCGTCGCCCTCGGCGCCGCCGACGAAAAAGCGGATGTGGACATCCTTGCACCACTGGGCGTCGAGCGCCTGCGCCGGCAGAGTGGAGATGGCGGCGCATAGCGCCGTGGCGGCGGCCACGACGGTCGAGCGCAGAAGTGTCGTTCTCATTGCGATGCTCATGCACGTTCCTCCCTTTTGTCCTCGGTGAGCCGAGGGGTTTCGTCATTCGCCTGTCGGCAGTGCTTGTCGGCAGTGCTTGGCAATCTGTCAGGCCGGCTCCTCCCACCGGCCCTCGGTCACGCCGGGTTCGGCAGGTAGGTCGCTCCTCCCCGGCATTGCTTGAGGTATTCCAGCCCGCGCACCTGACCTGTGATTTCGAGGTCGCCGCGATAGACCGGGTCGTGCCAGCCCTCGATGTCGATGGCGCCCTTGTAACCGGCCAGCCGCAATTCGCTGATCACCCGCGTCCAGTCGCTGTCGCCAAAACCGGGCGTGCGCATCTGCACGAAGGGCAGCTTGCCGAACACGCCGTGCTCGCGGATGACATCCCAGCGCACCGTCGCGTCCTTGCCATGGACATGGAAGATGCGCGGCGCCCATTTGCGGATCTGCGGCATCGGATCGATGAGGTAGACCAGCTGATGGCAGGGCTCCCATTCCAGGCCGAGATTCTCGTCGGGCAATTCGTTGAACATCAGCTCCCAGGCGTCCGGATTGTGGGCGATGTTCCAGTCGCCGGCGGCCCAGTTGCCGTCCATGGCGCAATTTTCGAAGGCAATGCGCACGCCCTTGTCGGCGGCGCGTTTGGCCAGCGGCCCCCAGACCTCACGGAAGCGCGGCAGGCTGTCGGTCAGCTTCTTGCCGCGCAGGCGGCCGGTGAAGCCGCTGACCGTCGAGGCGCCGAACAGATGCGCATTGTCGATCACCGTTTCCCAGGCCGCGAGCACGCCGCGATCGACCTCGCCATCCTCCAGCGGATTGCCGAACACACCGATCGACGACACGACGACATCGGCATCGCCGATCGCCTCGCGGATCTCGCCGGCGAGCCGCGGCAAATCCTTGCCGCCCAGCGTCTGCCAGAAGAAGGGCTGGATGCTCTCGAAGCCGAGCGGCAGAATCTCTTTGATGTAGGCGGCCGGGTCTTCGAGATTGGCCCGCACCATGGTGCCGATCCGGATGTCGAGAAGCGGGTTTGGCATCATGATGCTTCCTGTGTGATTGCGACGCGCCGTCCGGTCTCGGCGCTTTCGATGGCGCCAAAAACCATGGCCAGGCTTTTGATGTTGTCGCTGCCACGGGTTTCCGGCTCGCTGCCGGTCTCGATTGCGTGGATGAAATCCTTGATGATGCCGAGATGACCGCCGACGCGGTCGGCGGAATCGAGCGGCGGTACTGTGATGGGCTGGGTCAGGTCGAACAGGCCGTCGCGGACCGACAACACAACTTCGGCCTTCAGTCCGTCCTCGCCGTCCCAGACCAGGCTGCCGTGCTCGGCGACGATTCGCCACGTGCTCTCCCAGCTGGTGCGGAAGCCCGCCGCGCACCAAGAGCCTGCATAGGTGAACACCTTGCCGCCGCCGAGATCGAAGATAGCGCTGGCCGACGATCCCTGCCGGTACCAGGAATTCGCCGGCTCCCATTCCTGGCAAAAGACGCCGGCGGGATCGCCTGCGACCATGTAGCGGGCGGCGTCGAATGTGTGGATCGCCATGTCGAGCAAAAGCACATGCGCCATCTCCTCGCGAAAGCCGCCGAAATGCGGCGCGACGAAGAAATCGGCATGGATGCTGGTTGGCTTGCCGATGGCGCCGGAGTCGAGAAAGCGCCTGATGCGCCGGACATTGGCGACGTAGCGGCGGTTCTGCACGACCGCATGGATACGCCCCGCGTTACGTGCCGCATCGACGATGGCGCGCGCGTTTTCCGGAGTATCGGCCAGCGGCTTTTCCGTCAGCAGATGGCAATTATGGGCAAAGGCGGCAAAGGCGACATCACGCCGGGCGGCTGGAACCACGACATCGAACACCGCGTCGGGCCTGGTCTGGTCGAGCACCGCGTCGAGGCTGGTGCCGATTACCGCGCCGTCGAGCCCGTATTCGCGCGCCCTCGCCTTCGCCCGTTCTGCGTCGAGATCGACCAAGCCGACAATGGCCAGCCCGTCGATCTGCCTCGCGGCATCGAGCCAGGCCTTGCTCATCGCACCACAGCCGACGAGGACGGCATTCATCATCCGGCATTCCTCCCGTCCGGTCCCTCCAGACCGAATGTCACGGCATTTCCGGCACCACCGTAAACGTTTCTCCGTAAACGTTTACGAGAACACACCCGATGGCGTAGAATGTCAATCGGCTGCCAGCGAAAATCATCCCGAAGCCTTGGCCTGGGCGGCAGCCGGTGCTAGCCAAGACAGGGGGAGAACTGTCCTTGGCGTCCAGCATCCATGACCTTGCGCGTCACCTGAACATTTCGATCGGCACCGTGTCGCGGGCGCTGAACGGCCGCGCCGACGTCAATGCCGACACCCGCCAGCGCGTGCTCGCCGCCGCCAAGCAATTGAACTATTCGCCCAACCAGTCCGGCCGCAGTCTGCGGCAAGGCACCACCCATTCGATCGCCTTCATGCTGCAGCCGCATCCGGGCGACCAGCAATATGGCGAACCCTTCTTCATCCCGTTCCTGATCGGTCTGCAGGGCCGACTGGCCGAGGATGACCTGGATCTGATGGTCGTCATGGGCGAGCCCGGCCAATATCAGCAGGAGAGGCTGCGCCGCGTGGTTGAGACGCGCCGAGCCGACGCGGTCGTGTTGGCCAATACACGGCGGGAAGACGATCGGATCGACTATCTCAGCAAGGCTGGCTTTCCCTTCGCCACGCTTGGCCGAAGTCAATCCGGCGACGACACCTATCCTTCGCTCGATATCGATTTCGAGAGGGCGGGTGATGAAGCCGTCGACCGGCTGGTCGCGCGCGGCCACCGCCGC
The DNA here is from genome assembly GCF_040321955.1 of Mesorhizobium sp. M0217. Taxonomy (NCBI): domain Bacteria; kingdom Pseudomonadati; phylum Pseudomonadota; class Alphaproteobacteria; order Hyphomicrobiales; family Phyllobacteriaceae; genus Mesorhizobium; species Mesorhizobium sp. M0217. The sequence continues at coordinate 438,688 of NZ_JAMYSN010000003.1, read as the reverse complement.
ATTGCCGCCATCCGCCCTTCGCTGGATCTCAACTTCGGCTACCTGTTCCTCGACGGCTACCGCAAGGCGCTGGGGCGGCATGGCATCGAAGTCGACCCCGGCCTGATCGCCGACGGCTTCATCAACGAGGCCGGAGGCTACCAGGTGACGCCGCGCGTGATGCTCTCCAAGGACCGGCCCACAGCCATCATCTTCAACAATGACGCAATGGCGCTCGGCGGCTGCAAGGCACTGGCCGAGATGGGCATCAGGCCCGGCCACGACATCGCGGTGATCGTCATCGTCGACACGCCGCTCTGCCGTTATTTCTCGCCGGCGCTGACCGCCTTCCGTCCGTCGCTGGAGCCGATGGGCCGGCGGCTGGCCGAAATGCTGCTGGCCTCGCTTCCCGCCTTTGCCGGCCCGGAAGGTCCGCGCATCATCCGCGAAGTCTGGCCGCTGGAACTGATCGCCCGCGACAGCGATTGATCATTGCGCTCTTCCCTCTCCTACAAGGGAGAAGGAAGAGGCCCTCTCTGTCACGCAAGTATCATGTTCGCGTCCTAGACCGCTTTGCGAGAGGGCGACATCGTCGATGCGATGCGGTGGCCCCTTTGCGCCGCTCAAGGCTTGTCACAAAAAGGATCTCCATGAAAATCTCGCACCGAACCGTGTCGCTCGGCGCCGCGCTGGCGCTGTTTACCGCCCTGACCCCTGCCCTTGCCGACAGCACCGCCACCGTTGGCGGCTTCGTCAACAAGGGCCTGGTCGGCGTCGGCCGCATCCCGGCCGATCAGAAGGACAAGTTCGGCGAGACCTTCGGCTCCGGCTCCGGCATGTCCATCGACGCCGCAAGCTGGACCCGTGGCGCGGACGGCTACAAGGGCTCGCTCTGGTTGCTGCCGGACCGTGGCTACAATGTCGTCGGCACCACCGATTACCGGCCGCGCCTCAACACTATTCATATCGAATTCACGCCGACCGCACTGGGCGCCACGCCCACCTCCGGCCAGGAACAGACAGGCGTCAAGGCGACGCTTGCCGATTCCCTGCTCCTCACCGACGACAAGGGCGCTGACGCCACCGGCCTCGATCCGCTCAACGGCGTGCGCGCGGCCAATGGCGACCTGCCGATCCTGCCCGAGGCCAATGGCAAGCTGGCGCTCGACAATGAGGCGATCGCGCGGCTGCCCGACGGCACCATGTTCATCTCTGACGAATACGGCCCCAACATCTACCGCTTCTCGGCCGACGGCCATCTGTTGTCGGCAACGCAGCCGCCCGCCGCTTTGGTGCCGATGCGCAAGGGCGCGCCGAACTTCGCCTTCGACAATCCGGGCCCCGGTGCAGCCGAACCCGATCCGAAGGATCCCGAAACCGGCCGCCAGAACAATCAAGGCCTCGAAGGCATGGCGCTGACGCCGGACGGCAAGTCGCTGATCACTGTGCTGCAGTCGGCGCCCCGCCAGGATGGCGGCGATTCGCCCGCGACGCGCCAGAACACCCGCGCGCTGGTCTACGACGCCTCCGACCCGGCCCATCTCAAGCTGGTGCATGAATATGCCGTGCCGCTGCCGGTGTTCAAGGACGCCAAGGACAAGACCAAGGTCGCCGCGCAGAGCGAAATCGTGGCGCTGTCGGACAAGACCTTCCTGATGCTGGCGCGCGACAGCGGAAACGGCCAGGGGGTGAAGGGCGATACTTCGCTGCTGCGCCAGATTTTCGTCGTCGACGTCTCTGGCGCCACCGACATTGCCGGCGGCGCCTTCGATGCCGCCGACAAGCCGCTGGCGCCCAAGGGCGTGCTCGACCCCTCGGTGACCCCGGCCAAGCTGACGCCGTTCATTGACATCAACGACAACAAGGAACTCGGCCGTTTCGGCCTGCATGACGGCAAGCCGAACGACAAGAACAATCTCTCGGAGAAGTGGGAAGCAATGTCTGTGGTCAGCCTGCTCGATCCGGCGCTGCCCGACGACTATTTCCTGTTCGTCGGCAACGATAACGACTTTCTCACCCAGGACGGTTTTCAGGTCGGCGCGCCCTACAAGGCCGACGACGGCGCCGATGTCGACACCATGTTCCTGGTCTATCAGGTCACGCTTCCGGGCCTCGCCAAGAAGTAGCCGTTTACGGAAAGGCGGACGCGCCCGGCGCGTCCGCCTCTAAACGTTTGTCGGCGATCAGCGATGCCGTGAAGGCACCTATTTCAAAATCTCCGCATCCCTTGGCACGCCGGCATCGATCGGCTCGGCGGTCCGGCTCGACACGGCCATGATCTTGCCTGCGGCCGACAGGTTCGGGCGCACATAGACCTGGGCTACGCCGTTGACCCGGCTGTAGAGGTCGATAATGTCCTGGTTCATGAAGCGCACGCAGCCCGACGACGCGTTCTTGCCGATGGAATCCCATTCCGGCGTGCCGTGCAGCCGGTACATCGTGTCCTTGCCGTCGCGGAACAGATAGAGCGCACGCGCGCCGAGCGGGCTCTGCGGTCCCGGCGGCATGCCGTCCTTATATTTCGCCAGTTCCGGCCGGCGCTGGATCATTTCGGGCGGCGGCGTCCACACCGGCCATTTCTTGCGCGCCTGGATCACGGCGCTGCCGGTCCAGCCAAACCCGGCCTTGCCGAGGCTGACGCCATAGCGCATTGCCTTGCTGCCGTCGCGCACCAGATAGAGAAAATGCTCGGATGTATCGACGACGATCGTGCCGGGTTTTTCGCCGGTCGGATCGTCCACGATCTGGCGCACGAACTTCGGATCGAGCTTGGCCACGGGGATTGCCGGCAATGAAAAGCCCTCATCGACGCGCGCCGAATACATGGTGGCGGCATCGCCCAGAGCCGGTTCGGGCGCCGGAGCGGGCGTTGGCGGCACCACGACGTCGGTCGTGGTGCAGGCTGAAAGCGCCATGGAAGCGGCACCCAAAGCGGATATTCCAAGAAACGCGCGCCGGTTCAGGCGCTCGGAAAAAAGCGGATTGTCGGACATGATCCCCCCAGCCTATTCATCATATCCAACAGGATATGCGACCCCACGCGGCGACGACCCATATCCCATTCCGAATGTTTTGAGAACTGATTAGCTTGAAGCCGCCAGGTGGCATGTTCCAATGCCGCATCGACCTTGTCCGTCAAATCGGCGATCATTGCCGGGCGGACTTTGAGATGAACCTTCGCCGAACAGCCCATGGACGAAAAAATACCACCGCGCCGGCGCACCGGCGACCTGACCAGCGGCCCGATTCCGCGCACGCTGCTTTTGTTCGCTCTGCCGGTGCTCGGCTCCAATGTGCTGCAGTCGCTCAACGGTTCGATCAACGCTGTCTGGGTCGGCCGCTTCCTCGGTGAATCGGCGCTGACCGCCACCTCCAACGCCAATCTGGTTCTGTTCCTGATTCTTGGCACCGTATTCGGCATCGGCATGGCCGCCACCATCCTGGTGGCGCAATCGGTCGGCGCCCGCGACCTGCCCGAGGCGCGGCGCATCGTCGGCACCAGCGCCAGCTTCTTCTTCCTCGTCTCGGCTATCTTCGCCGTCTGCGGCTGGATCTGGGTCGACGCCATCCTCAACACACTGGGCACCCCGCCCGATGCGCTGCCGCTGGCGCGCTCCTATCTGCGTATCATCTTCGTCGCCGTGCCGATGATGAACCTTCTGTCCTTCGTCATGACGGTGCTGCGCGGTGCGGGTGATTCGCGCACGCCATTCTTCTTCATGGCGCTCGCGGTCGTGATCGACATCATCCTCAATCCGCTGCTCATTCGCGGCATCGGCCCCTTCCCCGAACTCGGCATCGCCGGCTCCGCCACCTCGACGCTGATCGGCCAGACGGTGAGCGTGATCGCCATCCTCGTCGTGCTTTATGCCAAAAAGCATCCGTTGCGGCTCGCCGGCGCGAACCTCGCTCTGCTGCGGCCGGATCCGGCGCTGCTCAGGATCGTCGTCTTCAAGGGCGTGCCGATGGGCCTGCAGATGATCGTCATTTCGGCGGCGGCGCTGACCGTGATGGGCATCGTCAACTCCTACGGCTCGCAGGTCGCCGCCGCCTACGGCATCGCGGCGCAGCTGTGGACCTATATCCAGATGCCTGCACTGGCGATCGGAGCCGCAGTCTCGTCGATGGCGGCCCAGAATGTCGGCGCCGGGCGCTGGGACCGCATCGGTCGCATCGCGGCGTCCGGCGTCGGCTTCAACCTGGTGCTCACCGGCGCCCTGGTGGCGCTGCTGTTCCTCTTCGACAGGCCGGTGCTCGGCCTGTTCCTTAGCCGCGACAGCACCGCAATCGACATTGCAGCCCACATCAACAAGGTGGCGTCCTGGTCGTTCATCCTGTTCGGCGTCACCATCGTGCTGTTCGCCACCGTGCGCGCCACCGGTGCCGTGATGCCGCCGCTGATCATTCTGGTGATTTCCGTGCTGGTCGTGCGTACCGGCTTTGCCTACTTCTTCAGGAGCTACATCGGCGAGGAAGCGCTGTGGTGGAGTTTTCCGGCGGGATCGATCACCTCGCTGGTGCTGGCCGCCGCCTATTATCGCTTCGGCCGCTGGCGCACCATGCACATGATCGAGGACCGGCCGGCCGCCGGCGAGCCGCCCGACACCGGCCTCGGCATCCCGCGCGGACGGGCAAACATGGCGCCCGAGACGCCAAACGGGTGAGGCTCAGCGCGCGTATTTGACGCCGAACCCCAGCGCTACGACAGAGAACAGCGTGATCATGCCGGCGAAGGCCAGGCTTGCCGTCGTCGGAGTGGCCCAACTCGACAGCAGCCCAATGCCGATCACCGGCAGCGCATTGCCGCAGAAGCAGCAGATGAAGAACGCCGACACCAATTCGGCGCGACGCTCGGCAGGTGCGATCTGGCTCACCACCTGCAGGCCGCCGCGATAGCCGAGCGCCGCCGCCACGCCGCACACAGCGGTGGCGGCAACCATCAGGGACATCGACGCGAAAAACTGAGCAGCAACCATCAGCCCTACGGCCGGGATCATCAGCGCCAGCGCGGCCAGCATGCCGGCGCGACTGGACAGTCGGGTCGTGGCCAGAATGGTCGCGGCCGCAACGATCGACAGTTCAAAGAACAGCCCGCCGGCCTCGGCATGGTTGGCCACATGCAGCTGCTGCGCCAGGATGCTCGGCGCCAGGGCTGCATAGAAGCCGACCAGCGCCATGGCGCCGAAGCCGGTGACGGCCGGCGCCACGAAAGCGGCGCGGATATCAGCGGGCACCGACAGCCGCGGCCGCAGCGAAACGTCGGCCAGCCTTCCCGGCCGCGAAACGGTTTCCCTGGTGCGCCAGATCAACAGCGTCACCACCACGAGCAAGGCAAGATAGACCGCAAACGTTAGTCTCAACGGCCAGGGCGCATATTCGGCGAGCAGGCCCGATGCCAGCGCGCCGAGGCCAAGGCCAACGAAGTTGGTGCTGGTGGCGATGATTGCCGCGCGCGATTTGTCCTTACCCTCGATCAATTCGGCAAGCCAGGCCGTGCCGGTTCCCGCGCCGACGCCGATGCCAAGGCCGCTCAATATGCGGGCGACATCGAGCCATGCGACGTTCTCGGCCAACAGGAACACCAGCGCGCTGACCACCGCTATGGCCATCGACGCCAGCGCCGCAGGACGGCGGCCAATGCCGTCGGACAAGCGCCCGAACATCAGCAATGCGCCGAGATTGCCGACGACATAGACGGCGTAGACCAGCGTCAGCGTGATCTGCGAGAAACCGAAGGCCTGCTTGTAGATGACGTAAAGCGGCGTCAGCACCGTGCTGCCGGCGAACAGAGCGGCGATCATGGCGGCAACCGCGGCCATCGCGGGCCGGCCATCGAGTCCGTTGTCGCGCGTTATGGTCTCGGCATAGCTGGTCATGGCAACCTCCGGCCAATCGCCCAACGCCCAATTGCGCCCCAACGTCCATGTAAGGATGGCCGTTCCACGCGCCGAACTTCATCCTGACAACCTTGTCAGGATGGTCTTGCCCGAAATCCTCGCTTAACGTCTTTCCATCGAGAAGGAGAATCCATGGGAAAAGGCAGAGTCGAGGCATTCACCGATGGGGTGGTCGCCATCATCATCACCATCATGGTGCTGGAGCTGAAAGTGCCCCATGGGGAGGATTTTTCAGCGCTTCTGCCGCTGTGGCCGATCTTTTTCAGCTATGTCTTGTCGTTCATCAATGTCGGTATCTACTGGAACAATCTGCACAACATGTTCCACACCGTCCAAAGGGTCGACGGCCGCGTGCTGTGGGCCAACCTCAACCTTCTGTTCTGGTTGTCGCTGATGCCGGCGACGACGGCCTTCATGGGCGAGAACCATTTCGCGCCGGTCCCCGTCGCCGTCTATGGCATCGACCTGGTGCTGTGCGCGGTCGCCTACACCTTTCTCGCCACCAAGCTGCACCATTTGCACGGCAACGACACCGCCTTCGCCAAGGCGCTGGGCAATGACCGCAAGGGCAAGATCTCGGTGGCCCTCTACGCCGCCGCCGTCCCGCTTGCCTTCGTCAACCAATGGATCGGCGTTGCGATCTTCGTGCTGGTGGCCGCCGTCTGGTTCGTTCCGGACACGCGTTTTTCGCGGGTGCTGGAAAAGTAGCGTAGGACGCCTCTACTTGCGCATCGCCTTCAGCTTTTCGGCAACCGACGCGGCTAGGTCGGCATAGCGCTCCTCCAGCCGCTCGGCCGCCTTGATGATCGAAAAATCATGGCCGAATTTTTCCAGCGCCATGCGCAATTTCTCGACGAACTCGGCCTGTTTTTCGAGTGCCGAAAACAAGGTCTTCACCTGCGCTTCGCTTATGTCCGGATTGGCAAGCATCTGTGGCACCTCGCGGCCCATCTGGTCGCCGGTGGCGGTCTGCTCCTTCAGGATCGCAACCCAGTCGGTCAATCGGCAGTCTCCTGTTCAGCCGCAGCATGCACAGCCGCCGTTGATGCGGTCAACCCGAACACGCGGGACGGCCTTGCACGATGCGCGTCCCGCGCTAAGTTCGGCGCCACCCGAACCCTAGGAAAAAGATCATGACCTCCGACGCCGAAATCCAATCCGCTTTGCCCGCCCTCAGCCGAGGCAACGTCGCCGTCATCACCGGGGGCGCCAGCGGCATAGGGCTTGCCGCCGCCAAAAGGCTGGCGGCTATGGGCATGAGACTGGTGCTGGCCGACATTGGCGGCGCGCGCCTCGATGCGGCCCGCCAGGCAGTCGCCGCGATCGCCGGCGAGAATGCCGTGCTTGCGGTCGCCACAGACGTCTCGAAGGCCGACGAACTCGGCCGGCTGGCGGAAAAGACGCATGCCGCTTTCGGCGCCGTATCGCTGCTGATGAACAATGCCGGCGTCGGCAACAATCCGGGAAAACCGTGGGAGAACGGCGACGCCTGGAAGCGGCTGATCGACATCAATTTCTGGGGCGTCGTACATGGCGTCGAGGCCTTTGCGCCGGCCATGCTGGCCTCCGGAGAGCCGGGCCTGATCATCAACACCGGCTCCAAGCAAGGCATCACCACGCCACCCGGCAATCTCGCCTACAACGTATCCAAATCGGCATTGAAGACGTTCACCGAAGGCCTGGCGCACGCATTGCGCAACGAGCCGGGCGCGAAGGTCGCGGCGCATCTTCTCATTCCCGGCTTCACCTTCACCGGCCTCACCGAAGGAGCGGTCGAAAAACCCGCTGGCGCCTGGACCGGCGAGCAGGTGGTCGACTTCATGCTGGCTTCGCTGGCGCGCGGGGACTTCTACATCCTGTGCCCCGACAATGAGGTGATGCGGCCGACCGATGAAAAGCGCATGGCCTGGGCGATCGGCGACATCATCGAGAACCGGCCTGCTCTCTCGCGCTGGCACCCCGACCATAAGGACGCTTTCGCGGCCTTTATGGGAAACTGATCGTCGAACTCAGCCAAAGCCGAGACTCAGGCGGGCGCGCGTTTTTTCGCGGTGCGCTTTTGCGCGACGGCCTTCTTGCCCGCCAGTTCGGCGAGCTCGTGGTCATGGCGTTTTGCCGCCCGCTCGCATTTGTCTCTGATCTCCTCGACCTCGGATTCGGTCAGGTGCTCGATGCCGATGAAATGATTGTGGCCCTCGCTGACGCGGATCAGTTCGTCGAGCTTGGCCTGAACCGCGGCGCCGTCGCGGTTCTGGGTGTTCTGAATCAGGAACACCATCAAAAAGGTGATGATCGTCGTTCCCGTGTTGATGACGAGCTGCCACGTATCGGAGAAGCCGAAGAATGGCCCGCTTACCGCCCAGACGATAACGATGGCGCAACAGGCGATGAAAGTCGGCGGCAGGCCCGCCAAGTGCGAAACGGTGTTGGCGATTCTGGTAAACAGCTTTTCGATCATTCACATCCTCAACCGTTCAAAGCGCGACGAGCTGACCAAGGCCGCATTCATCGCTCCAACAATAAACAACCGGCAGCCGCTTCCGGTTCCCTGTCGCAGAGGGCATCGCTGGTGCAATTGTATGCACGCCAAAGGCGCAGCGCCGTGAAAAGCCGCCTTATCGGTTTGTTGCCATTAGTCACCATGCAGGCCAAAACCTGTTCGTTCCGCTTCACGGCGGATTTGTCTCCAAGCCCCTTCCGCTGCGCCACCCCCGCATGGCGGAAGGGGTCCGTTGCGTTGCCGCAGACCGGCGGAACTCTTCCCGACACGTGCCGTTCAGAATTTTGGCGCCAGGATTTCGGCCAGCCAGTCGATGAAACCGCGCACGCGCGGCGAGCTCTCAGGAATGCTCTTGCTCCCAACGATCGAGGAAATCCTCAATCGGCAAGGCCTGCATGTCGGGAACCGCTTTGGCGAGTTTCTCCGGCGGCCAGTCCCACCAGGCAAGGCTTTCGATCCGCGCCGCGATCTCGGAGGGAAAGCGCATGCGCAACGGCTTCGCCGGTACGCCGGCGACGATTGTGTAGGCCGGCACATCCCGCGTCACCACCGAATTGGCGCCGATGATGGCGCCATTGCCGATGCTGATCTCGGGCATGATGACGGCGCCATGGCCGATCCAGACATCATTGCCGATGCCGACCGCCTTGGCCTGCCGCCGCGCGCGGAACGCCGCGTCGACGCCCAGCCAGCGGAAATACTCGTTCGGCCGGTAGCTGAGCTTGTGCTGCGTGATCCGCTCGATCGGATGCTCCAAGGCATTGATGCGGCTGTTGGCGGCGATCGAGCAGAATTTTCCGATCGTCGTGTAGATCGCCTCGGCGTGGCGCTCGAAATAGGAGAAATCGCCGACATTGACCTCGCGCAGCACCACCCGTTCGCCGATCGAGGCATAGCGGCCAAGCTTGCACGCTTTCAGCTCCGCGGTCGAATGGATGCGCGGCTCGGGATCTTTCAGGACGAGGTTTTCGGTACGGTCCATCTGGCGGATTTACCCCCGCGCAATTGCGGAAGCAATTGTCGCGTTGCGCCCGGAGGATCGTTATTTCGGCTTGCCGCCGGTCCACACCACGTTCTGGCCGAACAGCGGCACGGTCGTCACCGACATTTTCGCCGAGCCGTCCTGCACTTGGCGCGAATGCGAGAGATAGATCAGCGTCTCGTTCTTCTTGTCGTAGATGCGGTTCACCACCTGCTTCTTCCAGATCAGGCTGATGCCTTGCTTGAACACCTCTTCGCCGCCCTCGCTCATGTCGATGTCGCCGATGGTGATCGGCCCGGTCTGGCGGCAGGAGATCGAGGAATCAGACGGATCCTCGAACCAGTTGCCCTTGTGCAGCCGGTCGATGACGCTGCGGTCGAAATAGGAGACATGGCAGGTCACGCCGTCGATCTTGGGATCCTTGATCGCCTCGACGATGATGTCGTTGCCGACCCAATCGACGCCGACCTTGCCGACTTCCTCTGCCGCTGCGGCACCGGCGCCAAGGGCAATGCATGCGGCCAGCGCGCCGCCGATCAGTTTCTGCCCAATCCGTCTCTGCCCAGTCCGTCTTTGCAAGGGAGCCTCCTCAGGTTCAGTTTGCCGGTCTCAGGTGGGATAAGGGCCAGCTGTTTGCAAGGTAGCGCCCAGCCCGGTTGCGGCAACGCGGCATCTTTGCCTTGCCCCCTGCGACCGGCTAAGACTGCCGGCAGAGAGGCGCCGATCCGGCGCTCGATGATTTCTGCTACGGACAATTCCTGATGATGCGTTCAATTCTGGTCGGCATTCTCGTTCTGATGGCGGCGGGCATCGGCTGGCTCACCTTTGACTTCTATCGCGGCCACTATGGTGGCGAACCGTATGGCGCGCCATTCACGCTGGTCGACCAGAAAGGCGCGCCAATCACCGAAGCCGCCTTCCGGGGAAAACCCAGCATCGTCTTCTTCGGCTTCACCCATTGCCCGGAAGTCTGCCCGACCACTTTGTTCGAAATGGCCGGCTGGCTGAAGACGCTGGGCGACGACGGCAAGAACCTCAACGCCTACTTCGTTACCGTCGATCCAGAGCGCGACACGCCGCCTGTGATGAACACTTACGTCAGCAATTTCTCCGACCGCATCGTCGGCATATCGGGCGATCCCGACAAGGTGCACGCCATGGCGAAGTCCTTCAACATCTACTGGAAGAAGGTCGACACCGGCGACGGCGATTATACGATGGACCACACCGCCTCGGCGCTGCTGCTCAATGCCAAGGGCGAGTTTTCGGGCACCATCGCCTATGGCGAAAGCGCCGATACCGCGATTGCCAAGCTGAAGCGGCTGGCAGCAGGCTAGGCATGATCCCTAAATGTGGAATCCGGTTTTCTCGGACAGAAAAGTGTTGTCCAGAGATCATGCTCAAGCAAGAGACCAACTGATGGGTCAGACCAGGCTCCACTTCATCGCTGGGAAGATCGAGGCCGACCGCATATTTGCCGCGCTCGAGCCGGCTTTCGAGGATGAAGGCCTGCCGATCGCCGTGCTCGAAGTCGATGAAGACCGCGACATCTATGAGGTTTCGCTCTACACCGACGGCAATGTCGACGCGGTTGAGGCGCGGCTAAAAGACAGCCTTGTGGGACTGTCCCTGTCGAAGCCGATCGAGCGCGAGGTTTTGCCCGACATCGACTGGGTGGCGCGCTCGCTGGAGGGACTGAAGCCGGTGCGCGCCGGACGTTTCTTCGTCCATGGCGCGCATGACCGCCGGAAGCGCCACAGCGGCGAACTCGCCATCGAGATCGAGGCCGGCCTTGCCTTCGGCACCGGCCATCACGGCACCACGGCCGGCTGCCTCGAAATGCTGGAACGGGTCGTGCGCCGCGAACGTCCCAGGAATGCCCTCGACCTCGGCACCGGCAGCGCGGTGCTGGCAATCGCCGTCGCCAAACTGGCGCATATTCCGGTGCTGGCGACCGACATCGATCCGATCGCCGTCAGGGTCGCCGCCGCCAATGCCCGCCTCAACCACGTCAAGGCGCTGGTTGAAACGGTGACGGCGCCCGGCTTCCACCACCCGATCTTCGGCAAGCGCGCGCCTTTCGACCTCATCGTCGCCAACATATTGGCGCGGCCGCTGATGCGGCTGGCGCCTGAGATGGCCAGGCACATCAGCCTCGGCGGCTCGATCGTGTTGTCCGGCATCCTCGAGCGCCAATGCAATGCGGTGATCTCGGCCTATGTCGGCCAGAATTTCCGGCATGTCAGGACCCTGCATCGCGAAGGCTGGGTGACGATCCACCTGAAGCACTGAGACGCAACGCGCTTTGGACCAATCCGAGCCTGTTGCGATTGGCGAAAATCGATTCCGGTTTTCCGGGTCATGCGCTACGGTCGCGCCCGATACAGGAGGCATACCATGTTCCAGACCTTCGATTCCGCAGGCGACCCCAGCGTCGGCAAGCCGCGCGTGACGTTGCTGCGGCGATGGCTGGCGGATAATGGCCTCGACGGTTTCCTGGTGCCGCGCGCCGACGAGCACCAGGGCGAGTATGTCGCCGATCGCTCGGCGCGGCTGAAATGGTTGACCGGCTTCAGCGGCTCGGCGGGCGTAGCACTTGTGCAGCGTGACCGCGCCTTCATGTTCGTCGATGGCCGCTATACCTTGCAAGTGCGCCACGAGGTCGATCTCGACATTTTTGCGATCGAGAGTCTCGTCGACAACCCGCCGGCCTCCTGGATCAAGGACAATCTCGGCAAGGGCGCCAGGCTTGGCTTCGACCCGTGGCTGCACACGATCGCTGAGGTCAAGGCGCTGAAAACCTCGGCCGAGCAATCCGGCGCGACGCTGGTGCCGCTCGACAGGAACCCGATCGACATCATCTGGAAGGATCAGCCGGCGCCGCCCGTGGCGCCGGTCGAAATCCACCCGATCGGCTTTGCCGGGGAACTCGCCAAGGACAAGCTGGCGCGGCTGGTGGCGGCAATCGGCAAGGAGGGCGCGACGCACGCCGTGCTCACCGACCCCTCCTCGATCGCCTGGGCCTTCAACATCCGTGGCGGTGACGTGCCGCACACGCCGCTGGCGCTCGGCTTCGCGATCCCTGCCGCCGACGGCAAGCACCAGCTGTTCATGGACCAGCGCAAGTTTTCGCGCACGGTCGCCGCCTATCTCACCCAACTCGCCGATCTGCACGAGCCCGGCGAATTCGAGGCGGCGGTCGTTACCCTTGCCAAGGGCGGCGCCAAGATCGCGCTCGACCCGGTGCTGGCGGCGGAGAAGCTGAGAATGCTGGTCGAGGACAATGGCGGCGCATTTGTTTCAGCGGCCGATCCCGCCCGCATTCCGCGCGCCACCAAGAACCAGGCGGAAATCGCCGGCAGCCGCGCCGCGCACCGCCGAGACGGGGCGGCCGTGGCGAAACTGCTGTGCTGGCTGGAACGGCAAAAGCCGGGCACGCTCGACGAAATAACCGTTGTCACCAAGTTGGAGGAGGTGCGCCGGCAGACCGGCGAGGAAACGCAGATGCCGCTGCGCGACGTCTCCTTCGACACCATTTCAGGCAGCGGTCCGAACGGCGCCATCATGCACTACCGCGTGTCGCGCGCCACCAACCGCGAGCTGGCAAAGGGCGAGCTGTTCCTGCTCGATTCCGGCGCCCAGTATCAGGACGGCACCACCGATATCACCCGCACGGTGCCGATCGGCCAGCCGACCGAGGAGATGCGCGAGCGCTTCACACTGGTGCTGAAAGGTATGATCGGCATTTCCACGCTGCGCTTTCCCGCCGGCACGCGCGGCTCGGAAATCGACGCGGTGGCGCGCATGGCGCTGTGGAAGCATGGCTGCGACTTTGCCCACGGCACCGGCCATGGCGTCGGCTCCTATCTGGCGGTGCACGAAGGGCCGCAGCGCATCGCCCGCACCGGCACCGAAAAGCTGCTGGCCGGCATGATGCTGTCCAACGAGCCCGGCTATTACAAGGAAGGCTCCTACGGCATCCGCATCGAGAACCTGATCCTGGTGACACCGGCTGAACAGGTGGAGGGCGGCGACATCGCCATGCACGGTTTCGAGACGCTGACGCTGGCGCCGATCGATATCAGGCTGATCCGCACCGACCTGTTGACGCGCGAGGAGTTGCACTGGCTGGATACTTACCATGCCTGGGTGCTGGCCGAGATCGGCCCGATGCTCGACGGCGAGACGCTGGCTTGGCTGGAGAAAGCGACAGCGCCGCTGCCGCACGACGCCAAGATCTGAAATGAGCTTCTTTCTCCCCGTCACTATACGGGGAGGTGAGGAGCGGTCCGCGAAGCGGACGAAAAGCCAATTGCTTGGCTTTTCGAGTGACGAACGCCCGCCAGGGCAATGAGCGGCGGCGCCGACAGTTCGAAACTGTTCCGCGCGCAGGCGCCCTATGCCACAAACTGCCGCGCGAGGACCAGCACCACCGCCCCGGCCAGAAACATCGCCATCAGGCCGCCGCGCAGCGAGACCACAGCGGCGACGACCAGCGCCGCCCATTCCGCCGGTCCGGCGCTAAGTGCGGCGGGCGCCACCAGCGTCGTCAACACTGCGGCCGGCACGGCATTCAAACCCGCCTCGACGCGTGGATGGATGTGGTCGAAGCGCGAGATCACCAGATGGCCGCCGACGCGGGTGAGATAGGTGGCGATCGCGCCGGCAATGATGATCCACAAGGTCGCGCTCATCGTTTTGCCTCCACACCGCTATGGTGCGGCGGCAGGATGACGGCCAGAAGCACGCCTGCAACGGCGCCGATGGAGACGTGCCATGGCGATCCCACAGTTTTGTAGGCAATGATCGACGCCGCGGCGCTGGCGATCACCACCGGCAGCCACAGTGGCCGGTTGCGAAAGCCCATGACCAGCCCGAGGAAATAGATCGGCAGCAGGAAGTCGATGCCGAGCGCATGCGTGTCCGGGATCAGCTTGCCGAACACCGCGCCCAGCGCGCTCTCGATCCCCCAGAACACATAGACCGGCAGGCCAAGCCCCATGTACCAGGCAAAGCCAACGGTCTCGCCGGCTTCGGCCTTACGCTCGGCCACCGCGAATTGCGGATCGGTGAGCACGAAATAGCCCAGCGCTTGGCTGATAACCGGCCAGTGCGCGATTCGCCGGCCGATGCTGGCGGAGTAAAGCACGTGACGGAAGTTTACGGCGAAGATCGACAGCACGATCAGCCATGGCGCGACATGCTGGCCGAACAATTCGATGCCGACCATCTGGCTGGCGCCGCCGAAGATCAGCGCGCTCATCAAGAAAGCTTCGAGAACGGAAAAGCCGTTGTCGACGGCGATGGCGCCGAACAGCAGCCCAAATGGCGCCGCGGCGACAACCACCGGCATCGACAGCCGCACGCCGTCCCAGAAGTCGCTGGCCACGGAATTTTCGCTTAAGGTCTCTGCCGACATGTCACATTCCCATCTCGCGCTGCTATGTAGGAGCCGGCGTTTGAAAAGTCAGACGAATTCGCTTGAGCCAACAAATCAGCGAAACTGATGTTGTAAAAACAAATGAGGGGGTTCGGATGATCGCTTATGACTTCACCGGCAGGCACGCGGTCGTCACCGGCGCCGGTGGCGGTATGGGCGAGGCGATCTCGCTGGCGCTGCTCGATGCCGGCGCCTCGGTCACCGCCATCGACGTCAAGCCGCGTCCGGCGTCGCTTGCCGCCTATGACGACCGGCTCACCTTTGCCCAGGGCGACCTCACCGACGCCGCCTTCGTCGAGCAGACCATCAATGCCGCGGGCCGCGAGCGCGGCGGCATCGATTATCTCGCCAATGTCGCAGGCGTGCTCTGGTTCGGTCGCGACAAATCGGCCCTCGAGATAGACCTCGATGTCTGGGATCAGGTCTTCAACATCAATCTGAAATCCTTCGTCCACACCGCGCGGGCGGTGGTTCCGCATATGCGGGCCGGCGGACGCGGCGGCGCCATGGTGCACTTCTCCACCATCCAGTGGTATCGCGGCGATCCGACCCCGCAGGATGCCTACCAGGCATCGAAGGCCGGCGTCTGTGCGCTGTCGAAGTCGCTCGCCATGCAGTTGGCGGGCGATGGCATCCGCTCCAATTCGATCTGCCCGGGAATGGCGTTGACGCCGCTGCAGGCGCGCTGGGACACCGAAGAGAAACGCGCGGCCGTTGCCAATTATGCGCCGCTCGGCCGCATCGGCACGCCGCAGGACATGGCCAATGCCGCGCTATTCCTGCTTTCCGATGCGGCAAGCTACATCACCGGCATCGAACTGGCAGTCGACGGCGGTCTTTTGATGCGGATGTAGCCGTGCAGTGCGCCGGGCTGATTTAGCTCCGCGGTGCCGTGCCCTGGATCGCCCTGCCCCAGTCAAGCAGCGGCTTGGCGCGCAAGGCGAAATCGACAAGCTCGTCGACCAGCGTCGGCGCGTGAATTCCAGCCGGATCGATCATGTGCTGGACATAGAAGTGCCGGTTGCGGATGGCGTCGACAAGATCGGGTTCGTTGACCTGCTCGAAGCCGCGCGGCGTGCGCTTCATGCGGCCCTCGGTTTCAAGTTCGAAGCCGTTTTTCTTCAGCGTTGAGAGCAGTTTTCGGAACTCGGCCGGCCGGGCGACGATCGCCTTGCGCATCGCCAGCAGCAGGGACGGCTCCGGATTCCACCAGGCGACATCGGCAAAGCAGCGGTCGATCCCGACATAGACGAAGAACACGCCCTGCTCCATCTTGGTGCCATCCGGCGACAGCATGGCCGACAAATGCTGGTTGTAGGGCCGCTTGTCCTTGGCGAAGCGCACGTCGCGGTTGATGCGAAACAGTGACTTCTTGCGGTCTCCGCGCAAGCCCAGACCCGCCGCCGCGAAGCGCTCGGTCAGCGTCTCGACCAGATCGCAGAACGGCTCATGCAACTCGCTGTCGTAAAGCGCGCGGTTTTCCTGGAACCATTCGCGGCTCTGGTGGAAGTCGAGCGCCTTGAGGAACGGTATGGCCTTTTGCCCGAACCCTTTGAACGAACCGGCGGTCATGCCTTGCCGACCCGTTGCAGCCATGTGTCCTCGTCGATGACTTCGACGCCGAGTTCGCTGGCCTGCTTCAGTTTGGAGCCAGCGCCCGGCCCGGCCACCAGCAGATCGGTCTTCGCCGACACCGAACCCGCCACCTTGGCGCCGAGCCGTTCGGCCATCGCCTTGGCTTCGGAGCGTGTCATCTTTTCCAGCGTGCCGGTGAAGACGATGGTCTTGCCGGCAACCTCGCTGTCGGTCGACACGGTGACGACATACGGCTTCGGCTTGACCTGTTCGAGCAGTCTGTCGAGCACGTCGTCATTGCGTTCATTGCCGAAGAAATCGCGCAACGCGTCGATCACCGTGTCGCCAATGCCGTTGATGGAGGGGAAGACGCTGTGCGGATCCTCAGCCGCCGCCGTTTCCTTGCCGACGCGGATCAGCTCCTCGATGGTCGAAAACGTCCGGGCAAGCACGGCCGCCGTCGTTTCGCCGATATGGCGGATGCCGAGTGCGAAGATGAAGCGGTCGAGCTCCGGCTCGCGGCGCGAATCGATGGCCGCGAACAGCTTGTCGAGGCCTTCATAATTGCGGTTCTCGACACCGCGCACATTCTTGCGCGCCTTGCCCGATGCCGCCTCGCGCAGCCTGGCCTGCTCCTCGCGCCGCTCGGCCAGCGCCCTGGTGACGGCCGGGCGGCGATCCCTGAGGGTGAAGATATCGGCGGCGGTCTTGACCAGTCCCGAATTGAAGAACAGGTCGATATTTTCGGCGCCCAGCCCCTCGATGTCGAGCGCGCCGCGCGACACGAAATGACGCAGCCGCTCCACAGCCTGCGCGGCGCAGATCAGCTCGCCGGTGCAGCGCCGGCGGGAATCCTCCTTGCCGGTCTTTTCGTTGATTTCGCGCGTCGCCGGCGAGCCGCAGACCGGACAAATGTGCGGGAATTCGTAAGGCACCGCATCAGCCGGCCGCTTGTCGACGACGACGCTGACGATCTGCGGAATGACATCGCCCGCCCGTTGTATGACAACCGTGTCACCGATGCGGACATCGATGCCGTCGCGAATCGGCAGGCCGTTGCTGTCGAAGCCCTTGATGTAGTCCTCATTGTGCAGCGTGACGTTTTCGACCACCACGCCGCCGACCGTGACCGGCGCCAGCCGCGCCACCGGCGCCAGCGTACCGGTACGACCGACCTGGATGTCGATCTTCTGCACCGTCGTCATCGCCTGTTCGGCCGGGAATTTGTGCGCAACGGCCCAGCGCGGCTCACCGGTGACAAAGCCCCAGCGACGCTGCAATTCCAGCTGGTCGACCTTGTAGACGACACCGTCGATGTCGTAGCCGAGCGACGAACGCAGCTCCTCGATCTTGTGGTAGTGCGCGATCAGCTCCTCGACAGACTTCGCCCGCACCATCAGCGGGCTGACCTTGAATCCCCATTCGGCGAATTTCTGCACCGAATCATATTGGGTCGGCGCCGGATCCGCTGTCGTGTAGCCCCAGGCATAGGCAAAAAATTTAAGATTGCGGCTGGCGGTGACGGACGCATCCTTCTGTCGCAAGGAGCCCGCTGCCGTGTTGCGCGGATTGACATAGTCCTGGCCGCCCACCGCCGCCGAGCGTACCTTCAGTGCCTCGAATTCCGCATAGGTCATGTAGACCTCGCCGCGGATCTCGATGGTCTCGGGCCAGCCCGATCCTTCCAGCTTGGCGGGGATGTCGGCGATGGTCCTGAGATTGGCGGTAATATCCTCGCCGACAGTGCCGTCGCCGCGCGTAGCACCCTGCACGAACACACCGCGTTCATAGCGCAGCGACGCCGACAGGCCGTCGATCTTCGGCTCGGCCGTAAACGCGATGTCGAGATCCTTGTCGCGGTCGAAGAAGCGCCGGCCACGCTCGATGAAATCGGTGACGTCCTCGTCTGTGTAGGCCTTGGCGAGGCTGAGCATCGGCACCGCATGGCGCACTTTGGCAAAGCCTTCCGCCGGCGCGGCGCCGACCCGCAGCGAGGGCGAATCCTCCCGCACCAGACCGGGAAACCGCTCCTCGATGGCAAGGTTGCGCCGCCGCAGCGCGTCATATTCCGCGTCCGTAATCGTCGGCGCGTCCTCGGCATGATAGCGCCGGTCATGACCGGCGATCTCCTCGGCCAGCCGCTGGAGCTCATCCGCGGCTTCGCTTTCGCTCAACGATTCGACTGGTTTTTCAGACATGCAGCGGTCCCTGGACAGTGGCGAGGCACCATAAATCAGGATTTCGGAAAAAGCATTCCTGAACAGCGGGATGGAGCCATATCCTGACTCAGTCCGAAAGCCTTGCGACGACTACGCTGCAGCAATATTCTCGCGCAGCAGCCGTTCGGCGGCTGCGCGCGCCTCTTCGGTGATGGTGGCGCCGGCCAGCATGCGCGCAATCTCTTCCTGGCGCGCCGCCCGGTCCATTTCGGCGATGCCGGTAGCGACCTTGTCCGAGCCGCCGGATTTGGAGATCAGGAAATGCGTGGCCGCGCGCGCCGCCACCTGCGGCGCATGCGTTACGGAAAGCACCTGCACACGCTTCGACAGTCTGGCCAGCCTTTGGCCGATCGCATCGGCCACGGCGCCGCCGACGCCGGTGTCGATCTCGTCGAAGACCAATGTCGGCGCCGAGCCACGGTCGGCCAGCGCCACCTTGAGCGCCAGCAGGAAGCGCGACAGCTCGCCGCCGGAGGCGACCTTCATCATCGGCCCAGGCCTGGTGCCGGGATTGGTGCGCACCCAGAACTCGACCTGGTCGATGCCTTCCTCCATGCGGTTCTCGCCATCGCTGGCCAGTTCGACGATGAACTCAGCCCGTTCCAGTTTCAGCGCCGGCAATTCGGCCATCACAGCCTTGGTCAGGCCGACCGCGGCCGCATGGCGAAGCGAGGACAGCTGGGCTGCGGAAATATCGTAGGCTTCGCGCGCCGCTGAGGCCTGCTTTTCCAAGAGATGCAGGCGCCCCTCGCCGGCATCAAGATCGGCGAGATCGGCGGACATGGTGTCGCGCAGTTGCGCCAGATCGTCGACGGCCACACTGTGCTTACGTGAGGCCGCACGCAGCGAAAACAGCCGCTCCTCCGCCTTCTCCAGCCGCTGCGGGTCGTATTCGGTAGCGCGCAGTGCCGCCTCGACGCCCGATTGCGCCGCATCCAGCGACAGCATCGCCTCGTCCAGCGACTTCACCACATCCTCGAGCAGTCCCGGCGCTTCGCTGGCCTTGCGCTGCAGGCGCCTCAACAGGCTGGCCAGTTGCGGCAGCGGCGAGGACGGGCCTGACAGCACATCCTGTGCGTCGTGTATTTCCGAGGCGATCTTTTCCGCCCGCATCATCGTTGCACGCAATTCCGCCAGCTGTGTCTCTTCGCCGGGCTGCGGATCGAGCTTTGCCAGTTCCGCCACCGAGGCCCTGAGATAATCGGCCTCGCGCGCCGCCGCCTCGACCTTGGCGCGGTGCCTGGCGAACTCCTGCTCGCAGCCGCGCCAGTAGCGCCACGCCTCGCCTGTCGCGCGGGCAGCGCCGAGATGACCGCCAAAACTGTCCAGCAATTCGCGATGCGCGCCAGGGTCGACCAGAGCCCGCTCGTCATGCTGGCCGTGGATCTCGACCAGCGCGTGGCCGATGTCCCGCATCAGGGTGACGCTGGACGGCTGGTCGTTGACGAAGACACGGGTGCGGCCATCCGCGGTCTGCAGCCGGCGCAGGATGATGTCGCCGTCATCCTCGATGGCGTTTTCGGCCAGCAGCGCGCGCACCGGGTGGTTGCGCGGCACATCGAAGACGGCAATGACCTGGCCCTGGGCCGCGCCGTGGCGCACCAGCGAGGCGTCGCCGCGCGCGCCAAGCGCCAGCGACAGCGCGTCGAGCAGGATGGATTTGCCGGCGCCGGTTTCACCGGTCAGCACGGAAAGGCCGGGCTGGAAGTCGATATCCAGCTTCTCGATCAGGACGATATCGCGGATCGACAGTCTGGAAAGCATCAGAACCCGGACCTCAAGCAATTCCAGGAAAAGTGCGTAGCGGTTTTCCGTCCGGAATTGCGTACAACAAAAAGTTAGGACGGTTCAGAGCCTCAATCAAACCACTGAACCGCTGTGTGAAGCGGCATGCGACCGATGGAGTCGCAGCGCCGCACTATCTTTTTGTTTGAGCGTCGGATCAATCCGAAAAGCGCGTTCCGCCTCAGTCGATGCTCGGGCGTCAGGCGCCGGTGATCAGCTTGCCGGCCTTGGATATCCACGATCCGGCATTCTCGCGCGGCTCAAGCCCGTTGCTCTGCAACAGCTTGTAGGTATCCTTGTACCATTGGCTGTCGGGATAATTGGTGCCGAGCACCGCAGCGGCGGTTTGCGCTTCCGAGGTCAAGCCCATCGCGTAGTAGCTTTCGGCCAGACGCGCCAGCGCCTCTTCGACATGGCGGGTGTTGGAATAGTTCTCGACCACGTTGCGGAAGCGCTTGACGGCAGCAATGTATTCGCGCCGCTCGAGATAATAGCGGCCGATCTGCATCTCTTTGCCGGCCAGCTGGTCATTGGCGAAACGGATCTTTTCCTTGGCGTCGTCGACATATTCCGACGTCGGCCAGCGCGTCACCAGATCCTGCATCGTCTGCACGGTCTGGCGTGCTTCCTTCTGATCCTGGGTGACGTCCTTGATCTGCTTGTAGTAGCTCAGCCCGATAATATACTGGGCGTAAGCCGCGTCGTCGGTCGACGGATAGAGCGTGAGATAGCGCTTGGCCGAGCCGATCGCTTCGTCATAACGGCCGGCGCGATAGTCGGCGAAGGCGCCCATCACCATCGATTTGCGGGCGAATTCCGAATAGGGGTGCTGGCGGTCGACGGCGTCGAACTTCTTGCTCGCCTCATCCAGGCGGCCGGCATTGAGATTGGCAAGGCCTTGATTGTAAAGGACGTCGGCCGGTTCGGTCTGGTCGACATAGGTCGACAGGTCGACGTCTTTCTCGGACGACATGCAGGCCGAGAGGAAGAGCGATGGCACAACCACCGAAAGCGCCAGGAAAACAGCCCGATACGGCGCTTTCGATTGACCAACTCGCTTGAAGAACATGATTGGATTGCGCCCTTTCGGCGTTAGTTCAATGCCTTTCGCATGGCGTTCCCTCAAAACTGATCCCCACTTTTGAGCGACATGCGCCTAACAGACGGCAGCAGCCATAAACCATAACTGCCTTGCCCAGCAACGCTATGTCTAGCCAATCGCACATTTTTGTGGCGGCTTGGTGTTGCCCCGAATGCTACGCACTTTCACTGGCCGGTGATGCTTTCGTGCAACACCGGCCAGCGTTCAGAAAGCCAGAAAATCGTTAAGAATCAGATCACCCAGGGCGCAAAGACAGGGCCGGTGACGGCGCTCATCTCGGCGGTGCGGCCGCGCTCGCGGCGCGTGGTCTCGACGACCTCGAAGGCCGAACGGTCGGACAGAAGCCGCCGCAAAGCGGCCGCATTCATCCGGTGACCGCCGCGATAGGAGCGGAAACAACCGATGAAACGGGCGCCGGCCAGCGCCAGATCGCCCATCGCGTCCATCGTCTTGTGGCGAGCGAACTCATTGGGGTAGCGCAGGCCGCCCATGTTGATCACCCGGTTGTCGTCGCCGATCACCAGCGAGTTCTCCAGCGAGGAGCCCAGCGCATAGCCGGCCGCCCACAGCCGCTCGACATCCTTCATGAAGCCGAAGGTGCGGGCGCGCGCGATATCCTGGCGAAAGATGTCGGGGTTGATGTCGGAGGCGAATAGCTGGCGGCCGATCGCCGGGCTTTCGAAATCGATCTCGACCTCGAAGCGCGTGCCGCTATAGGGCCTGAACTCGGCCCAGGACGCGCCATTCTCGATGCGGACGGGCTTGACCACCCTGATGTAGCGGCGCTTGACCGCCAGCGTCTCGATGCCGGCTTGGTCGATGGCTTCCACGAACGCCACCGCACTGCCATCGAGGATCGGAACCTCATGACCGTCGATCTCGATGACGATGTTGTCGATGCCGAGCCCGAAAAGCGTCGCCATCAGATGTTCGACGGTGGCGATATGCTCGCCTGCCGGATCGCCGAGCATGGTGCAGAGATCGGTCGCGCCGACTTCAGCAACCAGCGCGCGGAACTCGCGGCTCTCGCTTCCGTTCGAAAGGTGGAAGAGCACGCCGGTGTCGGCGTCCGCAGGGAGGAAATTGACGGTGACCGGTTTGCCGCTGTGAACGCCGGTACCGGTCAGCGTTGCACGCGATTTCAGTGTCGTCTGATAGTCTTGCAAGACAAACCCCATAGCCCAAACGCCTAAGTCCGCTTTAACCCAAAAGGCGCGGCTCTTTTTTATCGGCAGGCAGGGCCACTTCCCCGAATCCCAGCACACCGAAAGTGCTGCGGCAAAGATAATGGTCTGTCAGGGAGACTCCAAATCACGGTTTCTTACTCTGTGTAACCGCGACAGACCTTGAGCGTCACATCGTAACGCCTTGTTATTAAACCACTTTAAACGTTAACAGGCAGACAATCTCTCGTCTGCCTGTTAACAAGTGTTACATACCGTTAACGGCTCAGTTGGCCTGGCGGCGCAGGAAAGCCGGTATCTCCAGCTGGTCGTCTTCCTGGGTCGACCTGGTCTGCGGCGTCAACCGGCCCTGATCGTCGAGCTGGCCGCGGCGCGGCGCGTAAAGCTGCGGATCCTGGCTGGCAAGGCGGCGCATTTCCGGCGCCGCCTGGCGCAGTTTCGGTTCGCGCGGCTGTGCCGGCTGCAACCGGGCCGGCTCTTCTTCGCGGCGCGTCAGCCCGTTGGTGAGCCGCTTGAGCAGCCCCATCGGCCCGCTGTTTTCATGGTCGGCCGGACGGCCCTTGGCTTCCACCTCGGCCCGCACCACCGGCGGAAAATCCTCCACCCGCGGCATGCGCTGCGGTGCGGCAGCCACAGGCTGCGGCATTTCCCGCATCGGCGCCGGTTGCATCACCTGCTGCACGACAGGCTGCGGCTGGGCAGGCGGGGCCTGGAAGATCTTGCTCTGCGGGCGGAAATCTTCCGCCTGGGCCATCGGCGCCGGACGAGCCATTGCCGCCGCATTGGCCTCGGCAAGCTGGATCGCCTCGGCCACCGGATCGGCCGCGCGCTGCTCATAGGTCTGCTGCTGGACCGGTACCGGACGGCCTTCCGCCCCCGGAGCCGCTGGGCGGCTGACCGGCTTCTGCTGCGGCGGCACGGCCCGGATCGAGATCGGCGCCGCGGCGATTTCAGCTGCCGATTTGTCGATGCCGGTGGCGACCACCGAGACGCGGATGACGCCTTCGAGTTCCTCGTCGAAGGTGGCGCCGAGGATAATGTTGGCGTCCTGGTCGACTTCCTCGCGGATGCGGGTCGCGGCCTCGTCGACTTCGAACAGGGTCAGGTCGCGGCCGCCGGTGATCGAGATCAGCAGGCCCTTGGCGCCCCTCATCGAGGTCTCGTCGAGCAACGGATTGGCGATCGCCGCCTCGGCGGCGGCCATCGCGCGGCCCTCGCCCGAAGCTTCGCCGGTGCCCATCATCGCCTTGCCCATTTCGCGCATCACCGAACGCACGTCGGCGAAGTCGAGATTGATCAGGCCTTCCTTGACCATCAGGTCGGTGATGCAGGCAACACCGGAGTAGAGCACCTGGTCGGCCATGGCGAAGGCGTCGGCAAAGGTGGTTTTGTCATTCGCCAGCCGGAACAGGTTCTGGTTGGGGATGACGATCAGGGTATCGACACATTTCTGCAGCTCCTCGATGCCGAGATCCGCCGTCTTCATGCGGCGCTGGCCTTCGAAATGGAACGGCTTGGTGACGACGCCGACGGTGAGGATACCCCGTTCGCGCGCCGCGCGGGCAACCACGGGAGCCGCACCGGTTCCGGTGCCGCCACCCATACCGGCGGTGACGAAGCACATATGGGTGTTGGAGAGATGATCGATGATCTCATCGATGCACTCTTCCGCCGCCGCACGGCCCACTTCAGGCTGCGAGCCGGCGCCGAGCCCCTCGGTGACATGCGCGCCGAGCTGGATCAGCCGCTCGGCCTTCGACATGGTCAGCGCCTGTGCATCGGTGTTGGCCACGACGAACTCGACACCGCGCAAGCCCGCGGTGATCATGTTGTTGACGGCATTGCCGCCGCCGCCGCCGACACCGAATACGGTGATCCGCGGCTTGAGCTCGGTGATGTCCGGCTTTTGCAGATTGATCGTCATTGTCTCCGTCCTTTGCCTTTCCCGCCGCTTCGCCGCCGCGGCCGCCTATGGGGCTGTCCCCGTCAATTAGAAACTGTCTCTCAACCACTGACTCATGCGATGCAGTTTTCCGCCCGTCCCGGTCATCCTGAGACCGGAAATTCCTTTCGCCGGATGGCTCTCGAAGCTCGCCATCTGCGGGTAGATCAGCAGCCCGACCGCCGTCGAGAAAGCCGGCCCCTTGGCAGCTTCCGGCAGGCCCGCCACGCCGAGCGGGCGTCCGATGCGCACATTGCGTCCCAGAATGCGGCGCGCCGCCTCGGGGAGACCCGCAAGCTGGCTGGCGCCGCCGGTCAGCACGACGCGTTTTCCCACGGCATTGCCGTAGCCCGACTTGTTCAGCCGGTCGCGCAACAGTTCCAGCGTTTCGTCGATGCGGGCGCGGATGACGCGCGTCATCACCGAGCGCGGGATCTGCAGCGGCATCTCGCCGTCTTCGCCGATCGGCTGGATCGAGACCAGGTCGCGATCGTCGGCACTGCCAGGCAGCGCCGAACCATGCATCACCTTCAGCCGCTCCGCGGCGTCGAGCGAGGTCGACAGGCCCTTGGCCATATCGAGCGTCACATGATTGCCGCCGATGGCAATGGCATCGGCGTGGACGAATTTGCCTTCCGAAAACACCGAGATGGTCGTCGTGCCGCCGCCCATGTCGATGCAGGCCGCACCCATTTCCAGTTCGTCGTCGACCAGGGCCGCAAGCCCGCTGGCATAGGGCGTCGCCACCATGCGCTCGACCGAAAGATGCGAGCGGTTGATGCAGAGCTCCAGATTGCGCAGCGGCGCGGCATCGCCCGTCAGCACATGCATATCGACGCCGAGTTGGTCGCCGACCATGCCGCGCGGATCGCGCACGCCGCGCTCGGCGTCCAGCGAAAAGCCGACGGGCAGCGAATGGATCACGTCGCGTTCGGCCTTGAGCGCCTGCTTGGCGCCGGCGGCAAGCACGCGCTTGATGTCGGCTTCGTCGGCCTGATGGCCACCGAGATTGATGGTGGCCGAATAGGTTTCGCTCTTCAGCCGGCCGGCCGTCATGTTGACGATCAGCGAATCCACGGTCAGTCCCGCCATGCGTTCGGCTGCGTCGACGGACAGGCGAATGGCGTGCTCCGCGCGGTCGAGATCGACGACCACGCCCGACTTCACGCCTTGCGATTTCTGGTGGCCGATGCCGATCACCTGGATGCGGTGCGAGCGGCCGCGCAACAGCTTGCCGTCCTCGCGCGGCTTCAGTTTCGCCACCACGCAGCAAACCTTGCTTGAGCCGACATCCAGCACGGTGAGCGTGCCGGAACGCCGCGAAGAGGCATCGCTGTTGCCGCCAAGCCAGCTCATATCTTCGTCCCCGACTTGCGCTTCAGATTTTGCGGCTTTTCATTGAGCGCGGCCTGGCGCTGCGTCGCCGCTTCCGGCGTCAGCTGCACCACCAGGCGATCGGAGATGCGCATGTCGACGGCGGCGATGTCCCGCGTCAGAAGCCCGTTGTCGTGGTCCATCCGAACCAGATCGGCGATCGCCTGATCCTCGCCATCCTCGGGCAGCTTGATCGTGATGCCGTTTTCCAGCTTAAGGTCCCAGCGCCGTTCGCCGATGCGGATATAGCCTTTGACCCGAGCCGCGAGCTCGGGAAATTTCTTGATCTTGGCCACGAAGTCGGGGGCCTTGGCCGGCGCGCCGGTGCCGATGATCAGCGGCAGCAGCGCCTGCTTGCCGCCGGAGAATGGCGCGATCACCGCGCCGGAGCGTTCGATGACCGAAAGCTCGGCGCCCTGCTGCCAGAGCGCGAAGGGCTCGCGCTCCTCGACACGCACTTCCAGCGTATGTGGATAGACCTTGCGCACCGCCGCCACTTCGACCCAGGGCAAGGTATCAATACGTTCACGCGCAGCCTCGGCATCGAAGCCGATCAGTGACGTCCAGCCGTCGAGCTCGAGCCGGTCCAGTATGTCGATCTCCGAAGTCTGGCGGTTGCCGACCACCTTGATCTGGTCGACGGCAAAGCCGGTCCGGGCGGTGATGCTCTGGACGATGTCGTCGGCATGACCGCCGAGAATGGCGCCATAGAGGCTGCTTGATGCAATGAGCGAAGCCGACAGGATGGCCGCGGAAAAGCGCGGCGCGACGAAGTCGCCGCCGCCCAGGCGCGCCAGCACGCGCACCGGCCGGCGCAGCACGCGCGGCAGCACGAAATGGTCGAACGACAACGGCATGCCGAACAGCGCCGGCCCGGCGCCGCCCCTGCCCTTGTCCTGTCCCCATTTCAACGCAGACACGAAGCGTCCTCCACCATCCAACTCAACAATTCGCCAAACGAGTGCCCGGCCTGGGCGGCGATTTCAGGCACCAAAGACGTCGGCGTCATGCCCGGCTGAGTGTTGATCTCGAGCCAGACAATCTCGCCGTTTTCGGAGTGACGGTCGTCATAGCGGAAGTCCGATCGGGAAACGCCCCGGCAGCCGATAGCCAGATGTGCCTTGAGCGCCAGTGTCTGTATTTTTTGGTAAATATTTGATGAAATTTTAGCAGGGATTTCGTGTTTTGATCCGCCGGCGACGTATTTTGAATCATAGTCGTAGAAGGAATGGCCGGTCGGAATGATCTCGCAGACGCCGAGCGCCACGTCGCCCATGACGGCGCAGGTCAGCTCGCGCCCATGGATGTAGCGCTCGACCATTACGGTCTCGCCATATTTCCATTCGGACGAGCCGATGACCTGCGGCGGATGCGACTGCCCTTCATGCACGATGACGACGCCGAAGCTTGAGCCTTCATTGACCGGCTTGACCACGTAGGGCGGCTTCATCGGATGCTTGTTCTGGATGGCAAAGCGGCTGGCAACCTTCGATTCCGCCACCGCGATGCCGGCAGCCTTGGCGACCTTCTTGGCTTGCTCCTTGTTCATGGCGAGCGCCGAGGCGAGCACGCCCGAATGGGTGTAGGGAATGGCCAGATATTCGAGGATGCCCTGGATGGTGCCGTCTTCACCGAACGGGCCGTGCAGTGCGTTGAAGACGACATCGGGCTTGAGTTCGGTGAGCACGGCGCCGACATCGCGCGCAACATCGACGCGGGTAACTTGGTAGCCTTCATTCTCAAGCGCATCCGCACACGCCTTTCCCGAAGACAGAGACACGGGCCGCTCGGACGAGAATCCGCCCAGGAGGACAGCCACATGCTTGTTCTTCATATCCCGTCATCCCTCTCACGGCGGGCCCGCAACCACGCATTCAGCGATCAGATTGAGTCCGAGTCTCCCGGCAGGTTGCCCCCCCAGACGGAAAACGCGGTCGACGCGTCGAACGACTCAAATCAGGAAACGCTTTAAGGCAGAGAATCAGAGAGTTGATTCGCTGGCAAGTGCTTATGATTCCGACAGATTCACTTTCCGCGAAAACGGCCGGAAAAAGCGTGTTGTGAGTCTTTGGAGCAACGGTGGCGCTGTTGTTTCAGACCGTTTGAAGTTCAAGCATCACATGAACTTCAGCTTGCGCTAAAGAAGCTGTCCGAGGAATTCCTGCACGGCATGGCCGGGGCGGAAATTGCCGAGCCGCTTGATTTCCCACTGCAGGCGGATGCCTGAATTTTCAAGCACGCGGGCGCGCACCGTCTCGCCGAGATATTCGAGGTCGTATCCGGTCGCTGTTCCGGTGTTGATCATGAAGTTGCAGTGCATCGGCGACATCTGCGCGCCGCCGATCATCAGCCCGCGGCAGCCGGCCTTGTCGATTTCCTTCCAGGCCGAGGTGCCTTCCGGATTCTTGAAGGTCGAGCCGCCGGTCTTCTCGCGGATCGGCTGCACCGTCTCGCGATGCGTCTGGACGGCGTCCATGGCCGCCTTGATCGCCTCTGGGTCTTCCAGAACACCTTCGAAAACGGCGGAGGTGAAGATCAGCCCGGCAGGTGCGGCCGAGTGACGATAGGCATAGCCCATGTCGTCATTACTGAGCGTGTGGTGATTGCCCTTGCGGTCGAGCGCCCGCACCTCGACGACACGTTCCCGCGTCTCGACGCCATTGGCGCCGGCATTCATCCTCAGCGCCCCGCCGATGGCGCCGGGAATGCCGTGATAGAAATGAAAGCCGCCAATGCCGGCCTCATAAGCGACGGCCGCGACGCGCTTGTCGGGCGTCGCCGCACCGGCCTTGATGACGGTCGGCGAAACCACCTCGGTCTCGCCAAAACCCTTGGCCGAAAGCCGGATGACGAAACCCGGAATGCCGCCGTCGCGCACCAGGAGGTTGGAGCCGACACCGACGATGGTGAGCGGGATGTCCTCCGGCACGGCGCGCAGGAAGGCAGCCAGATCCTCCTCGTCGGCCGGCTGGAACAGGGCGTCCGCCAGACCGCCGGCTCGGAACCATGTGATCTTGTCCATCTCGGCATTGGGCGTGATGCGGCCGCGCAGGCCGGCAAGCCGGTCGCCAAGTTTGTCGAGCAGGTCCTGGCCGCGCATCATGAGACGGTACCGCCGAGTTCCCCAGGCAGCGCATAGGCCCATTGGGTGATGTTGCCGGCGCCCAGGAAGATGACGAAGTCGCCCGGTTTCGCCAACGCGCGGATGACGGGCGAAATCGCGGCAGGGGTTTCGACGTAGCGCGCATCGCGATGGCCGCCGGAGCGGATGCGCGACACCAGCGCCTCCGAGGTCACGCCGTCGATCGGCTCCTCGCCCGCCGCATAGACCGGCGCCACCATCACCGTGTCGGCATCGTTGAAACAGACCGAAAACTCGTCGAACAGATCGTGCAGCCGGGTGAAGCGGTGCGGCTGCGCAATGGCGATGACGCGGCCCTTGGTGGCGCTGCGCGCCGCTTTCAACACCGCCGTGATCTCGACCGGGTGGTGGCCGTAATCGTCGAAGATGTCGACGCCGTTCCACGAGCCGGTGTGGGTGAAGCGCCGCTTGACGCCGGCAAAGGACGACAGCCCCTTCTTGATCGCTTCGGCCGACAGGCCGAGTTCATGCGCGACCGCAATTGCGGCGGTGGCGTTGGAGACGTTGTGGCGGCCGGGCATCGGCAGCCGCAGATCCGATATCGTCGTCTGGCCGCCGGTCTTGCGGTCGCGGATCACCACGTCGAATGCCGAGACGGCACCGGCCATGCGGTGGTTGGTGAAACGCACATCGGCCTGCGCGTTCTCGCCATAGGTGATGACGCGGCGGTCCTCGATGCGGCTGACCAGCGCCTGTACTTCCGGATGGTCGGTGCACATCACGCCAAAACCGTAGAACGGCACGTTCTCGACGAATTGCCGGAAGGCCTCGCGCACCTTGTCGAAACTGCCATAATGGTCCAGATGCTCGGGATCGATGTTGGTGACGACGGCGATCTCGGCCGGCAGCTTGAGGAAGGTGCCGTCGCTTTCGTCGGCTTCGACCACCATCCACTCGCCATCGCCCATACGGGCATTGGTGCCATAGGCATTGATGATGCCGCCATTGATCACCGTCGGGTCGAGCCCGCCGGCATCGAGCAGCGTCGCCACCATCGACGTGGTTGTGGTCTTGCCATGTGTGCCACCGATCGCGACCGCCTGGCGGAAGCGCATCAGTTCGGCCAGCATCTCGGCCCGGCGGACAATTGGGAGCAACTTCTCCCGCGCGGCCTTCAGCTCGGGATTGGATTTCTTGATCGCGGTGGAGACGACCACCACTTCGGCCGCGCCGATATTCTCGGCCTTGTGGCCGACAAAGCATTCGATGCCCTTGTCGCGCAGCCGCTGGACATTGGCGCTGTCGGCCTGGTCCGAACCCTGCACCTTGTAGCCGAGATTGTGCAGAACCTCGGCGATGCCGCTCATGCCGATCCCGCCAATGCCGATGAAATGCACAAGGCCGATGGTCTGCGGCATCTTCATCAATGCGTCCCTTTCCTGAAATCCGAAACGGTTTTTCTGGACGCAATAGCCTCTGTGAGATCAGCGAGCAACCGTGCCGCGTTCGGCCGGCCAGCCGACTTCGCTCCGGCAGCCATGGCCGTCAGCCGCTCGGGAGTGTCCATCAGCCCGCCAATGAGAGCCGCGATGCGCTCCGGCGACAGTGACGATTGCGGATGCACCTCGCCGCCGCCCGCCGCGGCAAGGGCGGCTGCGTTCGCCGCCTGATCGTGATCCAGCGCATAGGGATAAGGCACCAGCAGCGCCGGCCGGCCGATGACGGCGATCTCCGAAACCGTCGAGGCGCCGGAGCGCGAGATCACCAGATGCGCCGCGCCCATGCGCTGTGCCATATCGGTGAAGAAGGGCGAGACCTCGACATGGACGCCGAGTGCCGCATAGCCAGCCTTCACCCGCGCCACGTCGTCGGCGCGGGCCTGCTGGGTGATCACCAGCCGCTTGCGCTGCGCCTCCGGCAGAAGTGCGATCGCCGCCGGCATGGCATCGGAAAAGAACTGCGCGCCCTGGCTGCCGCCGAACACCAGGAGCCTGAACGGATCCGCCCCTTTGGATGCGGTGTAGGGCGTCTTTGCCGCCTCCAGGATTGGCGGCCTGACCGGATTGCCTGTCGTCACCGTCTTGGCGCCTGTGGCACTTTCATCTTGCGGCAGGAAGCCGCCGGCAATCGCATCGACACGCCCGGACAGCGCCCGGTTGGCGCGGCCCATGACCGCGTTCTGCTCATGGATCAGCGTCGGCAGCTTGCGCCGCGTCGCGGCATAGAGCGGTGGCAAGGTCGGATAACCGCCAAAGCCGACGACCGCATCAGGCTTGATCCTGGCGATGACGGCGGAGGCCTGGCGCACGCCGCGCCAGATCTTCCAGAACGCTCCGAGCAGAGCGGCGGGGTTTTTCGAGCCCATCGTCGCCGACTGGATCGGATGGATGGCGGCGGCCGGGAAATGGCCGGCAAAGCGCTCGGCGCGGTCGTCCGTCGCCAGATGCACGCCCCAGCCGCGCTCGATCAGCTCATGCGCCAGCGCCTCGGCCGGAAACAGATGTCCGCCGGTTCCGCCAGCCGCGAGAAGGATGACACCCCGCGCCATATCACTCCGCCGGCAGGGCGCGCTGCGACAGGGCAAAGCCCATCTGCTTGCGCTTTTCCGGTCGCTTGCGCGTCAGCGCCAGCACCATGCCCATCGAGATGGCAATGGCGATCTGCGAGGAGCCGCCATAGGAGATGAAAGGCAGCGTCATGCCCTTGGCCGGCATCAGTTGCAGGTTGACGCACATGTTGATGACCGACTGCAGGCCGAACACGGTGACGAGACCGCCGACGGCGTAGCGGGTGAAATCATCATGTTCCTTCAATGCCGTGCTCAAGCCGCGCAGCACGATGAAGGCGAAGATCGACATGATGAAGAAGCACATGATCAGCCCGAACTCTTCGCCGGCGACCGAAAACACGAAATCGGCATGCGCGTCGGGGATGACGCGCTTGACCGTGCCCTCGCCCGGGCCGACGCCGAACCAGTGGCCGTTGATCAGCGCCTCGCGGCCCATGTCGACCTGGAACGTGTCGCCTTCGCCGGTCAGGAATTTGTCGATGCGGGCGGCGACGTGCGGGAACACCGTATAAGCGGCAAACAGGCCGCCGGCGCCGGTGGCGCCAAGCGCGATGATCCATAGCCAGGGCAGGCCGGCCATGAAGAACATGACGCCCCAGGTGCCGGTCACCAGCATGGTCTGGCCGAGATCGGGCTGCGCCACCAGAAGCGAGATGACCAGGATCAGCAGCAGCATGGCAAACAAATTGCCCGGAATGTCGGGCTGGCGCTTGTGTTCGGCGAACAGCCAGGCGCAGACGATGACGAAGGCGGGTTTCAGAAATTCCGACGGCTGGATCGACATGCCGACAAACGACACCCAGCGCCGCGCGCCTTTCACCTCGACGCCGATATAGAGCACGGCGACCATCAGCACCAGCATGATCCCCAGGATGATCAGCGCCATACGCCGGATCTGCCGCGATTCCAGGAAGGACACTGCCAGCATCACGCCGAGCGCCGGCACGGTGAAGATGATCTGCCTGGTGGCAAAGTGGAAACTGTCGAGGCCGATGCGTTCGGCCACCGCCGGGCTTGCCGCAAAGGACAAGACGATGCCAAGCCCCATCAGCGACAGGAACGCCGCCAGGAACCAGCGATCGATCGTCCACCACCAGGTTGCAACCGGGCTTTTGTCGAGACGGCTTTGCATTATCGTGCCCCTCCGATGGGTTTCACGCCCTCGATAGCATTCGCAGCTTGCCTGAAGGCTTCGCCGCGAACTTCGAAATTCTTGAACTGGTCGAAACTGGCGCAGGCCGGCGACAGCAGTACCACCACCTCGCCGTTGTCATCCTTGGCCGAGTCTTTCGCGGCATGGTCGACCGCGGCGGCCAGGGTGCCCGAGATTTCATAGGGCACGGCTTCGCCGAGCGTCGCCGAGAATGCGGGCGCCGCCTCGCCGATCAGATAGGCCTTGGCGACGCGCGGGAAGAAACCGCGCAGCGGCTCGATGCCGCCTTCCTTGGGCAGTCCGCCGGCGATCCAGTAAATGCGCGAAAAACTCGACAGCGCCGGTGCCGCCGCATCGGCATTGGTCGCCTTGGAATCGTTGACGAACAGCACATGATCCTTGCGGCCGACCTGCTCCATGCGATGCGCGAGGCCGGGGAAGCTTTCCAGTCCCGCCTGGATTTCGCCCAGGCTCAAGCCGACCTTGAGGCAAGCTGCGACGGCGGCAAGCGCGTTCTGCGCATTGTGCTGGCCGCGCAACGAACCGATGCCTTCGAGGAAGGCGACGCGGCTGTAGCGGCCATGCACGGCTTCCATCAGATCAGAGCCGTCGGCGAAATAGCCGTCGGTCAGCGGCAGCCGCTTGGAGATGCGGATCACCTCCCGGCCCGCCCTCTCCAGCCGGTCAGCGATCTGCGCGCACCAGGAATCGTCAACGCCGACGATCGCCGTCTCGCTGCCGGCAACCAGCCGCTCCTTGATCGAAGCGTAATGCTGCATGGTGCCGTGGCGGTCGAGATGGTCGGGCGTCAGGTTGAGCAGGATGCCGGCCGTCGGGTTGATCGAGGGCGCGAGATCGATCTGGTAGGACGAACACTCGACGACATAGTCCCGGTCAGCCTGCGGTGGATCGAGCGTCATGATGGCCCGGCCGATATTGCCGCCCATCTGCGTGTCGCGCCCTGCCGATTTGAGGATATGCGCGGTCAGCGCCGTGGTCGTCGACTTGCCGTTGGTGCCGGTGATAGCGATGAACGGCGCATCAGGCGCGCGCGCAATCCGCTCGCGGCAGAACAATTCGATATCGCCGATCACCTCGACGCCGGAGCCACGCGCCAACTCCACCGTCCAGTGCGGCTTGGGATGCGTCAGCGGCACGCCGGGTGAGAGCACGAAGGCCGAGAATTTCGACCAGTCGGCGCCGCGCAGATCGGCGGTCGCAATGCCTTGGTCAGCAGCCTTGGCGACGCTATCGGGATTGTCGTCCCAGGCGAGCACGTCGGCGCCGCCCTCGATCAGCGCGCGCGCCGTGGCGGTCCCCGAGCCACCGAGCCCGAAGAGCGAAACGCGTTTGCCCGAAAAGGATGCGGCGGGGATCAAGCGGGTTCCTATCTCAGCTTGAGGGTCGACAGGCCGACCAGCGCCAGGATGACGGCGATGATCCAGAAGCGGATCACCACCTGGCTTTCGGTCCAGCCGAGCTTTTCGAAATGATGATGGATAGGCGCCATCAGGAAGACGCGCTTGCCGGTCATCTTGAAGTAGCCGACCTGGATGATGACCGACAGGATTTCCACGACGAACAATCCGCCGACGATGACCAGCACGATTTCGTGCTTGGTGGCGACCGCGACCGTACCGATCAGGCCACCCATGGCCAGCGAACCGGTGTCGCCCATGAAGATCGCCGCCGGCGGGGCGTTGAACCAGAGGAAGCCGAGGCCGGCGCCGATGACGGCGCCAAGCACGACAGCCAGCTCGCCAGTGCCGGGCACGAAATGGATCTGCAGATATTCGGCGAACACCGCATTGCCGGAGAGGTAGGCGATGACGCCGAAGGATGCCGCCGCAATCATGATCGGCACGATCGCCAGCCCGTCGAGGCCATCGGTCAAATTCACCGCATTGCCGGCGCCGACGATGACGAAGCAGGAGAACGGCACGAAGAACCAGCCGAGATTGATGATGAATTCCTTGGCGAAGGGGAAGGTCAGCGACGACGAGAACGGCGCCTGGCCATTATGCATGATCGCCCAGGCGGCGATGCCGGCGATGACGAATTCCAACGCCAGCCGCGCCTTGCCGGAAAAGCCGAGATGCGACTGCTTGGTTACCTTGAGATAGTCGTCGTAAAAGCCGATCGAACCGAAGCCCAGCGTCACCAAGAGCACCACCCAGACATAGATCGAGGAGAGGTTCGCCCATAGAAGCGACGAGCCGACGATGCCGCACAGGATCATCAGCCCGCCCATGGTCGGCGTGCCGGCCTTCTTGAAATGCGTCTGCGGGCCATCGGCACGGATCGGCTGGCCCTTGCCTTGCCGCAGCCTCAGCGAATTGATGATGGTCGGCCCGAAGATGAAGACGATCAACGCCGAGGTGATCAGCGCACCGCCGGTGCGGAAGGTAATGTAGCGGAAGACATTGAAGACCGAGACCTTGTCCGCAAAATCGACGAGCAATGTAAACATGCGATTCCGTCCCCCGGACTAGTTCTGTTTCGTGCCTGCGGCTTCCGCCGGATATTTGCCGAGCAAGGCCTCGACCAGCTTTGAAAAGCCGATGCCTTTCGACGATTTGATCATCACAACGTCGCCGGCCTTCAGCGTCGACAACAACAGCGGCTTCAATTCCTCGGCGCCGGCGCGGTATTCCGTTTTGATCTCGTCGGGCAGGATGTCTGCCAGCGCCCGCATTTCCGGGCCGCCGAGAAAGACCGTGTGCGTGCCGGTCCCGACGATCAATTCGGCCAGGGCTGCATGCAGCTTGGCCGAATGGTCGCCGAGCTCGAGCATGTCGCCGAGCACGGCGATGCGCCGGCCCTCGCCCGTGACAGGCGTCGCGTTGAGCAGCGCCATGGCAGCAGCCATCGAGGCCGGATTGGCGTTGTAGCTCTCGTCGATCAGTGTGATCGGTCCCTTGGGATGGCGCAGCACATGGCGCTTGCCACGGCCACGCTCCGCAGAGAGATCGGCCAGCGCTTCCGCCACCTTTGCGATGTCAGCTTCAACGAGATGCGCCGCGCCAAGAACGGCGAGCACATTCTGCACCATGTGGCGGCCAGGCGCGCCGATCCGGGCAACGACATCCTGACCGCCGATCCTGGCGGTGATATCGGAATGACCGGCATGCAGCTCGCATTTGGTCAGCTTGTAGGTCGACCGTGCATTCTCGCCGAAGCCAAAGACATGTTCGACGCCGGCGGCCCGCGCCATCTTGTCGAGCAGCTTCCAGCGCGCATCGTCGCGGTTGAGCAAGGCCGCACCGCCGGGCTCGATGCCTTCAAAAATCTCGGCCTTGGCCTTGGCGATCTCGTCGAGATTTCTAAAGAAGCCGAGATGCGCGGCGGCGATCATCGTGACGATGGCCACATGTGGCCGGACCATCTTGACCAACGGCCGGATCTCGCCGGGATGGTTCATGCCGATCTCGAACACCGCATAGTCGCAATCGCCGGGCATGCGCGCCAGCGTCAGCGGCACGCCCCAATGATTGTTGAAGGACTGCGCCGAAGCATGCACCGTGCCGACGGCCGACAGCACATGACGCAGCGCCTCCTTGGTGGTGGTCTTGCCGGCCGATCCGGTCACCGCGATGATTTTTGCGCTGGAACGGGCGCGGGCGGCAACACCGAGTTTCTCCAGTGCTGCCAGCACATCCTGCACGACGATCATCGGCGCCGTCAGCCGCCCAAGCGACGGCAATTTGCCCTCGGCGACGACCAGAACGCCGGCGCCGGCCTTGATCGCCGCGGTCGCGAAGTCATGGCCGTCCATCGCCTCGCCCTTGATGGCGAAGAAGGCGTCGCCCGGCTGCAGGCTGCGGCTGTCGATCGAGATCCCCGAAATTCCCTCCGGCATCGGCCCGAGCGGCCGACCGCCCATGGCGTCGACCAGCGCGTCGGAAGTCCAGAGCACGCTCATGCGGCCCGCTCCCGCAGCGCCGACCGGACTTCTTCGTGGTCGGAGAACGGAAAAGTCTCGGCGCCGATAGTCT
The DNA here is from genome assembly GCF_040321955.1 of Mesorhizobium sp. M0217. Taxonomy (NCBI): domain Bacteria; kingdom Pseudomonadati; phylum Pseudomonadota; class Alphaproteobacteria; order Hyphomicrobiales; family Phyllobacteriaceae; genus Mesorhizobium; species Mesorhizobium sp. M0217. Next base: position 401,910 of record NZ_JAMYSN010000003.1, on the reverse strand, counting down.
GGCCCTCTTCATGGCCCTTGCCGGCAACGATCAGCGTATCGCCCGCTTTCAGCATGGCGACCGCTTCGTGGATCGCCTTGCGGCGGTCGCCGATTTCAATGGCGCCGGGTGCGGCCGCCAGGATCGCGGCACGGATCGTTTCCGGCACTTCCGAGCGCGGATTGTCGTCGGTGACGATGACGACATCGGCGAGCCGCGTGGCGATCTCGCCCATGATCGGCCGCTTGCCCCGGTCGCGGTCGCCGCCGCAGCCGAACACGACGATGACGCGCCCGGTGGTGAATGGGCGCACGGCGGCCAGCACATTTTCCAGCGCATCCGGCTTGTGGGCATAGTCGACATAGACGGGCGCGCCATTGGCGGTGGCGCCGACAAGGTCGAGCCGTCCCGGTGCCCCCTGAAGTTTCTCCAATGCCATCAAAGCTTTGGCGACCGGCGTTCCAGTGGAAATGGCCAGCCCGGCCGAAACCAGGGCATTGGCGATCTGGAAGTCGCCGGCGAGCGGCAGGTCGATCTCGTAGAGCACGCCGTCGGCTTCGACCTCGGCGCGCTGGCGGTGGCGCTCGTGCTCGACCCGCTTCAGGCGCAGGAAATCGCCATGGCGGCCGACAGTCAGCACATTGAGCCCCGCGGCCTGCGCAGCCTGGATGGTCGGCGCCGACCACGGATCGTCGGCAAAGATGACCGCCGGCGCGCCTTTCGGCAGCAGCGTGTCGAACAGGCGCAATTTGGCGCGATGGTAGTCCTCGACCGTCGGATGATAGTCCATATGGTCGCGGCCGAGATTGGTGAAACCGCCCGCGGCGAGCTTGACGCCATCGAGGCGGCGCTGGTCGAGACCATGGCTGGAAGCCTCCATCGAGGCGTGGGTGACGCCGGCCTCCGCCAATTCCTTGAGCAACTGGTGCAAAGCCACCGGATCGGGCGTGGTCAGCGAACCGTAATCGTTGCGGCCCGGCGCCACCACGCCGGTGGTGCCAATGGACGCGGCGGCAAAGCCGGCCTGCTCCCAGATCTGCCGGATGAAGGCGGCGACCGAGGTCTTGCCTGCGGTGCCGGTAACCGCGACCATCGTCTCCGGCTGGCTGCCGAAGAAACGTGCCGCGCTCAGCGCCAGCGCCAGGCGTGGGTCGTCGACGCTGAGCACCGGGACGGACAGGCCGGAAACGGCGCCGGCCTTGCCCACGACAACCGCCGCTGCGCCGCGCTTTGCCGCATCGGCGGCATAGGCCGAACCATCCGCCTTGCTGCCGGCGAGCGCGAAAAAGACCACGCCGGTCTTGACCGTGCGGGAATCCGACGAAATCCCGGTTACCTCCACATCGCGGGAAGATGTTCCCTCGACAGGCAGGATACCGGCTAAATCTCTCAGGTGCATCGAACCCCGTTTATCTCAACAAAATAGCGCGCAGTTGCCGGCGCGCCCTAAGAATCACTGATAGGAAACCAGCGTTGCGCCATTTTCATGGCTGAAATCTGGCTTCACGCCAAGCATGGCGGCTGCCCGCCTGATGATGTTTCCGGCCATGACACCCGCATTGTTGGCGGCGACGTCGGTCATCCCGGGCTTTTCCGGGTGCGGAGCGTCGGCGATCGTAAACACCAGATATTGCGGATCGTCCATCGGGAAGGCGGCGACGAAGGTGTTGAAATTCAGTTCCTTCGAGTAGCGGCCATTGATCACCTTCTCGGCGGTTCCGGTCTTGCCGCCAACGCGGTAGCCGGGGGCCCTGGCGTTTCTGGCCGAGCCTTTCTCGGCATTGAGCGTGTAGAGGTAGCGCATGCCCTCCACAGTCTTTTCGCTGACCACTCTCTTGGCCACCGCCATGGCATCCTGCTCGCTGCGGACCAGGAAAGTCGGCGGGATCAAATAGCCCTGCATCAGCGCCGCGCAGCCGACGGCGGCCTGCAGCGGCGTCGTCGACACACCATGGCCGAAGGCGATGGTGAAGGAGTTGACCTGTTTCCAGACCTTCGGTTCGGTCGGGCGCGCGACCTCAGGCAGTTCGGTCTGCATCCTGTCCAGAAGGCCAAGGCGATGCAGGAATTCGCGGTGCCCCTCGATGCCGACCATTTCGGCCTCACGGGCCGATCCGATATTGGAGGAGTAAAGGAACACCTCCGGCAATGACAGCACGCGGTTCTTGCCATGGAAATCGTGGATGGCCTGATGGCCGACCCGGATCGGATGCGAGGCGTCGAAACGGCTGTTCATATTCGCCTTGCCGGAATCGAGCGCCATGGCCGAGGTAAAGCTCTTGAAGGTCGAGCCCATCTCGTAGAGGCCGGCCGACATGCGGTTCAGCCGATCCTTGTCCTGCGCATTGAAGGGATTGTTCGGATCGAAATCCGGCACCGAGGCCATCGCCACCACTTCGCCGGTCTTGATGTTGAGCACGACGGCGCCGGCGCCCATGGCGCGATAGCGCTCGAGGCCGGCGGCAATCTCGTCGCGCACCACATGCTGGACGCGCAGGTCGATCGACAGCTGAACCGGCTTCAGATCCTTGGCGATCGCCAAGCCTGAGGCCTGCAGGTCGCTCAGGCCCTGCTCGTCAATGTATTTCTCCATGCCGGAGATGCCCTGATTGTCGATGTTGGTGAGGCCGACAATGTAGGACGAGGTCACGCCGGCCGGATAGAAGCGGCGCTTTTCGGTGCGAAAGCCGATTCCGGGAATGCCGAGCTGCATGATGTCGGCCTGCTGCTTGGGCGTCAGCTGCCGCTGCAGCCAGACGAAGCCGGCGCCGCTCTTCAGCTTGTGATAGGTCTGCTCGGGGTCGATATCTGGCAGAATGGTCGACAGCTTTTCGATCGCCTCGTCGGCATCGACGATGCGGCGCGGCTCGGCAAACAGCGATGCCGTCTTGATGTCGGTCGCCAGCACCTCGCCGTTGCGGTCGACGATGTCGGGACGCGACGCCGTCACCCGGCTTTGCGGCCCATTCGACATGTCGGGGGACTGAAAACCGAGATAGACCAGCCGCCCGGCGATGGTCGAATAGATGCCGAAGAACACCGCCATGGTCATCACGATGCGGGTCTTGGCCTTGCCGCCGGTCGCCTTGCGCGCGCCCTCGACGACGATGGAGCCGTCCTCGCCGGTCCGTGCGCGGCGCTTCAGCAATTTGCCGATCGACGGAAGTTTGGGGCGCATTGGAAATCCAGCGATCATTGGACGATGGCTCCGGTCACCACGGGATCCTTGTCGGCTGGTCCTTTGCCGGAATTGTCGGCCATGCCGCCAAGCCGCTGCGACGACAGGTCCTCGATGTTGAGCGGTTTTGCCGGCAGGTCGTCGAGCCCGACGATCTGCCGCGCATTGACCGGCTCGAGTGCGAGCTGCGATTTGTAGATTTCAGCCAGCTTCTGCAGGCGCGACGGCTGGGTCAGCAGGCTCCAGTCGGCCTTGAGCAGGTCGATCGTGTCCTCCTCATAGCGGATCTGCGCCTCGATCTTCTGCACCGAAGCCAGCTGTTCCTCGGCCTCGCGCTTGGCCTTGTAGGTCAGAGCCGCGGCCGAGACCATGACGGCGATCAGGACTATGTCGCTGGTTCGAAACACGTATTCACCTCTCTCGCGGCGCCTGGATGCCGGGAAGTTTTGGAAGTCCGAAAACGGTGAGATCACCGGCGCGCGCCGGCGCCTCGGTGCGGATGGCGGCACGCAGCCTGGCCGAGCGCGCCCGCGGATTGGCAGCGACTTCGGCATCGCCTGCCGTCACGCCGCCACCGGCCTTGCGGAAGGTCGCGGTGCGCGCATGCGCCTCGGGCAAATGACGTGAGCCGGTGGCGACATCGGCGCGGTCGGCGATGAAGCGCTTGACGATGCGGTCTTCCAGCGAGTGGAACGTCACCACGGCAAGCCGCCCGCTGGGCTTCAATACCCGCTCGGATGCCATTAGGGCTTTGGCCAATTCGCCCAGCTCGTCATTGACGAAAATGCGCAGCGCCTGGAAGACGCGGGTGGCCGGATGGATTTTGTCTTTCGGCGCGCGGCCGATATGCGTCTCGATGGCGTCGGCGAGATCAAGCGTACGCTCAAACAACCGTTTTTCGCGGCGTGACTCGATCATGCGGGCGATGCGCCCGGCATTCCGCTCTTCGCCGAGGAAGCCGAAGATGCGGGCAAGGTCGCCTATCTTGAACGAATTGACGACGTCGGCAGCACTCAAACCCGCCTGCGCCATGCGCATGTCGAGCGGCCCGTCCGTGCGGAACGAAAAGCCGCGCTCGGGCTGGTCGACCTGCATGGAGGAAATGCCGATGTCGAGGACAACGCCGTCGGCGCTTTCGACCTGTTCGTCCAGCGTCGAGAACGGCGCCTGCACCAGCCTCAGCCTGCCGCCGGATTGCTGTTCCAGGCCGCGCCCGGCGGCAATCGCATCGGGATCGCGATCGATCGCCACCACCGAGGCGCCGCTCGCCAGGATCGCCTTGGTGTAGCCGCCGGCGCCGAACGTGCCGTCGACGATCACATCGCCTTCTTTGGGCGAGAGCGCTTCCAGCACTTCGGCAAGGAGGACCGGAATGTGGCGGACCGGTCCGCCAACGGCGCTGAGATCATCGCCGTGATCCGCCATCATTCCGGCCGCTCCCCAGCCTTGCCCTCGTGAGCCTTCGTCCCCTGCCGAAGCTGCAAAAGCCGGGCCCGCGCCTGCGCCCCATAGGCGGCCAGCCGTCCAGGCTCCCAAACTTGAAAGAAATTGCCACGGCCGACAAAGGCCACTTCGCTTGTGATGCCCGTATGCTCGCGGATGAAATCGCTCATCGTGATGCGGCCATCCTGATCGAGCTTCAGGAACGTCCCGTCGCCATGGCAGAAGAACGACATATCGTCCGCCGTCTGCAAAAAAGGGTCTTCCAGCGCGATGCGCTGTTCGTAGCGGTCGAGCAGATCGAGGCCGCCGACGTCCATCGCAGGCACGTCCAGTCCGCGCAGCGCGTAGAGCTCCGAATAGCCGCGTTTCTGCACGACCGCGCGGAAATGCGCCGGAACGGAGACCCGCCCCTTCGCATCGATCCTGTTCACCGCGCTTGACAGAAACCGGTCCATGACACGCTGCAGCCGCTTCCGCCGCCGCACCCCTCTCCATGTTTTCGTCCGCGCCGAAGCGCGTCCCCTGCCGAAAATCCGCTTCGATCCCAGCGGCAAAACCCCGCAAACGCACAGCCGCCGCGGCTGCCCGATTGGCGTACGCTTTACCCTGACGCGAAACGAAGGCTTTGGTATCGAAATGGGATATCATGGGGCACTATGGGCGTCAACGGGAACAGGCTTCACAACGCGCGCCACAACCGGTGAGAGCAGCTCTGACAACACTCCCGTCTTTATCTCCCATTAAGCCTAACGAACCGTTTAGAGCGGGCTGGCCCAAGCGGAAGCGGCTTGCCGCGCATCACTGCCGCGAATAGCGTCGTCAGTCTTTTCGCTGAGCAACAAGGCAGAAATCCATGTCCGAAACAGCCAGGTCCCGCGCGGCCTCCCTTGCCCATCTGCGGCGCGACGGACTTGCCAAAGGCGACCCCATCCCATTGCCGCTGACCATGGCCGCTATTTTCCACAACCCGGGCGACGGCGCCGGCTACAGTCAGTACGGCCGTTACAGCAACGCCACCTGGGATGCAGTCGAGCACATGCTGGCGCATCTCGAAGACGCGCCATGCGTCGGCTTCCCCTCAGGAATGGCGGCAATCTCGGCGGTGTTTTTCGGCCTGTTGAAATCCGGCGACCGCGTGCTTTTGCCTTCGGACGGCTACCATGCCACACGCGCGCTGGCCGAACGTTTCCTCAAGCCCTTCGGCGTCACCTATGATCTGCGGCCGACAGCTACATTCCTCGACGGCGGCTTCGACGGCTACCGCCTTGTCTACGTTGAAACCCCGTCAAATCCGCGATTGGACATTTGCGACATCACAGCGGTCGCCGAGGCCGCGCACCAAGCGGGCGCGATCGTCGTCGTCGACAACACCACGATGACGCCGTTCGGCCAGCGCCCGCTCGATCTCGGCGCCGACATCGTCGTTGCTGCCGACACCAAGGCGGCCAACGGGCATTCCGACGTGCTGTTCGGCCATGTCGCCAGCCGCAATCCAGACATCATCGCGGACGTCACCGGCTGGCGCGAGACCGCGGGCGGCATTCCCGGCCCGTTCGAGGCTTGGCTGGTGCATCGCGGCCTGGAGACGCTGGAGGTACGCTTCGACCGCATGTGTTCTTCTGCCGAGGTGATCGCGAAGCGCCTGAAAAACCATCGCGCCGTTAGCGGCTTGCGCTACCCCGGGCTGGAGGGCGACCCGTCGCACAACCTCGCCCGGGCGCAGATGGAGCGCTTCGGCTTCCTCATGTCCTTCGAACTCCTCTCCCAGGAAAAGGCCGAGGATTTCATCAACAACTGCACGCTGATGCAGGCGGCAACGTCGTTCGGGGGTGTCCACACCTCCGCCGAGCGGCGGGCCAAGCGAGGAGATTCGGTTCCGCCCGGCTTCGTGCGCCTGTCGGTGGGCTGCGAGCCGGTGGAAGAACTCTGGCAGGCGATCGAGGCATCGCTGGACAAGATCGGCATCTGAGCTGGCGGTTAGGTCACCAAGTAATCGGCGCCAATATCGCGCCTGCCGTGCAAAACGCGGACGATCTCGATCGCGTCTTCGCCCATGCGATACAGAGTGACATATTCGCCGACGATCAGATGACGAATGCCGGGCGCGATATCATCGCGCGGCGCACCTGAGAACGGGTGCAAGGTGAGCAGTGTCCAGCGCCTCTCCAAAGCGTCCACAAGGCGCATGGCTCCCTTTGGGCTATGTTCCGCAATGTAGTCACCGATGCCTTCGACATCTGATATCGCCTGAGGAAGCAGCCGATATTTCACTCTTCCGAGCCTGCAGCTTCCGACATCCTGTGATATTTGGCTCGCAGCCGGTCCATGAAGGGCTGGCCGTCCACCGCCGGTCCGCTGTCGATCCCCTCCTGAACCAGCCTGCGCAATTCCTCGACCGTGTAGCCGAGAAGATCGCGGCGGTCTTTCCATTGCCGCAGCGCATCACGGATGACTTCGCTGGCCGAGGCATATTCGCCGGCGGCCACGACATCGTCGACCGCCGCCGCCAGTTCCGGCGAAAGCGTGATGCTGCGTTTGTCGACGTGACCCATGATGCGCTCCTGATCAAACCATGACAATCATGGTACGATTTAATCGTACCAGCTTCAAGGATGCGTTTGTCTCGACCCCAGCATGCGTACTTGATTCAATCGCTCAAGCACCTGAATCGCCAGCTGCGCCCGAAGGCGCAGACTGCTGATCCAAAGGATTAATCGCGATATGGGGGAGAAATTGCCAGCTGGCCTGTAAGCCGGGTTTTGTATGGCCCTCGCCCCTTTCGGGGCGAGAACGTGGCGGCCATTCATCTTGGGCGCATGTTGCCATGCGCCTCACGCAACCTACCCGGACGGTGAGCCGGAAACAGCCCTCGAAGGTTTCCCCTCGCACCGTCCCTATTCGGTCTTGCTCCCGGTGGGGTTTACCGTGCCGCTCCTGTTGCCAGTCGCGCGGTGGGCTCTTACCCCACCCTTTCACCCTTGCCCCGATAAATCGTGGCGGTTTGCTTTCTGTGGCACTTTCCCTGGGGTCGCCCCCGCCGGCCATTAACCGGCACCGTGTTTCCATGGAGCCCGGACTTTCCTCACCCGCAGCCTTTCGGCTTTGCGGGTGCGGCCGCCCGGCCAGCTGGCAGAGCGTATAAAGGGGTTCACGTTCCAAAACGCAAATGAAAAAGCAGACTTTATGCCGGCGATCCCAATGCCGCCAACTGCACCTTGACCTTGCCGCAATACGCCGCCGACACCGGGTTCATCCGCGTCGCGGCATGGCCGGCATTGTATTTCAGGATCGTGCCGCAGGTGGTGCCGCCGCCGAGATTGCGCGCCATGGCAAGGTACTTCATGCCGTATTTGATGTTGGTGTCGGGATCGAACAGACCCTTGGCCGAGCCGCTATACCCCATCATCCGCGCCGTTGCCGGCTTGATCTGCATCAGGCCGATTTCACCCGCGCTGCCGACGATGTTCGGCCGGTAGTTGCTCTCGATCTTGATGACCGCCTGGGCCAGCGACACCGGCACGCCTTCGGCCGCAGCATAGCGGGCAATGATTGCCGAATACTGGCCGCCAAGCGCGGCTGCCGCAGTCGACTCCGCAGCGGTGCTTGGGCGGATCGATGCGGTCGTCGTCAGGTCGACGCTCTTCCTGTTGCGCTTAAAATGCCTCTTGGCCGTGGCTTTTCTGGCCTTCACCACGGCTGCTTTGCGCACTTTCGCGGTGATTGCCCTTTTTGCTTTCGGGTTTGCCTTCGTCATGGTGGCTTTGGCGGGTGCGGCGATGAAGCCCTGGTCTGCCCTCTGGCTCAGTGGTGCGGCATCGGCCGTGCTGAAGGCAAAAGTCATTACGCCGGCAGCAATAGCTGCCGTTACAACGGTCAATTTCTGCATGTGGTCCTGTTCTGTTTGGCCGCGCGAAGATCTTCACGCAGCAACGCCTAATCAATATCGGAGCATCCGGGGGGCTGGAGGTCCGATAACTTGCACGAACCGCGTTTGAGGGCGGAATTTGTGTCGAACAAGGCGAGGCAATTCACTTTCAGTGACAGGCTGTAACTTGAATATCAGAAAAAGATTATTTAGAGGCAACTGACCTAAGGGAAGTCAGCAGGCTTTGCAGCGTGCTAGACGTAGAGCCGTCGGCGACACCATTCACCAGGCGCGGTCGGAAATGCCGCTGAAAAGCTTCGACGACGATTTCGGTCTGGCGGTCGAAGACACCTGATATCTCGACGCCATAGCCATAGAGCGCCAGCATCGACTGCAGTGCCTCGACCTCGGCGCCGGTATCGCCGGCTTTCAGCACCGCGCCGCGCCGGACCGGCGCCGCAGGCACGAGATGGCCGACCCCGGCCGCAAACAGCGCATTCCAGGGGAATTTCTCGCCCGGGTCGATCTTGCGCCCCGGCGCGATGTCGGAATGGGCAAGCACCCTTTGCGCCGTAATGGAATGGCGTGCGATGATACCAAGGCAAAGCCCGATCACCGCTTCCACCTGCCGCTTGGGAAAGGCCGAATAGCCGAGCGAATGGCCGGGATTGACGATTTCGATGCCGACCGAACAGGAGTTGATGTCGCGACGACCGAACCAGGAACTTGCACCGGCGTGCCAGGCGCGGTCGCTTTCGCGCACCATCTGGATAATGCGACCGTCCTCATGGACGAGGTAGTGCGACGAGACTTCGCTTGCGGGGTCGCACAACCAGGCTTCCGCGGCAGCACCCGTCGCCATGCCGGTATAGTGCAGCACGATCATGTCGGGCCTGAGCGTTTCGCGTCGCGGGCCGAAATTCGGCGATACCCTGACCTCCGCGCTTGGCTCGTCGGGCGGGAAGCCGCTCATGCGTGCCTGAGGCCCCGCTCGATCATTTCATAGGCCGCGTTGATCGCCGCGACCCTGGTCGTTGCAATCTTGATGAATTCCTGCGGCAGGCCGCGCGCTATCAGCCGGTCCGGATGATTGTCGGAGACCAGCTTGCGGTATCGTTTCCTGACCTCCTCGAACGGTTTGCCGCGCTCAATGCCGAGCACGATATAGGGATCGCCGGCGCCGAGATTGACGTGCCTGGCCATGATGGCTTCGTAGTGCACCTCGTCGATGCGGAAAATCTCGGCAATACGGTGCAGGAAAATCCCTTCGCGCTCATGCACCAGCCCATCCGCCTTGGCGATATGGAACAGACCGTCGAGTATGTCTTCCAGCATGACGCAGTTCGAATGGCCCGAGCCGCACATCTGCGCCATACTCTCGGCATAGGTCTCGAACCCGGCAACGTCGCGCTTGGCCAGATCGTAAAGCCGCGCCACATTGCGGGTCTGTTCTCGCGGCACCTCGAATATTTCCTGGAACGCGCGAACCTCGTCCTGGGTGACGATGCCATCGGCCTTGGCCATCTTGGCTGACAGCGCAATCATCGCCACAGAGAAGGCGACGCGCCGGCGCAGATCGGCGTCACCGGAGAAAACCGTGCGCACGGCCTCGACCACATCGGCGACGCCGGACGTGGCTGAAGATGAAACGCGGGTGATGAAGTCGCCGAGGCGATCCCAAATCGACATGAGCGCTTATTAGGGCCGCCGGCCATTGCTATCAAGCCAAGACAGCGCCGCAGAGTGGATCGAATTTACGCAAGCAACCGACGCGCCAGATCCCAAACCGTAGGAAAGAGCCGGTTCAAGGCCCTTGAGCCCCGAATCGACCTAAACGCAGGAAGGCCGGCGCGAAGCCGGCCTCCTCTCTCGTCACGTCAAAGTGACCGAGACTGCTGCTACTGCGCGGGGGCAGGAGCAGGTGTTGCCGGAGCCGGTTCTGCAGGCTTCGGTGCATCCGGCGTCGCCGGCTTCATGGGCTCGGCGGCTGGCGGATTGGTGCTCTGGGTGGTGGTGTTATCCGTACCGCTGTCGCTGCAGGCGGCAACGCCGAACAGGGCCAGGGCGGAAACGGAAGCAAGAATGAGCTTTTTCATGACATCTCTCCTTCAACACACGCTCACGTTGCGGTGAACGGTCGAAGGCAAAATGCATCAAACGGCCATGAGTTTCGTAACGTTGCGTTTCCTGATGTAACATCCGCGCACTACCGATTGCGGGCCGGGCGATGCCGAACTAACAGTCTGGACCCAAATGCAATGCCGGAGTTCTGCGTGGACAAGAAATGGGATTTTTGGATCGACCGCGGCGGCACCTTCACCGACGTGATCGGACGTGATCCGCAAGGCGGTTTGCATCCCAGGAAATTCCTGTCGGAAAATCCCGAAGCCTATCCCGACGCGGCCATAGCCGGCATCCGCGAGCTTCTGGGGCTGAAATCCGGCACCGCTATTCCTCCGGGCCTGGTCGGTGACGTCAAGATGGGTACCACCGTTGCCACCAACGCGTTGCTGGAGCGCAAGGGCGACCGTGTGCTTTTGCTCATCACCAAGGGCTTTCGCGACGCGCTCAAGATCGCCTATCAGGCGCGGCCGGACATCTTCGCCAAGGAGATCATCCTTCCGGAACAGCTCTACGAGCGGGTCATCGAGATCGACGAGCGTGTGCGCGCCAATGGCGAGGTCGAGCGCCTGCTCGACATCGCCGCCTGCCGCCCCGCCATCGAACAGGCGAAGGCTGACGGCATCGATGCGGTGGCCATCGTCTTCATGCATGCCTGGAAATATCCCGACCACGAGAAGGCCGTGGCGAAAGTCTGCCGCAAGATCGGGTTCAGCCAAGTCTCGGTCAGCCATGAGGTCTCGCCGCTGATCAAGCTGGTCGGCCGCGGCGACACCACCGTGGTCGATGCCTATCTGTCGCCGATCCTGTCGCGCTATGTGCAAAGGGTGGCGGGAGAACTGGGCGCGACGCCAATCTCCCCACTTGTGGGGGGTGAGGAGCGGTCGGCCAAAGGCCGAGAAAAAGCCAACGATTTGGCTTTTTCAGCGACGAACGCCCGGAGCCATAGCGAAGGGCAGTCCGCAAAGCGGCCAGGGGGGGGCGCTGTCCCGCCAGCGCCTCATTCCGTCACGCCCCCCTCTGCCCTTCCGGGCATCTCCCCCACGAGGGGGGAGATTGGCCAATCTCCTCGCCTGATGTTCATGATGTCGTCGGGCGGGCTCACCGCCGCCGACATGTTTCAGGGCAAGGACGCGCTGCTGTCCGGCCCGGCCGGCGGCGTCGTCGGCATGGTCGAGACGGCGAAACTCGCCGGCTTCGAGAAAGTCATCGGCTTCGACATGGGCGGCACCTCGACCGACGTTGCCCATTATGACGGCGAGTATGAGCGCGCCTTCGACACCGAGGTCGCCGGGGTGCGCATCCGTGCGCCGATGATGCGCATCCATACCGTCGCTGCCGGCGGCGGCTCGATCCTGCATTACGAAGCCGGCCGTTTCCGCGCCGGCCCGGATTCCGCCGGCGCCAATCCCGGCCCCGCCGCCTACCGGCGCGGCGGCCCGCTTGCCGTCACCGACGCCAATGTCATGCTGGGCAAGCTGCAGCCCGATTTCTTTCCGGCGATTTTCGGACCCGGCCAGGACCAGCCGCTGGACGTCGCCGCCGTGCATAAAAAATTCGCTGCGCTGGCCGCCGAAATCGGCGATGGCCGCACGCCGGAAGCCGTCGCCGAAGGGTTCGTTACCATCGCGGTGGAAAACATGGCAAACGCCATCAAGAAGATTTCCGTGCAGCGCGGCTACGATGTCACCGAATATCTCTTGAACTGTTTTGGCGGCGCCGGCGGCCAGCATGCCTGCCTGGTTGCCGACGCGCTCGGCATGGAGGCGGTACTGATCCACCCCTTCTCCGGTCTGCTCTCAGCCTATGGTATCGGCCTGTCGTCGGTTTTCGCGTCGCGCCAGCAGGCACTCCTGAAGCCGCTTGCCGAAGAATCCAGGACCGAGATCGCCAGCCTCATCGGCACGTTGAAAAAAGCCGTCATCGCCGAATTGGCAGCGCAAGGCATCGCCGAGGACAAGATTGCGGCAAAGCCGGTGCTGCACATCCGCTATGACGGCACCGACACCACGCTGTCGGTGAATTTCGAAGGCGACTCGATCTTCCAGGCCAGGCGCGATTTCGAAATCGCCCACAAGGCGCAGTTCGGGTTCGTCTATGATGACAAGCCGATGATCGTCGAGACCGTTGGCGTGGAAGGCGCCGAGATCGTCGAGACCACGGCCGAAGCCGTTGCGCCCGCCGGACCGGCAAGGGTTGAAGCGGGTGCGTCGGGAACGCGGCGCATCTACACCGAGGGCCGCTGGCATGAGGCCGGCATCCATCGCCGCGAAAACCTGCGCCCATCCAATCTGGTCCCAGGCCCCGCTTTGATCATCGAGCCGAACCAGACCATCGTCGTCGAGCCGGGCTGGCAGGCCGAAATCACCAACCTCAATCACGTCGTCATTCGCCGCACGGAACGGAAAGTTCGCACGGCTGCCCTCGGTACCGAAGCCGATCCGGTGATGCTGGAGGTCTTCAACAACCTCTTCATGTCGATCGCCGAACAGATGGGCGTCACGCTGCAGAACACCGCCTATTCCGTCAACATCAAGGAAAGGCTGGACTTTTCCTGCGCCGTCTTCGACCGTCATGGCGCGCTGGTCGCCAACGCGCCGCACATGCCGGTGCATCTCGGCTCCATGGACCGCTCGGTCGAAACCATCATCCGGCTGAACTCCGGCGACATCCATCCCGGCGACGTCTTTGCGCTGAACGCCCCCTATAATGGCGGCACGCATCTGCCTGATATCACGGTGGTGACGCCGGTGTTTTCCCTCCCCCTTGAGGGGAGGGTGGCCGCGCAGCGGCCGGGTGGGGTCCTCTCAGAAGGCACCACAAGAGCGTCGAGCACTGCCGCAACGCCCCCCTCCGGCGGCTCCGCCGCCACCTCCCCCTCAAGGGGGGAGGAAGTAATCTTCTACGTAGCCTCGCGCGGCCATCATGCCGATATCGGCGGCACTGCCCCCGGCTCGATGACGCCGCTTGCCACCACAGTCGACGAGGAAGGCGTGCTGTTCGACAATTTCCGCGTTGTCGATCGTGGAAAATTCCGCGAGACGGAGTTGCAAACGCTGCTCACCGACCACCCCTACCCCGCCCGCAACCCGCACCAGAACATCGCCGACCTAAAGGCGCAGATCGCCGCCAATGAAAAGGGCGTGGCGGAACTGCGCAAAATGGTCTCCCATTTCGGCCTCGATGTCGTCGAGGCCTATATGGGCCATGTCCAGGACAATGCCGCCGAAAGCGTGCGCCGCGTGCTGGAAAGGCTGCCTGACAGCTCGCAGTATGAATACCCGACCGACACCGGCCAGGTGATCAAGGTGAAGATCACGGTCGACCGGCAAAAGAGCGAAGCGACCGTCGACTTCACCGGCACCTCGCCTGTCATGAAGAACAATTTCAACGCGCCCGAGCCCGTCGCCCGCGCCGCCGTGCTCTATGCCTTCCGCGTCATGGTCGAGGACATGATCCCGATGAATGCCGGGTGCCTCAGGCCCATCAACATCATCATCCCCGACGGCTCGATGCTGAAGCCGGCCTACCCCGCCGCCGTCGTCGCCGGCAATGTCGAGACCTCGCAGCATGTCACCAACGCGCTGTTCGGAGCCATGGGCGCCATGGCCAATGCGCAAGGCACGATGAACAACCTGACCTTCGGCAACAAGCAGTACCAGTATTACGAGACCATCTGCTCCGGTTCGCCGGCAGGCCGGATGAACTCCGGCCGTGGCTTTGCCGGCACATCGGGGGTTCACACCCACATGACCAATTCGCGACTCACTGACCCTGAGGTGCTGGAACTGCGCTTTCCCGTGCTGCTGGAGGATTTCCACATCCGCCAAGGGTCCGGCGGCAAGGGCAAATGGAGCGCCGGCGACGGCACCAGGCGCACCATCCGCTTCCTCGAAAAGATGGAATGCGCCATCCTGTCATCGCACCGCAACCGGCCGCCGCAAGGCCTCGACGGCGGCGGTGACGGCGAGGTCGGCTCGACCAAGGTCCGCCGCCAGGACGGCAGCGTCGAGACGCTGAAGGCCTGCGACCAGACCGTGCTCGACGCCGGCGACGCCGTTATCCTGACGACGCCGACACCGGGGGGATTTGGCAAGGCCTGAACTCGCGTCAACAGCCTGTCACCCGCCTGTCATGCCCCTGAGTTACCCGCTTGCGGCAAAGCAAATGGGGAATCACTTTGCCATGACGGACGTCTCCTCGGATCTCGTTTTTCGCCGCGGCAAGGAAGTTGGAAAGGCCGTCTACCAGAACCGCCCGCTGTCGCAGGCCGGCCTTTCCGAACGACTGTTTGCGCTGCTGTTTTCCGGCCTCGTCTATCCGCAGATCTGGGAAGACCCTGAAGTCGACATGGAGGCCATGCAGCTTGGCCAGGGCCACCGCGTCGTCACCATCGCCTCCGGCGGCTGCAATATCCTGGCCTACCTCACCCGCTCGCCTGAACGAGTCGAAGCGGTCGATCTCAACGCCGCCCACATCGCCTTGAACCGGATGAAGCTGGAGGCGGTGCGCCACCTGCCTTCGCAGGGCGATCTGTTCCGCTTCTTCGGCGCCGCCGACACCAGCCACAATTCGGAGGCCTATGACCGCTTCATCGCGCCGCATCTCGATCCGGTCAGCCGCCACTATTGGGAGCACCGCAACTGGCGCGGCCGCCGGCGCATCACCGTCTTCGACCGCAATTTCTACCAGACCGGCCTGCTCGGCCTGTTCATCGCCATGGGCCATCGCACCGCCAAATTCTTCGGTGTCGACCCCGCAGGGATCATGGCGTCGAAGTGCATCGCCGACCAGCGCCGCTTCTTCAACGAGGAGCTGGCGCCGGTCTTCGACAAGAAGCTGTTGCGCTGGGCGACCTCGCGCAAGGCTTCGCTGTTCGGCCTCGGCATTCCGCCGGCGCAGTACGATTCGCTGATCACCTCGGGCGATGGTTCAATGGCCAGCGTGCTGAAGGCCCGGCTGGAAAAGCTCGCTTGCGATTTTCCTTTGAAGAACAACTATTTCGCCTGGCAGGCTTTCGCCCGTCGCTATCCCAATCCGGGCGAAGCCGCCCTTCCCGCCTATCTCGAAGAGGCCAACTACAAGGCGATCCGCAACAATGTCGGTCGCGTCGGCATCCACCACGCCAATCTGATCGAATTCCTGGCCGGTAAGGATGCCGGCACCGTCGACCGCTTCATCCTGCTCGACGCGCAGGACTGGATGACCGACGACCAGCTCAACGCGCTGTGGTCGGAGATCACCCGCACCGCGTCGGTCGGCGCCCGCGTCATCTTCCGCACCGCCGCCGAACCCAGCCTGCTGCCCGGCCGCGTCTCGACTTCGCTGCTCGACCAGTGGACCTACGAGGACGAGGCTTCGCGCGACTATTCGGCCCGCGACCGTTCGGCCATCTATGGCGGCTTCCACCTCTACGTGAAGCGCGCGGCATGAGCGCGAGCGAGCTGCCGGCCGACCATGCGCAACTGATGGACGGCGTCTATCGCTGGCAGCGCCACATCTACGACCTGACCCGCAAATATTACCTGCTCGGCCGCGACCAGATGATATCGGGGCTGGATGTACCGGCGAACGGCACAGTGCTCGAGCTCGGCTGCGGCACCGGCCGCAATATCGCGCTTGCCGCCCGCCGCTACCGCGACGCCCGCTTCTACGGCCTCGACATCTCGGCCGAGATGCTGGAGACGGCCAGCAAGGCGATCGGCCGCGAAGGCCTGTCCGGCCGCGTCGTGCTGGCACGCGGCGACGCCACCGATTTCGACGCCAAGACGCTGTTCGGCGTCGAGCGCTTCGACCGCATCTTCGTCTCCTATTCCCTGTCGATGATCCCCGGTTGGGAAAAGACGGTTTCAGCAGCCCTCGCCGCACTCGCGCCCGGCGGCTCGCTGCATGTCGTCGACTTTGGCCAGCAGGAACGCCTGCCCGGCTGGTTCCGGACATTGCTGCGCGGCTGGCTCAAGAAATTCCACGTCGCGCCACGTGAATCTCTGCGTGAAGTCCTGGAATCGGAATCTCGGCGAACCGGCGCAAGCTTCCGTTTCCGCACGCTTTATCGCGGCTATGCCTGGCTGGCGGTCGTCAAGATCGCGCACTCTTACCTCCCCCTCGATGGGGGAGGTCGCGCCGAAGGCGCGGGTGGCCAGGCACCCCGCCCCGGCGCTACGCGCCGACCCTCCCCATCAAGGGGAGGGTAAAGGGAGCTAGCGCAGTGCCTTCATCAGCGCGCCGACCATCACCTGCGGCCGGTAGCCGAGCTTGGCGGGCGTCAACCCCAGCCGCACCACCACCAGTTGCTCCGACGGGATGATGGCGACCGTCTGGCCGTCATGGCCCTCCATCCAGTAGGTATCGTTGGGCAGGCCGGCGGCGACGCCGGCGCCGGGATTTCCTTCGTCCCCCGGGGCTTCGATCCAAAGTTGCCCCTTGCCGTAGACTTTCGAGGCCGGTGCCGGTTCGCGCATCCAGTCGACGAAACCGGCCGGCAGGATCTGGTTGCCGTTCCAGACGCCGCCCTGCAGCAGGAATTGGCCGAACCGCGCCCAGTCATGCCCGGTGGCATAGAGGTAGGATGAGCCGACAAAGGTACCCTCCTCGTCGGTTTCGAGCACCGCGCTTTGCATGCCGAGCGGCCCGAACAGCGCTGTCCTTGGCCACATCAGCGCCTTGTCGCCGATAGCATCCTGCCACAGCCGCGACAGCATCACCGCCGTGCCGCTCGAATAGGAAAAGACCTTGCCGACGTCGCCGGTCAGCGGCTTGGCCTCGGCGAAGCCCGCCATATCCGGTTCGAGGTAGAGCATGCGCGTCACATCGGCAACGTCGCCATAATCCTCGTTGAACTCGAGTCCGCTCGACATCGCCATCATATCGGCAAGGCTGATGGCGGCGCGGCCGTCCGCCTTCCATGAGCCGAACAGGCCCTGATTGGTCACCGCCATCTTGCCGTCCTTGACCAGCGTGCCGACGAGCGCGGCGTTGACTGTCTTGGTCATAGACCAGCCCAGCAGCGGCGTTTTCGCCGAAAAGCCCTCGCCATAACGCTCCGCAACAATGCGGCCATTTTTGACCACAACCACGGCGCGCATGCCGATGCCGGTCATCGCCGCACCGTCGAGGATCTTGTTGATTTCGGGATTTTGCGAGGCATCGACTCGATCTCCCTCGGGCCACAGATCGCCCTTGGTGGCCGCCGACGCCTCGGCAGGGATTGACGTGCGCCGTGCCTTGCCGACGTCGCCGTCGGGAACCGAGGCGCAACCCAGGCCGGCGCGCGCAACGGCAACGCTCTTGCCGAGGAAGCCAAGCAGCCCGGCCGAGACGGTCCCCCTGTTCTTGTCGACCGACACCTTCATCAGCCTGAGAAGCGGATGGCCGGGCGCCTGCACGTCGATGGCAAGCACCTCATTGGGATCACGGCCGGCGATAAAAACATTCGAGCAGACAATCTTGGCGGAATAGCCGGAACCGACGCGGATCAGGTCGGGCGGCGCGATGTAGAGCCAGGCAAACAGGGCGGCTATGGCCAACACGACCAGGCCGAGCAGCCATTTGATGATCTTCACGGCGATCCGCATCTTTCCGTCCCTGCTTTTCCGCTGCCCGTGGCTTGCGGCCCGATTTTATGTCATCGATTTGCCGCCATTGCTTCCGCAAAATCGGTGTTCTTGTCGAGCGCCGTCAACCTGTTATCAACCATGATCGGCGATCACTGGTGCATGTCGCCCAAAAGTGCGCAGCGGTTTTGGAACAACGACATGCACGAAAATAGCGTATCAGACGATGCTGTGGGGCGATCGCCTGAGGGGCACCTGCAACGACAACCCAACAGCGACCGGCTGATTCCGGCTCGGGAAATGCGATGCGCCGTTTCGCGGCCCTCATCACGTTGACGCTGCTGGCCGCCTGCTCGACCGCCGGCGATCTCGTGCCCTCGATGTCGCCATCCAGCAGCCCGACGGTTGCCGTGCGCGCACCGCGTTTCGAAGACTCCAAGCCGCATGAATGGGATAGCGGCGCGCCTTGGAACTATGCCGTTCACGGCACCGACGTCTCCAAATACCAGACCTCGGTCGACTGGCCGACGGCCAAGGCCAGCGGCATCTCCTTCGCCTTCATCAAGGCGACCGAGGGCGGCGACCGTTTCGACGAGTATTTCAACGAGCATTGGTCGCGCACCAAGGCCAATGGCATTCCGCGCGCGGCCTACCATTTCTTCTATTTCTGCACGCCTGCCGCCACCCAGGCGCGCTGGTTCATCCAGAACGTGCCCGTCGACCGCTCGGCCATGCCGCCGGTGCTCGACATGGAGTGGAACCCGCAATCGCCGACCTGCCGGCTGCGCCCGGATTCGGCGACGGTGCGGGCCGAAATGACCACCTTTCTCGAGATGATCGAGCGGCACTATGGCAAGAAGCCGATCATCTACACCTCGGTCGACTTCTTCGACGATAACGACCTTTCGACGTTCCGCGGCTATCCCTACTGGCTGCGCTCGGTGGCCGGCCACCCCCGCCAGAAGTACGGCAGCCACCCTTTCACCTTCTGGCAATACACCGGAACCGGTATCGTTCCCGGCATGACCGGCAAGTCCGATATCAACGTCTTCAACGGCACTGAGGCAGCCTGGAAAAAGTGGCTGCGGCAGAACACCCGTTGACACCGGCTCTGCCGCCTGCTTTTCGACGTCCCATGCGCACCTACCTGCAACCACTGGGATATCCACGCCGGAAACAGTCGAAGAGCCGCCTGCGCTCCGGGCTGCTCGCGGCCCTGCTGCTCGGCGCCGCGGTCGTGCCGGCGGCGGCGCAGGAATGCGGCGGCGACTTCGAAACCTGGAAGCAAGGCGTGGCGGCGGAAGCCAAGGCGGCCGGTGTCGGCGCTGTCGGCCTTGACGCGCTGGAAGCCGCCGCCATCGACGACAAGGTGCTGGCGCGTGACCGCGCCCAGGGCGTCTTCGCCCAGACCTTCATCCAGTTCTCCAACCGCATGATCTCGGCCTACCGGCTGAAGCAGGGCGCGGCCAACCTGAAGAAATACGCCGAAATCTTTGCGCGCGCCGACCAGCAGTTCGGTGTCCAGGCGCCGATCATCACTGCCTTCTGGGGGCTGGAGACCGATTTCGGCGCCGTACAGGGCGATTTCCACACGCTGAGCGCCTTGGTGACGCTGTCGCATGACTGCCGCCGCCCGCAGCTGTTTCGGCCGCAACTGGTGCCGCTGTTGACGCTGATCGATCGCGGCGTCGTTCCGGCCGACGTCACCGGCGCCTGGGCCGGCGAGATCGGCCAGACCCAGATCCTGCCTTCCGATTATCTCGCGCGCGGAGTCGACGGCGACGGCGACGGCATTGTCGACCTCAGGCGCAGCGTACCCGACGTGATCATGACCACGGCCAACAAGGTGCTGTCGCGCGGCTGGAAACGCGACCAGCCCTGGATCGAGGAAGTGCGCGTGCCCGAGGACATCCCCTGGGAGCAGACCGGCCGCACCAACAAGTTGCCGCTGCCGCAATGGGCCGCCTGGGGCGTCACCAATCCCGATGGCACGCCGCTGATCGACAATGGCCTGAAGGCCGGCCTGGCGCTGCCGATGGGCCGCAAAGGTCCGGCCTTCCTCGCCTACGACAATTTCGACGTCTATCTCGAATGGAACCAGTCCTTCACCTACGCGCTAACCGCCGCCAACTTCGCCAGCCGGCTGGCCGGGGCAAAGCAGTTCGACCCGCGCAATCCCGAAACCGGGCTCAATGGCGACCAGATGAAGGAATTGCAGACTAAGCTCGAAGCCAGGGGCTATGACGTCGGCACCGTCGACGGCATTCTGGGCACCAACACCCGCGAAGCCATCCGCAAGGAACAGATGCGGCTCGGCATGCCGGTAGACGGCTGGCCGACGCCGGAGCTTTTGGGGAAACTGTGAGTAGAATCTGCCCAAGCTGGGTTCCTTATTCCCTACTCCTTGCCCGGACGAAGTCGATAAATGCCCGCAAAGCCGGGGGGACGTGCCTCGAACTCGGGTGATACAGGAAGAAGCCTGGAAAGCTGGGCGACCAGGGCTCTAGAAATCTCATCAGCCTGCCCGCATCGATCCAGGACTGGACCTGATAGTCGATCATGTAGGCAACGCCTGCTCCACCCAGCGCCGCGTTCAGCATCAGCTCGGTGTCGTTGACAGTCAGGCTGCCCTCGACGGCGATTTCCAGAGACCGTTTGCCGCGCGCGAACTCCCATCGATAGAGGTTGCCGCCACCAGGCCACTGGAATTTTATGCATTGGTGCTGATGCAACTCCTGCGGATGGCGCGGTATGGCCCGATTTTCGAGATAGACGGGAGCGGCCACCGCCGCCATCTGCAAATCCCCGCTCAGTTTCACTGCCACCATGTCCTTCTCCAGCCGCTCGCCAAGCCTGATTCCGGCATCGAACCGTCCTCGAACAATGTCGGTCAGCGTATCGTCGACGATGACGGTCAGCGCTATATCAGGATAGGCGCGTTGGAAGTCGCCAAGGATCGGGCCGATGAACCGCACCGCGGCAACACGCGGCACGTTTATTCGTAGCGAACCCGCCGGCCGATCACGCGCGGCATGAATGTCCGCTACGGCGCCCTCTAGCTCTTCGAACGCAACGGCAAGGCGCGCAAACAGCGTCTCGCCGGCACCAGTGGGTGAAACACTACGCGTCGTGCGATTCAGCAACCTGACGCCGATGCGAGCCTCCAGTTGCCGGATCGACTGGCTGAGCGCCGGCGGGGAAACACGCAGCCGGGCGGCGGCGCGGACGAAACTACGCTCTTCCACGATTGCGGCAAATGCCTTGAGCTCGGCGAATTCAGAACCGCGCATTGTGTATCCCTAGATTAACAAGCTAGTCAGATAATAGGCCATTATCTGATCAGTTGCATGGCCCTATTTCTCGACTAGCGGACCCGTCGGATGAATCCGGCACGGGCCTGAATGATTGAAGGACGTATCATGCCCAAGTCCTTGCAAGGCAAAACCGCACTCGTCACCGGCAGTTCGCGCGGCATTGGGCGAGCCATCGCCGAAGGCCTCGCCTCCAAGGGCGCTGCCGTCGTCGTCAACTATGTCGGCAACCACGAAGCCGCTGACGAGGTCGTGGCCGCCATCGCCGGCAAGGGAGGAAAGGCGATCGCCGTCCAGGCCGACATATCAAGCGTCTCGGATATTCATCGCCTGTTTGACGAGGCTGAGAGTGAGTTCGGCGCGATCGACATCGTGGTTGCCAATGTCGGCGTCGCCGTCATCAAGCCTCTGACCGAGGCAACCGAAGCCGATTTCGACCATGTCTTCGGCACCAATGCCAAGGGCACGTTCTTCGTGCTTCAGGAAGCAGCGCGCCGTGTGCGAAACGGCGGCCGCATCATCGCGGTCTCCACCGGCGGCACCAAGATGTTCTTCACGCAAACGGCGCTCTATCTCGGCAGCAAGGGCGCCGTCGAACAATTCGTCCGTGTGCTCTCGCGTGAACTCGGACCGCGCGGCATCACCGTGAATGCGCTGTCGCCTGGCTTCACCGACACGGACCTGCTTCCCGAGCGCGATCGCGCCGTGGCGGCCGGCATGTCTCCATTTGGCAGGATCGGCGCGCCCCGCGACGTTGCCGATGTCGCGGTCTTCCTGGCCAGCGACGAGGCCCGCTGGCTGACCGGCGAGAATATCCAGGCCGGTGGCGGGGTCGCTTAGTCCGCCATCGTCTCCAGGCTGGCGAATCCCTGCGGCGCATCGCCTTCGTCAAACGGCGTCGTCACCTCGACGAAGGTATCGGGATAAAAGCCGTTGAAGCGGGTTCTTAGCGACAGCGAATAGGCGCCGATATGGCCGATCTCGATCCAGTCGCCGGTGTCGACGGTTTCCGGCAGCCAGAACGGCCGCGACAGGATGTCGACGGAATCGCAGGTCGCGCCGCAGACCTTGAACGGCACGATGTTCTTCTCCTCGCCATTGCGCGAGCGGATCGCCGGATCGGGGATGAAGCGGGCCGGCAGTGTGATCTTGCCGGTCCAAGAATCCGACAGCGACGCCCAGATGCCGTCATTGATGTAGAGCCGCTTGCCCTTGCGCAGCAGCACCCGCACGATCAGCGACAGGCAGCGCGCCACGATCACCCGGCCGGGCTCGGCCACCAACGGGATCTGGTCGAACTGGTATTCCCTCAGGTCGCCCGACAGCCGCGACATGATCTGGCCGAGCGACGGCATCTCGATCTGCTTGCGATTGGGGTCATGGCCGTACTCGGCGGGAAAGCCGCCGCCGACATCGAGGCCCGCAATGTCGAAGGTCAGCCGGTTGCGCACCCAATCGGCGGAGGCCAGCGCCCGTTCATAGGTGTCGGGATCCTCGATCTGGCTGCCGACATGGAAGCACAGGCCGACCTTGTAGCCGGTGCGGTTGAGTCGCTCGGCGAGTTCCACAGCATAGGCCGGCCCGGCGCCGAATTTCTTCGACAGTTCATAGGCCGCCGAACCCTTGGTCTGGATGCGCACGAACACGCTGATGGAGCCCGGATCGATGTCAAGCGCCCGCACCACCCGCGTCAGCTTGGTGATCTCGTCCTCATGGTCGAGCGAAATGACCCGGATGGCGTATTTTTCCAGCGCAAGCTTGATGTCCGACTGCGCCTTGACCGGATGCATGTAGAGCATCTCGGCGTCGGGTGAGACGGCGCGCACTGCGGCGAACTCGCCGGGCGAGGCCACATCGAAGGCGGTGACGCCGGCTTCGACCAGCGCCTTCAGCACGATCTGCTCGCCATTGGTCTTGACTGCGTAGGCGGTCTTGCCGGGAAACATGCCCATGAACTGTTTGGCATCCGCCTTCAGCACCTGCGGGCGAAAGCAGTAGACCGGATCGTCCGGCCGAAGCGCCAGCGCCGCCTCGCGGGCATTCTCGAATCGCTGCATGGACGAATCCCCTGACTTCTCGGCTGCGCACAATTAATCCAAGCTAGCGGCCAAAGAAAACAATTCTGTGTCTGGCGGGCACTGACCCAGCGGCGCATCCTCCTGGCAGCACTGTTGTCAGCAATCAGGTTTCGGGTGGCTCTTGTCGCCGGACCCGATATGCCTTCTGCCTGAGTGGCTGGCATTGATGCCGCGGGGAAGGACGTTCACGATGGCAATAGCCACGACAGCCGTGCAGCGCGGACCGATGACGCTGAGGGACTGGGGACAGCTTCTGCTGCTCGGCGCCATCTGGGGCGGCTCGTTCTTCTTTGCCCGCATCGCCGTTGCCGAAATGCACCCGCTGGTGCTGGTGCTGTTTCGCGTTGCCATTGCGGCCATTGCACTGCAGCTCTATCTCGGCATTCGCGGTCCGTCCTTCCGCCTCGCCTTCCCGCATGCCGGCCTGTTTTTCCTTTTGGCGCTCGCCAACAATGTCGTCCCGTTCTCGCTGATCTTTGCCGGCCAGACCGCGCTTGGCGCCGGCGTCGCCTCGGTGCTCAACGCGACGACGCCGTTCTGGACGCTGATCCTCGCCAACGCGCTGACAGCGGACGAAAAGCTCTCCTGGAACAAGCTTGCCGGCATCGGGCTCGGCATCGCCGGCACCGCTGTCATGATCGGCCCCGGCCTGCTGGCCGGGCTCGGCGGCCCGGTCTGGGCGAAATTCGCGCTGATCGGCGCCTCGCTGTCTTACGCCGTCGCGCTGATGATTGCCCGCCGCTTCAAGGGCGTGCCCTCGCCGGTCATCGCCACCGGACAATTGACGGCGTCGACCATCATCATGATCCCGGTGGTGCTGCTCACCTATGGCCCGGCCGGCCTGTTCTCGGCCTCGCCGCCGGTCTGGACGGCGGTGCTGGCGCTGGCGCTGCTCTCCACCGCCTTCGCCTACATCCTCTATTTCAACCTCGTCGCCTCGGCCGGCGCCACCAACGCCTCGCTGGTCACGCTCATCGTCCCGGCCAGCGCCATCCTGCTCGGCCTCCTGTTCCTCGGCGAGCGGCTCGCTCTGTTCGAGTTCTGCGGCATGGCACTGATCGCGCTTGGCCTGGTGACGATCGACGGGCGGTTGTTTGGTCGGCGCTAATGCCCGTCGACCAAAAGTGCGCAGCGGTTTTGGAACAACGACGCGCTTTAGGTCTGGTAGCGCTGCCATGCCTCGCTTTCGTCACAGCCACGTCACAATTTATTCACAGGCTACCAGCGGGTTTTGCCGAAGAGTTTCAATGCCTAACGCCAGGTGGCAGGTCGCAAATTCCACAATCGCGTCGCATTGCAGCATATTTTCCGCTTGCCTGTGGCACAAATGCCCCTAGACTCCACCCATAGCTCTTGAAGAAGGAGACTATGACATGGGACTTACGAGGCCAATCAACGCATTGATGATCTGTGCTGCATTTGCCTTCATTGGCGCCCTTATCATAGGTGTTCTTCCGTAACCGCCGGAGCGGAAGAAAACAGCAGCAATAGCCCACAAATTCGAAAGGCCGGGTGTTTCGCCCGGCCTTTTGCATTTCAGATTTCATACCACGATGAAGCTCAGGCGGCGGCGGATCCAGCTGCCTCTGTTTCGTGGGAGCGGATGCCGATCATATGGCAGATGGCAAACACCAGGTCGGCCCGGTTCATGGTGTAGAAATGGAAGTCGCTGACGCCGCGCTCGACGAGATCGAGCACCTGCTCGGCCGCCACGGCAGACGCCACGAGCGCATGCGTCTGCGGATCGTTGTGCAGCCCTTCGAAACGCTCGGCCAGCCATGCCGGCACCAGCGCGCCGCAGCGTGCCGAGAAATTGGCGACCTGGGTGAAATTGTGCACCGGCAGGATGCCAGGCACGATCGGGATGTAGATGCCGGCACGGCGCGCCTTCTCGACATAACGCTCGTAGAGATCGTTGTCGAAGAAGAACTGGGTGATCGCCCGCGTCGCGCCATTGTCGGCCTTGCGCTTCAGCATGTCGAAGTCGGTGGCGAAGTCGGGGCTTTCCGGATGCTTTTCGGGATAGGCCGAGACCGAGATGTCGAAATCGCCGGCGTCCTTCAGCGCTCCGACAAGTTCGGCGCCATTGGCATAGCCATCGGGATGCGGCCGGTAGGCCGTACCGACACCCGCCGCCGGATCGCCGCGCAACGCAACGAAGCGCTTCACGCCCATATCGGCGAATTCGCGGACCACGGCATCGACCTCATGGCGGGCGGCGTCGACGCAGGTCATGTGAGCCGCCGGCGTCAGCGCCGTCTCGTTCAGGATGCGCTTGATCGTGCGCGCCGTGCGTTCACGCGTCGAGCCGCCGGCGCCATAGGTCACCGAGACGAATCTCGGCTTCAGCGGCTCCAGCCTGGTGACGGTGTCCCAGAGCCTGGCTTCCATCTCGTCGGTCTTCGGCGGGAAGAACTCGAAGGAAACGCGCACCTTGTCGCCGATGTCGGGACGGCGGGAAAAGCGGAACTGGTTCATCAGGCGATTTCCCCCATAGGGTACGCTTTGGTGGGTTGGGTGTCATTTGAAGGCTCGGCCATCAGCATGCGGCGGTCGCGGCCGAGCCACAGCTTGACGGTCAGCCTGGCTTCGTTGCCGCCGCGCGGCTCGAATTCCTGGGCATCCTCGAGATCGAGCCCGGCCTCGGCAAACCATTCGGAGATCTGGCGGTCGGAAAAGCCCAGCCTGACATGCGCATGCTGGTCGCGCAGGAATTCCAGCGCATGCGGCGCGAAGTCGACGATCACCAGCCGGCCCGCCGGGCGCAGCAGCCTTGCCGCCTCGCGGATGGCGCGGGCGGGATCGTCCAGATAGTGCAGCACCTGATGGATGGTGACGAGGTCGAAGGCGTCGCGCTCGACCGGCGGCGCGAAAATGTCGCCTTGGCGGACCTGGGCATTGGCGATGCCTGCCTTGTCGAGATTGGCCCGCGCCACCGTCAGCATTTCGCGCGACATGTCGATGCCGACACCGCGCCGGTAGAGCGGCGAAAATATCTCCAGCAGCCGCCCGGTACCGGTGCCGAGGTCTAGCATCGACTGGAATGGCCGCTTGCCGACCAGCTTGAGGAGTGCGGCTTCCACCGCGCGGTCCGGCACATGCAGCGAGCGGATGTGATCCCAGCTGGCGGCGTTCTCGGAGAAATACTCGGCGGCACGGTCCTGGCGCTTGCGCTTGACCGATGCCAACCGCTCGAGATCGCGCTCGACCTGTGGATCGGCGCCGCGAATGCCGGAGACCAGCCCCATGACGAAGTCGCGCGCGGAATCCGTATCCGACAGCCGGAAGAAGGCCCACGAGCCCTCCTGGTAGCGGCCGATCAACCCGGCCTCCAGCAGCAGCTTCAAATGCCGCGACACCCGCGGTTGCGACTGGCTGAGGATCTCGGTGAGGTCGGACACGGTGAGATCGCCGCGCGACAGCAGCGCCAGGATGCGGAGCCGGCTCGATTCGGCCGCAGCCTTCAACGTATCAACCATCGTATCGAGCGAAACATGCATCGGCGCGCTCTCGTTGAAAAGATATAAACATATGTTTATGTCAGCTTTGACGACATGGCAAGGCCTATGTCGCTTCCTGACAAGAAAATGCCGCACACATGATCCCCGCCTGAGAGAACCGCTTTTCCCTGACGATCAGCTGGAAACTTGTGCTAGGGCGAAAGCCATGTTCGAGAAGCGCGACGGCGAAAAGCTCCTGCAGACTGACCCGGCTGACATGCCGGCGGATGGCCATATCGTGTTTATCGGCCGCATCGCCTCGCCATGGACCACGCGCGAAAGCTGCCCGAAGAACATGCGCGCCGCCCGCGAGACAGGACAGGCGGCCACCGTTCTCATCGACCCACCCTATCGCGACGGCCTGCTTGCGCTGGAGCGGGCCAGCCACATCGTCCTCCTGTCCTGGCTGCATCACGCGCCGCGGGCACTGATTGTCCAGAGACCCCGCCATGCGGCTGAGCCGAAAGGCGTTTTCTCGCTGCGCTCCCCTGCCCGGCCGAACCCAGTCGGGCTGCATATCGCCAGGCTGATGGCCGTCGACATCGACAACGGCTGCATCGACATCGACGCCATCGATGTTCTCGACGGCACCCCGGTGATCGACATCAAGCCCTATTTCGCCTCGACCGACGCCTTTCCCGAGGCGACCATTGCCGGGCGTGACGAAAAATGAGCGCGCCCACCGGCCGCCGCCGCGCCATCGCCAAGGCGCTGACCGCACTGCTGCCCCTGGCGCCCTATGCCGATATGGAGAAAATCCGCACCGAGGCCGGCGCCGTGCACATGAAGACGCTGCCGCCGGGCATCGCGGTCTGGCTGGCGACGATCGCCCATATCAGGCACGGCCATACCGACTATGAAAAGCTGCTGGCCGAGGGCTATGACCGCGACTCGGCGCGGTTCTTCGTCATCGAGCAAACAAACATGGTGCTGACCCGTTGGCGCGCCACGCGCCTGCTCGATGCAGAGGACGAAGAGGAATAACTTCAGCTACCGTCGCTTCAATACGGCAACCGCATTGTAGGGCTGGCCGTCGGCCTGGCCAACCCAGGTCCAGGACAGGTTCCCTTTGAAAAATCGGACGGTGATGCCGCCACCGTCGATGCACTTGTCCTGGCCGTAGCTGATGTTTTCCCGGTATTCCGCCGAACTGTCGTCGCGAGAAATCTCGGTCAACGATCCGCCGCAGCCGAGCGACGGATAGTCGATCGACGCGGCGCCATCGCCGATTGTCATTGCGATCGCCCAATCGGCGCCGGCAGCCCCGGCCGGACTTTGATGACCGCTGCCGGTCCAGACGCCGTTGAGCCCCGCCGCGTTGACCACGCAAGGCACGTTCTGAAAGATCGGCGTCAGCTCGCTGCCCGTCTTCTCGCAACGATAGGTCTGGCCGTTCTGGCACAGCGCCTCGCCCTCGCGAGCGCATTGCGCGAAGGCATGGCCAGTGACGAAGACGAGGAAAATTGCAAAGCTGATGGTCCGAAAAGATCTGCCCATTTTGCCCCTCCCGGCCGGATATTTTCAAGCCGGACCATAGGGCATATCGAATGTGCTACCTAGGACAAACAGCGATGGTTGGGTGGCCCTATGCCGCCTGCAGGGGACCACTAGCTTGACTCTGCCGCATCAAGCCGAAGGACCAATCGCCATGAACCGAAGCGCAGCAGCCGGTAGCATTGTGCCATTGCCGGCTTTGTCGGATCGCCATATCGATCCGCATTCCTATCCCGACGGCATCGCCTTTCTCGATGGTCAGTATCTGCCGATGTCGCAGGCCAAAATCTCGGTGCTGGATTGGGGGTTTCTGCATTCCGACGCCACCTACGACACCGTGCATGTCTGGGACGGCAGCTTCTTCCGCCTCGACCTGCATCTCGACCGCTTCTTCGCCGGCTTGCAAGAACTGCGCATGACGATCCCATTCGACCGCGACGGGGTGAGTGAAATCCTGCACAATTGCGTGGCGCTGTCGGGCCATCGCGCCGCCTATGTCGAAATGCTGTGCACGCGCGGCGCCTCGCCGACCTTCAGCCGCGACCCGCGCCAGGCGGTCAACCGCTTCATGGCTTTCGCCGTTCCCTTCGGCTCGGTCGCCAATGCCGAGCAGTTGCGGCGCGGCCTGCATGTCGCGATCAGCGACAAGGTGCGCATTCCGCCGGCTTCGATCGATCCGGCGATCAAGAACTATCACTGGCTCGACCTGGTGCGCGGCCTCTACGACGCTTATGACCGTGGGGCCGAAACCGCATTGAAACTCGACTTCAACGGCAATGTCGCCGAAGGCCCCGGCTTCAACGTGTTCTGCGTCAAGGACGGCAGGCTGTCGACGCCCGCGGTCGGCGTGCTGCCCGGCATCACCAGGCGCACCGTCTTGGATCTCTGCGCCGAAGCAGGCCTTGCCGCCGACTCGGCCGATGTCAGCGTTGCCGCGCTGAAGGCTGCCGACGAAGTCTTCATCACTTCCACCGCCGGCGGCATCATGCCGGTGACAGTGATCGACGGCGCTGCTGTCGCCGACGGCAAGATAGGCGGGATCACAAAGCGCTTGATGGCGCTCTACTGGGAAAAGCATGACGACCCGGCCTGGTCGAGCCCGGTGCGCTATCCCTGACCGGCGAAGGTCCTGCTCCACACGATGTCGTGACCAAAAAGATTCCCCCTCGCCTCTGGAAAATCGCTCGACGCACCGTATATCGCGGAAGCGGAGAAGCCTCCGCTTCCCAGTTCACGGACCGCATGGGCAAGGATTCCACGTCATGACAAGCAAGGTTTGGTTCATCACCGGATCGTCGAAAGGCTTTGGCCGAGTCTGGGCCGAGGCCGCACTCGCTCGCGGCGACCGTGTCGCCGCAACCGCGCGCGATGCCGGCACGCTCGCCGATCTCGTCGCGAAATACGGCGATAATGTCGCCGCGATCAAGCTCGACGTCACCGACAAGAAGGCTGTCGATGCGGCCATCGCCGAGGCGCACAAGCGCTTTGGCCAGCTCGACGTCGTCATCAACAATGCCGGCTATGGCCATTTCGGCGCCATCGAGGAAGTCAGCGAACAGGAAGCCCGCGACCAGATCGAAACCAATGTGTTCGGCGCGCTCTGGGTCACCCAGGCGGCTTTGCCGATCATGCGGGCGCAGGGCTCCGGCCACATCATCCAGATCTCGTCGATCGGCGGCGTCAACGCCTTTGCGTCGCTCGGCCTTTACCATGCCTCGAAATGGGCGCTCGAAGCCTTCAGCCAGTCGCTCAGCATCGAGGTCGCCGAATTCGGCATCCATGTGACGCTTGTCGAACCGGGCGGCTTCTCCACCGATTGGTCCGGCGCCTCGGCCAAGGTCTCCAAAGCGATCGAGGCTTACGCGCCGGCCCGCGCCAAGATGGCGGAACGCCGCGCCAACTCGGTCGCCGGCGACCCCGAGGCCACCGGACCGGCGATGCTTGAAATCGTCGACGCGGCCGAGCCGCCGCTGCGCGTCTTCTTCGGCGATGGCGGCCTGCCGATGATCAAGCAGGAATACGCCAACCGCATCGCGCTGTGGGAAAAGTGGGACCACGTTTCCGTCGAGGCGCAGGGCGCCAAGAAGAACCGCAAGGCGGCCTGAGCGCGTCTTGAAATCCGGCTGCGTCGCCCCGGCGGCGCAGGACTTGCCCTAGCCCGGTGCTAGGATCGATAAATCCACTGCTCGGGCACGCGCACCGAGATCTCTTCCCCTGTTGTCATACGACCCGGTTTCTCGACCCAGGCAACGAGGCCGCGCAGCCGTTTCGCCGCCTTCGGGAAGGCCAGCGCGCCGGCCTCCCGATCGGCCATCCCGGCGTTTTCGGCAATCGAACGTCCGGCAAGGCGGCAAGGTCCGTTCTGCGCATCGACCTTGATCGTCACGCCACCTCTGAAGAACAGCAGCGTGCCTGACGGCAGCATCGAGAGATGCGGCACGCCTTCGATCAGCAGATTGGCGCCGATCCATTCCGGCTTGATCTCGGCCAGCCCCATCCGCTCGGCAACGACGGCGAGTTCATCCCCTGCTACGATTGATATCTGCCGCTCGTTGCGGATTTCGGTGCCGCGCGGATACCAGGGTTCGCGACCGCCCGAACGACGGGTGGCGCCGGCGTGGAAGTCGCCGTCGATGCCTTCGAAACCGAGCTGCAATGCTTCCACCGGGCGCGTCTGGAAGTGATTCGACGGTGCGGCGTAGAGCGCCGTCACCCTGGCTACGAGTTTTCGCGCTGAAATGATCTCGATCGGAGCCTCAGGGAAAAGATCCAGCATGGCTTACTCCTTGTGCAAGGCGGCATTAGCGATAGCCATGAGCCCGGTCCAGTCCAAAGCAATGATGATCCGATCAAGCGGGCTGATGGCAGCCGATCACGATCTTCTTACCGCGGATCGCATATCCTATCGTACTGCGCCGCATTGCCGCCGTGCTGCACCGGCCTCATGGTGAGACAAGTCTGCGGAGGTTTCCATGCGTCCCGGGACTGCAATCGCGCTGCTTTGGCTGATCTGGGTCGTGTCCTGGTTTCTAGCCGCCTTCTGGGCCGACCCGGCGAAAAAGCGTGCCGGCATCCAGGAGGAGCTTCGCTATCGCGCTTTGTGGTTGATCGGCGCGGTGCTGCTGTTCATTCCCGCGCATGGCTATGCCGGCCGGCTGCGATTCTGGTTTCCGACCCTTGCCGAAGCGTGGATCTGCGCAGGGCTTGTTGCCGTTGGCCTGTTGTTCGCCTGGTGGGCGCGGTTGCATCTCGGCCGTCTCTGGTCGGCTTCGGTGACGGCCAAGGCCGAGCACCGTGTCGTCGACACCGGTCCCTACAGAATGGTCCGCCACCCGATCTATACCGGACTGCTTCTGGCGATGCTTGCCACAATGGCGGCCAAAGGCACGGTCTGGGGAATCGCCGGCGCGATTCTTCTCACCATCGGCATCGTCATGAAGGCAAGGCTGGAGGAACGCTTTCTGCGCGGAGAACTCGGCAACGCCTATGATGACTATGCCCGCAGCGTACCGATGCTGGTGCCGTTCATGCCGGCCTGATTACAGCATCCGCAAAAGCGCGCCACCGATCGAATAGCCGGCGCCGAAGGCGCACAGCACGCCGAAATCGCCGGGCTTCATGTCGGCGTGGTTTTCCGACAGCGCGATGATGGCGCCAGCGCCGGCGGTGTTGCCGAGCCGCTCCAGCACCATCGGCGCGCGGTCATGGTCGACCTCGTGGCCGAAGGCCAGTTTCAGGATCATGGCGTTCATTCGCGCATTGGCCTGATGCAGCCAGAATCGCCTGATGGCTTGCGGCGTCAGCCCGTGCTCGGCGAGGAATTCGACAATGAATTTGTGGCCGGCGACGGTGACTTCCTTGAACACCTTGTTGCCGACCTGTTTGATCAGATTGCCTTCGAGGTTGATCATGTAAGGATCGTCCTGGGCGGTGCGGGTGTGATAGCCCAGATTGGTGCGGATATTGTTCGACATCTGCGTCCAGGTGCGCGTGTCCAGCACCTCGAAACGCCCCGGCCGCCTCTCGCCCTCGCCCAGCCCCTCGACCACCATCGCCACCGATGCATCGCCGAAGATGAAATGCGTCTGCCGGTCGCGGAAATTGAGATGGCCGGTGATGATCTCCGGCGTGACCACCAGCACGCGCTTGTGCGCGCCCGCCCGGACCAGATTGGCCGCAATGTGCAAGGCGGCCGCGGCCGATGAACAACCAAGCCCCATGTCGAAGCCGGCGCCCTTGGTGCCCAGCGCCTCCTGCATTTCGATGGCGATCGCCGGATAGGGCCGTTGCTGGTGCGAGGCCGAGCAGATCACCAGGTCGATGTCGGACGGCTTCAGGCCGGCATGGTCGAGCGCCTTCCGGGCCGCGGCCACTCCAAACTCGGCCTGCAGCGACAGCGCATCATCGGGCCGCGCCGGAATGCGCGGCGCCATGCGGGTCGGATCGAGAATGCCTTCGCGCTCGATCACATGCCGGGTCTGGACGCCCGAGGCATGGACGATGAAGGCGCTGTCGGATTTCTGCAGCAGCGTCTCATCCGTGCCTTGCCGGCGCGCATTCTCCGTGTCGACCCAAGCGTTGAAACTGGCGACCAGTTCTTCATTGGTGATCTTGGCTTCAGGGATTTCAACGCCGATGCCGCTGATGATGACGCGATGCATATCCAGTCCGTCCATGCGCAGGCATTGTCGTTCTCATGTGAACGACGAAGGGGCGCGACACAACACTTTTCTCACCCCGCCGGTTTACGCCGGCTTAAGCCACAGGCTGTGGGCGGATATCCTCGGGTGCAGAGTGCTAGCCGGCCCGCTTGGCGACGATGAAGATACGCGGAAAGCGCAGCAGCACCTTGCCGTTTGCGGTCTTCGGATAGGCCTCGGTGATCTTGGCGGTGTAATTGTCGAGGAATATCTTGCGCTCGCCGGCGTCGAGCGGATCGAGAAACGGCTTCAGCCCCGTCGACTTCACCCATTCGACGATCACCTCGGCGTCGGTCAGCGGATGATTGTAGGCCGTATGCCAGATATCCACCCGGATGGAGAGCGGCGACAAGAGATCATAATAGAACGACACGGCCGGCAGCGGGCCGCGCGCAGCACCTGCCATCTTGGCGGCGAACGGCATTTCGGCGGCCGTCTCGCGCATCAGCCGATGCGACGGCTCAAGCAGATTGTCGGGCATCTGGACGGCGAGCGCGCCACCCGGCGCAAGAAAGCCCATTAGCCGCTGGAAGACTGCCGGATGGGTCGGCAGCCACTGGAACACCGCATTGGCGAAGATGACGTTGACCGGCCCGGCCGGCTGCCAGGTCGAGGCATCGGCGAGGTCGAAATTGACGCTGGGCAGGCGCGCCCTCGCCTTTTCGATCATGTCGGGAGAGCTGTCGAAACCGATGACCTCAGCATCCGGCCAGCGCTCGACCAGCAGCTCGGTCGAGTTGCCCGGGCCGCAGCCGATGTCGACCACCCGGCGCGGGAAATCCACCGGCACCTGCGCAACAAGATCGCGCGCGGGCCGCGTGCGCTCATCCTCGAATTTCAGATATTGGGCGGCGGACCAGTCAGGTTTTGCGGCTGTGCTGTTCATCGATAAACCTCACGACGGTTGCCAACCTCCACGACCAGCACGACAAGCCGGCTGTCCTGGAACTGAGTAATGATCCTGTGGTCACCGACACGAAACCGCCAAGCTTCTTCCTTTGTGCCCGTCAGGCGCTTGGCAAGGGCTCTCGGATTGGGATGCGCTGAAACTCTCTGATTCAGGAACTCCAGGATGCGCCGTTGATCTTTCGTCGAAAGCCGTTCGATGTCTTTCTCGGCGCGCGGCGTGAACTCGACACGCCAGGTCATTCAGCGGCAGGCTTCTTGCGACGCTCCTCGGCTTCACGACGTTCGAGCTTCCGGATCACTTCATCCAGCGGAATGCGCACACCGTCATCATCTCTCAGGCGTTCGTCCGCAATTGCGGCGTCGTGCCAATCTTCGATGGCCTCGAGGATCGCTTCGGCTGCAACCTGGTCGGCGGTGCGACCGCTGGCCTTGGCCATTTCGGCCAGCAGTTTCTCGGCTTTTTGCGGCAGTTTGACTGTGATCATGGACGACTCCATCCGATCAATTTAGGTCAAACGCACACCGCCTGCAACGGATCGCCGCAGCCCTACCGCGTCAGCCTCTTGTACGTCATCCTGTGCGGGTTGACGGCTTCGGGGCCGAGACGACGGATCTTGTCCTGCTCGTAGTCCTCGAAATTGCCCTCGAACCATTCGACATGGCTGTCGCCCTCGAAGGCGAGGATGTGGGTGGCCAGACGGTCGAGGAACATACGATCATGCGAGATGATGACAGCGCAGCCGCCGAAATTTTCCAGCGCGTCTTCAAGTGCCGCCAGCGTTTCGGTATCGAGATCGTTGGTCGGTTCGTCGAGCAGCAGAACATTGCCGCCGGTCTTCAGCATTTTTGCCAGATGCACGCGGTTGCGCTGGCCGCCGGAGAGGTTGCCGACCTTCTGCTGCTGGTCGCCGCCCCGGAAGTTGAACGACGCGCAATAGGCGCGCGTGTTGGCCTCGAACTTGCCGAGCTTGACCACTTCGGCGCCGCCGGAGATTTCTTCCCAGACGGTCTTTGACGGATCGAGCGCATCGCGGCTCTGGTCGACATAGCCGAGCTTCACCGTTTCGCCGACGCGCACAGAGCCGGCATCCGGCGTTTCCTGGCCGGTGATCATGCGGAACAGCGTCGTCTTGCCGGCGCCGTTCGGGCCGATGACACCGACGATGCCGCCCGGCGGCAGCTTGAATTCCAGGCCTTCGATCAAAAGCGTGTCGCCAAAGCCCTTGGACAGGCCTTCCGCCTCGATCACCACATTGCCGAGCCGCTCGCCATGCGGAATGACGATCTGCGTATCGCTCGGACGCCGCTTGTCGGCTGCATCCAGCAGGTCCTGGAACGCCTGGATACGCGCCTTGGACTTGGTCTGGCGGGCTTTCGGGCTGGACTGGATCCACTCGCGTTCGCGACCGATGGCGCGCTGGCGGGCGTCGTCCTCGCGACCTTCCTGCTTGAGGCGCTTGGCCTTGGCTTCGAGGTACTTGGTGTAGTTGCCCTCATAGGGGATGCCGCGGCCGCGATCGAGCTCGAGGATCCACCCGGTGACATTGTCGAGGAAGTAGCGATCGTGGGTGATGATCATCACGGCGCCGGGATAGGCGCGCAGATGCTTTTCCAGCCACGCCGTGGTCTCGGCGTCGAGATGGTTGGTCGGTTCGTCGAGCAGCAAGAGGTCGGGCTGACGCAGCAGCAGCTGGCAGAGCGCGACGCGGCGGCGCTCACCGCCCGAAAGCTTGGTGACCTCGGAATCCTTGGGCGGGCAGCCCAGCGCTTCCATCGCCATCTCGACCTGCTGTTCGAGATCCCACAAATTGAGCCGGTCCATCTCGTCCTGGAGCTTGGCGGACTCATCGGCCGTCTCGTCGGAGTAGTTCATCATCAATTCGTTGTAGCGCTCGATGATGGCGGTCTTGGCGGCGACACCTTCCATGATGTTCTCGAACACGGTCTTGTCCGGGTCGAGTGCCGGCTCCTGCGCCAGGTAGCCGACGGTGGCGCCTTCGGCCAGCCAGGCTTCGCCGTTCCACTCCTTGTCGAGCCCGGCCATGATCTTGAGGATCGTCGACTTGCCCGAGCCGTTGGGGCCGAGGATGCCGATCTTGGCGTCGGGATAGAAGGAGAGATGGACATTCTCAAGCACCTTCTTGGTGCCATAGGCCTTGTTGAGGCCGGCCATGTGATAGATGAACTGGCGTGCCACGCGCGCTTTCCTTGATGATTGACCGAAAATGTCGGATTGAATGGAGGTTGGCCGCTATGTAGGCGATGCCGGGCCGAACGGCAATCGCTTTTGCCATTTCAAGCCGGGTGTACACCGCACGTTAAGTTTTCCGCCGGTTGTAGGGAGCGTTGAAATCCCCGGTTAACCCTTCAGCGTCAAAACAGGATCGATCGCTGGCCTGTCGCGATCGAAAGTAGAGATCGGACCGAAGGTAGTGCTGAACAGTTTCCTGCTCCTTGCCGAAGCGGTCGTCTACTTCAGCGTCATGGTCACGCTGTTCCGCTTCAGGGATCGCATCGGCCTCGGCGTCTTCGTCTGCGCGCTGGGCGCCATGCATTTCCTCGAAACCTATCTCGCCAGCGTCTTCTATGTCGCCCTGCCCTTCGGCATGGTCTCGCCAGGCTCGGCGGTGCTGTTTTCCGGCAAGCTGGTGATGCTGCTTCTGCTCTACGTGAAGGAAGATGCGGCCACGGTGCGCCAGCCGATCTATGGCCTTTTGCTCGGCAACGCCTTGATGATCGGGCTGGTCCTGATCCTGCGCCTGCACGATATTTCAGCCCTTTCCGACGGCAAGCTTCCCGATATCGGTTTCATCGACCAGTTGGGCTGGCTGATGGTGTGGGGCACGACGCTGCTCTTCATCGACGCCATCCTGATCATCCTGCTTTACGAAAAGCTCGGGCGTTATCTGCGCAAGGCGCCGTTCTCCCGCATCCTGATTTGCGTCGCCTGCGTGCTCACCTTCGACCAGGCCGGATTTTTCACCGCCCTGCATTTCGTCGCAGGCGCACCGATTGCGGTCTTCTTCGGCGGCTGGTTGGCCAAGATGGGTGCCGCTTTTGCCTACAGCGCCATGCTTGTCGCCTACCTCAGATGGTTCGAAACGCGTCAGGTCGTGGCACCCCGCGGGCTGTCCGACGTCTTCGACACGTTGACCTATCGCGAGCGCTACGAAGCCCTGGTCGAACATGTCGGCCGCGACGGCCTCACCGGCCTGTTGCACAGGGGACGCTTTGACAGCGACGGCGAACGTCTGGTTGCCGTCAGCCTGCGCACGGCCCAACCGCTCAGCCTGCTGATCGTCGACGTCGACCATTTCAAGTCGATCAACGATCGCTTCGGCCATGCCGAGGGCGACAGGGTGCTGAGATCGATCGCCCAGGTGCTGACCCAGGCGGCCGGCGCACACGATCAGGTTTTCAGGATCGGCGGCGAGGAGTTCGCCATCCTTTGCTCGCAGCCGCATGCGGTCGCCAGGTTGCTCGGAGAAAACCTCCGCCAGGCCGTCAAAGCGTGCGTAAACCGGTTCGACATCAGCGTCAGCGCCGGCATCGCCACTGTCGATGAGACCGTAGGCTCGCTTGCCGATCTCTTCGCCCTTGCCGACGAGCGTCTCTACAGGGCCAAGTCCACCGGGCGTGACCGCGTCGTCGGCGAAGCGCATGACGATGCCGAAGACCTAACTGCGTGGACATTGCCCACGCGTGGCGTCAGCGGATAAGGCTGTCAGCTCCGCTTGCGCTGCTGCAACGCGCCGACCGCAACTGAAACGGCTATCAGCGCGATGGCCAGCCATTTCAGCACGGTGATGATCGGACTGGCATCGATGTCATAAGCGATGAACAACAGAATGCCGGGCACCAGCAGGCCGCACATGACCAGCATGATGCGGTTGATCTGCCAAGACACTTTTGCTGCCAGCGCTTCGTCACCGGCTTCGCCGACAAGACCGGCGCGCATCTCCCGAGAGATGGCCAACGCGCTCGACAGGCGCATGGAGATCGGCAAGCCGAGCCCGATTATGAGGAAGGCACACGCCGCCAGCAGAGCCGAGAATTTGAGCGCGCTGGTGTCGGCCGGCACCGGAAACAAAAGTGTCGCCAGCGGCAGGAAGACACAGACGATGCCGAGCGCGGCAATGGCGATGAAGATCGCGGCATTGACCCAAGTGAACAGCTGGTAGCGGCTTGCCCCGATCGGCGCGGCAAGCACGCGCATGCGCGCCCACTCGGCATCGGTATAGGAAAAGCCCGGCCATTCCATGCGGCCGTCTTTAATGGCGGTCATCCCCCTGGCCCAGAAAGCCAGCCGCGCCAGCGCGCCTGATGTCATGCCACTCATCGCCACCCCCGCCGAATGAAACACATCCAGACCATATCACCGCGTCACTGCCAAGCGACAGACGGATATCCTACTGGAACCCGGCCGCATCGACCGAGCCCTTCGGACAGCCCGCCTTGGTCGTCGGCGCCGAGGCGAGCATGAGAGTGCCCAGCGAACTGTCGGGGCCGATCGGGCCGGTCAGGCCGAGCGTCAGCTCGCCGATCAGCCGCCTGCCGCTCGACGGATCGACCAGGCAGGAGACACGCACCCGCGCGCCCGACCCGGCGCCGAAGGCGCTGTCGAAGGCGCTGCGGATCTGGTCCGAAGTCAGCTGCTTGCCGACATTCCTGGTGAAGAGCTCGCGCACCGGCGAGGCATTCACCGCCCGCATCAGGTTCAGCGCCTCGGCAAAATACTCCTGCTGGCTCTTGCCGTAGCAGGTGCCGTGCTTGATCCATTCATGCCGTTCGAGCTTGGAGGCGGTGCCCGGCATAACCTGGTCGAGCTCGGCGCGCGTAGCGGCATCGAGATCGACCGGCGGCAGGTCTGCCCAATGGGCCGGATTGTCATTGGCCTTGTCGCTCGCCGGCACCTGGCAATAGAAATTGCCGTTCGGCTGCGGCCAGAGCCCATGCAATGTGAAATGCGACGCGTCGAAGCCGCCCGCCGTCTGCGCCTGGCATTCGGGCTTGCTCGACTTGGTTTCGCAGAAGGCCGGCTGCCAGCTCAGCGCGAAAACATATTCGGGTTTTCCTGAAGCCGGCGCCGCAGGCTTGCCCTGATCGGCGGGCGCGGCCGGCTGGGCGGCTGCGCTGCCGCCGGTGACATGACCGCAGCTGATCTTGACCCAGCGACGCTCAGGATCGGCGCCCGGCACGCGGATGAGGTAATGCGTCGGCGCATCCTTGTTGCCGGCCAGGAGGTCGTAGCTCTGTCCAGCCGTTGTCGCGATATTGCCGGGGTTCTTGCCGCTCTTGATTGCCTGCGTTGCTGGACAGGCAGCATCGGCCACGAAGGAGCCGCTCATCTTCACATCGGCGCGCGCTAGGCCGACACCGGCCAGCGCCACCAACACCGCACCCCATATCGCCGATATCCGCATTCCAGCACTCCTAGCGTTTCATAGCGCAAGCTAGAAACGT
Source organism: Mesorhizobium sp. M0217 (assembly GCF_040321955.1). NCBI lineage: Bacteria > Pseudomonadati > Pseudomonadota > Alphaproteobacteria > Hyphomicrobiales > Phyllobacteriaceae > Mesorhizobium > Mesorhizobium sp. M0217. The sequence goes on along the minus strand of NZ_JAMYSN010000003.1, from coordinate 362,316 downwards.
GTGACATGTCAGAATTACGATTTCTTTCGTCCGCCGCAAAAAACAATCGCTCGGTCGATCAGACCCCGCCCTCCTCGACCCGCTTCGTCAACATACGCAGCAGATCAAGCGCGGTCTCAAGCACGCGAGGCTCGATGCCCTCGCTGATGCGGTTGGCCCAGACATGCTGGCGCGTGCCGATATCCCTGATCGCGGCCCGGCCCGCATCGGTCATCGCCAGGAGCTTGGCGCGGCGGTGCGCCGGGTTGTCCGCATAGGCGGCGAGCCCTTCGGCGGCCAGAATGTCGGCAAGGCGCTGCACGCTCTGGCGGGCAAGCCCCATGTGGCGGGCAATGTCGGCAACCGATTTCGGCTCCTTCAGCACCGCGCCCAGAACCTGCCAGCGCGCCGCCGTCAACCCGGCAGGCTCCGCCAGCCGGTCGGCCGCGTCGAGAAACCCGCCATTCAGCCGGAACACGGCAAGCACCAGTTCGGTGAGCACATCTCCGGCTTCGGTCCTGCTTGTCATTTCTGGCCGGCCTCGATGGTGGAAACGAAAGTGTTGACGGCTTCAGCCACCGCCTCCGGCTTGTCAAGCATCACCCAATGGCCGGAACCGGCGACGGTTCTGTGGCCAATTCCGCTGCGCAGCCGAAACAGGGCCGCCGCATTGTCATTGGCCTCCGTGGCCAGCACGAAGATCGGCCCGTGATAGGCGTCGAGCGTCGGTTCGGGATTCCATTCCGCCAGCGCCTTGCCGACGCCTGCCCGAGCCGCCGGATCGACCACCGCCGCATCGGCGATGACCTGTTTGCGGACATCTGGGTTGGAGCCGGCGATCGAGGTGTAATAAGCGCTCAGGACATCGCCGCCGTTTGGCCCCGCCAGATCGCGCACGAACCCGTCGCGAATCTCTTTGGGCAGGGCGCGCGGATCGGTCGCCGGATCGACCAGCAGGATGCCGGCAACACGGTCGGCATGGCCGGCGGCATAGGCGAGCGCGGCCCCACTGCCGCCGCTATGTGCAACGAGGACAAACCGCTTCAGGCCGAACGCATCGGCCACCGCACCAATATCGTCGGCACGGCCGTCATAGCCGTAGTCGGCATCAGCTGCAGGCGCCGATGCGCCATGGCCGCGAAAATCGAAGGCGACCGCCTCACGGCCACCTGCGGTGAGCTGCATCACCCGGTTCCACTGTGTGGCGCGGCTGCAGTCGCCATGCGCGAACAGGATCGGCAGGCCGTCGCCGGATTTGATGTCGTAGCCGGCAAGCTGGCCCTGCGGGCCGGCAATGGTTGAGGTCTTCATGGTCATCTCCCTGGTCTGGCTGGAAGCAATGCCGGGCAGGAGCATTGCGGATGAAAGGCTCGCCAGCAGAAACGCGCGGCGCGAAACGGTCGAAACGGTTTTCATACTCATGTTCCCGATGTAATTTGACAGTATGCTGTCATATAACCAAATTGACAGCAAGCTGTCAATAGTGACCCCGGCTGATTTCGACCTCCCCTTGACGTCGGTCCCGCCGTCGCCCAACAGTCGCCGAGGAGCGAGACATGGCATTTGACAAGCAGACGACGCTGGCCTCTCCGACCGGGGCCACGCTCAACCTCTATGTGAAGCACGCGGGGGGCTCTCCACGCGCGGTAGTCCAGGTCAATCACGGCCTGGCCGAACATGCGGCGCGCTATGCCCGCTTCGCCGATTACCTCAGCACCCGCGGCTTTCATGTCTACGTCCACGACCATCGCGGCCATGGCGCGACCAAGGCGCCCGATGCCCCGCTCGGCAGGTTCGCCGGCACAGGCGGCCCGGCCAAGGTGATCGCCGATGTCGATGCCGTCCACGATTTGATCGCAAGGGAGCAGCCCGGCCTGCCGGTCATCCTGTTCGGCCATTCGATGGGTGCGTCGGTGGCGCTCAACTACCTGCTGGCGCACTCGCCGCGCGTCCACGCCGCGGCGATCTGGAACGGCAATTTCTCACAAGGCTTGCTCGGCCGGCTTGCGCTCACCATCCTCGCTTATGAGCGCTTCAGGCTCGGCTCCGATGTCCCCTCACGCGTCTTGCCCAAACTGACCTTCCAGGCCTGGGGCAAGGCGGTGCCCAACCACAAGACGCCGTTCGACTGGCTGTCGCGCGACGAGGCTGAAGTGGCCAAGTACATTGCCGACCCGCTGTGCGGCTGGGATGCCTCGATCTCGATGTGGCGCGATGTCGTGGAGATGGCGCAGAAAGGCGGCAAGGATGCGGGCTTTGCCGGCATCAGGCGCGACCTGCCCGTCAGCATCGTCGGCGGCGAGAAGGATCCGGCCTCCGACTATGGCAAGGGCATCGACCATCTCGCCAAGCGCATGCGTGCGATGGGCTTTTCGAATCTGGTTTCAAAGGTTTACGCCGACACCCGCCACGAAAGCTTGAACGAGGTGAACCGCGATGTCGTCATGGACGATTTCGCTGCCTGGGCCGATAGCGTGCTCAAACGCTGACATCGCTGGCCCACCGCAAGGCCCGTGACAGCGGCATCCCGGGTTGATAGAGGCTGCGGTTCCGACCCGTTTTTGGTGATTTATGGCTGAACCTCCGCTGAAAGGCGTCCGCGTCGTCGAACTCGCCCGCATCCTGGCCGGCCCCTGGGCAGGACAATTGCTGGCCGATCTCGGCGCCGATGTCATCAAGGTCGAGAGCCCCGATGGCGGCGACGATACCCGCAAATGGGGTCCTCCCTTCGTCATGAGCCATGATGGCGAGAACCTGTCGGCCGCCTATTACCACTCCTGCAATCGCGGCAAGCGCTCCATCGCCGTCGATTTCTCGACGCCCGAAGGGGCCGAGACGGTGCGCCGGCTGGTTGCCACGGCCGACATTCTGATCGAGAACTTCAAGCTCGGCGGCCTCAAGAAATACGGGCTCGATTACGAGAGCCTGAAGGCGATCAATCCAAAGCTCGTCTACTGCTCGATCACCGGCTTCGGCCAGGATGGGCCTTACGCACCCCGCGCCGGCTATGATTTCATCATCCAGGCCATGGCCGGCATGATGTCGATCACCGGCGAGGTCGGGCGCGAGCCGCAAAAAGCCGGCGTCGCCATATCGGACATCTTCACCGGCCTCTATTCGGTGATCGCCATCCAGGCAGCGCTTCGCCATGCCGAAAAGACCGGCCAGGGACAGCATATCGACATGGCGCTGTTCGACACGCAGATTTCCGCACTCGGCAACCAGAACCTCAACTATCTCGTCTCCGGCAAGGCGCCGGTGCAGATGGGCAATGCGCATATGAACATTGCGCCCTATGAGGTTGTCCCGGTCAGGGACGGCCATATCATCCTGGCGGTCGGCAATGACGGCCAGTTCGCCAAATTCTGCGCCGCCGTCGGACTCGACCATCTCTCAGCGAATCCCGATTTCGCCACCAATCCGGCCCGCGTCGCCAACCGGGTGAAATTGCGCGAGCACATGATCGAGACGCTGAAGAACTGGGACCGAGACCCGTTGCTGGCCAAGCTCGAAGCGGCAAGCGTGCCGGCGAGCCCGATCAACAATATCGGCCAGATGTTTGCCGACCCGCAGACGATCGCACGCGGCATGCGCCTCGACCTCGACGATGGCCATGGCAATCGTCTGCCCTCGGTGCGCGCGCCGATGGTGATGTCCGGCACACCGCTGGTCTATGAACGCCCTTCGCCACGCCTTGGCGAACATACCGAAGAAATTCTTGCCGAACTGGAGAAGTCTGGACGATGAAGACCGGTGGACAACTGATTGTCGACGCACTCGAGGCGAACGGCACCGACCGCATCTTCTGCGTGCCCGGCGAATCCTATCTCGCGGTGCTCGACGCATTGCATGACTCGCCCATCCGCACCATTGTCTGCCGACAGGAAGGCGGCGCCGCCATGATGGCCGACTGCCAGGGGCGGCTGACCGGCCAGCCCGGCATCTGCTTCGTCACCCGCGGCCCCGGCGCCACCAATGCGTCGGCCGGCATTCACATTGCCATGCAGGATTCGATACCCGTCATCCTGTTCATCGGCCAGGTCGCCAGCCACGCCAAGGAGCGCGAGGCTTTCCAGGAGGTCAACTACAAGCGCTTCTTCGGCGACATCGCCAAATGGGTGGTGGAGATCGACGATGCCGCGCGCATCCCCGAACTCGTCACCCGCGCCTTTGCTGTCGCGACATCGGGCCGCCCCGGCCCCGTCGTCGTCTCGCTGCCGGAGGACATGCTGACCAGTCTTGTCGACGCGCCCGCGGCCTTGCCGCACACGCCGGTCGAAACCCGGCCCGGCGAAGCCGAACTCGATGCTTTGGAAAAGCTTCTAGCCAAAGCCAAGCGTCCCTTCGTCATCCTCGGCGGCACACGCTGGGACGAGGAAGCGGTGGCACGTATGCGCACCATTGCCGAGGCCTGGTCGCTGCCGGTCGGCTGCTCCTTCCGCCGCCAGATGCTGTTCGACCATCTGCACCCGAACTATGCCGGCGATGTCGGCATCGGCATCAACCCGACGCTGGCCACCGCCATCAAGCAGGCCGACCTGGTGCTGCTGATCGGCGGCCGCATGGGCGAGATGCCGTCCTCCGACTACACGTTGCTGAAAAGCCCCTATCCCGACCAGACGCTGGTCCATGTCCATGCCGATGCCGGCGAACTCGGCCGTGTCTACCGGCCGACCCTGGCGATCAACGCTGCGCCGTCAGCCTTCGTCGAAGCCTTCGCCAAGCGCAAGCCAGCCTCCGCGCCAGCCTGGGCGGATGAGACAGCGAAAGCACACGCTGCCTACCTCGACTGGTCGACGCCTCCTGAGACCGGCCCCGGCACGGTCCAGATGGGACCGATCATGAATTACCTGGAAAAGGTTCTGCCCGACGACGCCATTTTCACCAACGGCGCCGGCAATTACGCCACCTGGCTGCACCGCTTCCACCGCTTTCGCCGCTTCGCCACGCAGGGCGCGCCGACCTCCGGTTCGATGGGTTATGGCACGCCGGCCGCGGTTGCCGCCAAGGCGCTCCATCCCGACCGCACCGTGATCGCCTTTGCCGGCGACGGCTGCTTCCTGATGAACGGACAGGAATTCGCTACCGCCGTGCAATACGACCTGCCGATCATCGTTATCGTCGTGAACAACGGCATCTACGGCACCATCCGCATGCACCAGGAGCGCGACTATCCCGGCCGTGTCGTCGCCACCGATCTGAAGAACCCTGACTTTGCCGCTCTTGCCCGCGCCTATGGCGGCCACGGCGAGACGGTCGAGAACACGGCAGATTTTGCCCCTGCCTTCGAGCGTGCCCGCGCCAGCGGCAAGCCGGCGATCGTCGAAATCAGGCTCGACCCCGAGGCGATCACGCCGACGCGGACGATGACGCAGATCCGCGACAAGAGCTGAGAAGTTAGCAGCGAAAGCCGAGTTCCGTCACACCCCCCTCTGTCCTGCCGGACATCTCCCCCTCAAGGGGGGAGATTGGATGTCATGTCGCCCTTCGCCAATCTGCAGCGTTGCAGACAGGGCGCTATGGTCAGAGCTGCTGATCTCCCCCCTTGAGGGGGAGATGTCCGGCAGGACAGAGGGGGGTGCTGTCCCGCCGACGCTGCCAAGACGATCGCCCCTTTCCTGATATCTACAAGCGAGCTATCAGACCGCTGCCAGCGCCTGCGTCAGGTCGGCGATAAGATCGTCCGGATGCTCGACGCCGATCGACAGCCTGACCGTGGTCTCCAGCACGCCAATGCGCTGGCGCACGTCGAAGGGAATGCCGGAGTGCGTCATCGCCGCCGGGTGGCTGGCGAGTGACTCCGTGCCGCCGAGGCTCACCGCCAGCTTGAATATTTGCAGCCCGTTGAGAAATGCGAAGGCCGCCTTCTCTCCGCCTTTGATATCGAAAGAAAATGTCGACCCGGCGCCGCTGCATTGCGCCTTGTAGGCCCGTCCCGCTGCCGTATCCTCGCCCAGGAACGGCAGGTAATGCACCTTCTCGACCTTGGCGTGATCGCGCAGGAATTCGGCCACGAGCCGCGCATTGTCGTTGGCGCGCTCCATGCGGATGGACAGCGTCTCCAGCGAGCGGCCGAGCATCCAGCAGGAATGCGGGTCGAGTTGCGTGCCGATGGCGCCGCGCAGCGCCTTGATCGGCTTGGTCACCGCCTTGCTGCCCATCGCCGCACCGGCGATCAGGTCGGAATGGCCGCCGACATATTTGGTCAGCGAATAGACGGAGACATCCGCGCCATGTTCGATCGGTCGCTGGAACACCGGGCCGAGCAGCGTGTTGTCGCAGACGATGATCGGCGTTGATCCTTGGCTTGCGCCGATCTCGTCGGCAAACTTCCGGATCAGTGCGATGTCGACCAGGCTGTTGGTCGGATTCGACGGCGTTTCGATGAGAATGACCGAGACACGCCCCTTCGCCACCGCTGCATCAGCAGCGGCCCGCACCGCCTTGTCGTCGACGCCGTCGGCGAAGCCGACAGCGCCGATGCCGAAGCCGGACAGCGTGCGCGTCAAAAGCGTCTCGGTGCCGCCGTAAAGCGGCTGCGAATGCAGGATGACATCGCCCGGCCGGGCATAGGCGAGCAGCGTCGTGGCGATCGCCGACATGCCCGACGAGAACAGGATGCAGGCGTCCGTTCCCTCATAGACCGCCAGCCGGTCCTCGACGATCTCCGAGTTGGGATGATTGAAGCGCGAATAGACCAGGCCGGACGCCGTGCCGCTCGGCGGCTCCTTGCGGCCGGATGTGTAGTCGAAGAAGTCGCGTCCCTCCTCCGCCGATTTGAACACGAAGGTCGAGGTCAGGAACACCGGCGGCTTGACGGCGCCTTCCGACAGTTGCGGATCGAAGCCATAGCTCAACATCAACGTTTCCGGATGGAGCTTGTGGTTGCCGATGTGGGTTTTCGACGGGCGCGGCGCGGTCATGGCTTTTCCTGCGTTCTGGAGGAGTCTCGTCCAGCAATTTATGCGATCCCGGTCCACCAGTCCTTGCTATTTTCGGCCTCGCATGGCTGCATCCCGGCAACAAATTGCCGAGCGAGAGCAAAAGTGCAACAGAAGATAGCCGACGATTTCGACCGCAAGATCCTGCGCGAGCTGCAGGCCGACGCCCGCATCACCAACAATGAGCTTGCGGAGCGCATCGGCCTGTCGCCGTCGCCATGTTTGAGGAGGGTACGCCGGCTGGAGGAGGCCGGCATTATCCGGGGCTATACCACGCTGGTCGACCCGGCCGCCTTCGGCTGGAACATGGTCGCCATCGCCACCGTCCGGCTCAGCCGCCAGAACGAGGACGAGATCGTCATGTTCGAAGACGCCATCCGCGGTTGGGAAGAGGTACTGGAATGCCACCTCGTCACCGGGTCACGCGATTATGTGTTGAAAGTGGTGACCGGCAGCCTCGAACAGTACGAGCGCTTCATCAAGGAAAAGATCGCGCGGCTGAAATGCGTCGCGTCGATCGAGACCAGCTTCGTCATGAACACCATAAAGGAACGGCGCCTCTGACATTTGGTCAAAGGCGCCGCTCTCGAGGTCGAAATTGCCTGGCCAGGCTTATTTGATCGCCTTGTCGGTGATGGCTGTGGTGTAGGCGCCGGTCGGCGCCTTGGTGATGATCTTCTGGTCGAGCAGCGCCTTGGCGGTGCGCTCGTAGGTCGCCGGGTCGAGCTTGCCGTCGGCATTGTCGATCAGCTTGGCGACTTCGCTCATCATCCGCTTCTGGTGGTTTTCGTCCTGGCCACCGCCGTCCATGACAATGCCCGCGGCCTCGTCATTGTTGTCGATGGCATATTTCCAGCCCTTCATCGAGGCGCGCACGAAACGCACCATCTTGTCTTCGAAAGCCGGATCCTTGAGCTTGTCTTCCGAGGCATAGAGCCCGTCCTCAAGCAGGTCGTTGCCCATCGCCGAGTAGTTGAACACGGTGAGCTGGTCCGGCTTGTAGCCGGCATCGATCAGCTGCCAGTACTCGTTGTAGGTCATGACCGAAATGCAATCCGCCTGCTTCTGGATCAGCGGCTGCACGTCGAAGCTCTGCTTCAAAACCGTGACGCCGTCCGGGCCGCCTTCGGTCTTCAGGCCGAGCTTGTTCATCCAGGCGTAGAATGGATATTCGTTACCGAAGAACCAGACGCCCAGCGTGTGACCCTTGAAATCGGCTTCGGTCTTGATCGGGCCGTCCTTCGGGCAGACCAGCTCCATACCGGCCTTCTTGAACGGCTGGGCGATGTTGACCAGCGGCACGCCCTTTTCGCGCGCGGCGAGCGCCCCGCCCATCCAGTCGACGATGACGTCGGCGCCACCGCCGGCGATCACCTGCTCGGGTGCGATATCGGGACCGCCCGGCTTGATGTCGACGTCGAGGCCTTCTGCTTCATAAAAACCCTTGGCCTTGGCGACATAGTAGCCGGCAAACTGCGCCTGCGTGACCCATTTCAGCTGCAAGGTCACCTTGTCGGCGGCCATTGCCTGGAACGCGGCCAGCGACATCGCGCCGGCCAGCATCGGAATGATCAGTCTTTTCATGTTTTTACCCTCTGAAGTTAACACCCGAACCCACCGCCCTATCCACCACGGACAGAGGGATGCCAAAACGTGACGGCTCTCTCGACGAGAGCGACCACGCCATAAAAGACCGAACCCGCCAGTGCTGCAACTGCGATTTCGGCCCAGACCATGTCGATGTTCATCCGCCCGACCTCGGTCGAGATGCGAAAGCCCATGCCGACCACAGGCGTGCCGAAGAACTCGGCGACGATGGCGCCGATCAGCGCCAGCGTCGAGTTGATCTTCAGCGCGTTGAAGATGAAGGGCGCTGCCGCCGGCAGCCGGAGCTTCAAGAGTGTTGGCCAGTAGCCCGACGCATAGGTGCGCATCAGGTCGCGCTCCATATGGCCGGAGGCGGCAAGACCGGCAACCGTGTTCACCAGCATTGGGAAGAAGGTCATGATGATGACGACCGCGGCCTTGGACGGCCAGTCGAAGCCGAACCACATCACCATGATTGGCGCCACACCGATGATCGGCAGCGCCGAGACCATATTGCCGATCGGCAGCAGACCGCGGCGCAGGAACGGCACGCGGTCGGCCGCAATCGCCACCAGGAAGCCGGCGCCGCTGCCGATGACATAACCGAAGATCACCGCCTTGAAGATGGTCTGCCTGATATCGGCGCCGAGCACCGGCAGGGAACTGGCGATGCGCACACCGATGGCGCTCGGCGGCGGCAAAAGGATGAAGGGAATGCCGGCGCCACGCGTCATCGCTTCCCATATGATCAGGATCCAGGCGCCGAAGATCGCCGGTATGATGAGGCGCAGCGCCATCCGCGCCCCTTTTGCCATCGGGCGAAGCCCCGACAGCACGGCGACGCAGCGCCATGCCAGCAGCCAGGCAGCGGCGAGCAGCAGGAAATACGGCGCCAATGCCATGCCTTCGAACCCTGTAATGCCCGAGATCAGCATCCAGGCGACAAGGTGAGCGCCGATAAACAGCACCGCAGCCTCGGCCACCGCCGAAATCCTGAGCATCGAGATCAGCCCCGCCAGCACGGCCAGGCCGATCATCGGGGTCTTTATACCGAAATAGGGGTAGTCGAAACTTGCCGTCGGGTCTGCAAGGGTGGCCGCTTCCGGCTTCGACATCGCGCCGAGCGACAGGGCTACAAGACACAGCGTAATGGCCAGCACCGCTTGCCAGGAGGGCTTCAGCCAGTTCATGCCGGCCTCCCGCCCATCGCGCGGTCAACGAGGCGCCCGGCTATGCCGACCACCATGACCAGAAGGGCCGCCACCACCGAGCCCGCCACAAGGGCGGACCAGATGTCGATGGACTGGCTGTAATAGGCACCTGCCAAAAGCTTGGCGCCGATGCCGGCGACAGCACCGGTCGGCAGTTCGCCGACAATGGCGCCGACCAGGCTCGCCGCCACCGCCACCTTCATCGAGGTGAACAGGAACGGCACCGAGGCCGGCACCCGCAGCTTCCAGAAGGTCTGCGAGACACTGGCATTGTAGGTGTGCATCAGGTCGAGATGCATGAGTTCGGGCGAGCGCAGGCCCTTCACCATGCCCACCGTCACCGGGAAGAACGACAGGTAGGTCGAGATCATCGCCTTTGGGATCAGACCGCTGATGCCGATCGCCCCCAGCACGACGATGATCATCGGCGCCACGGCCAGAATGGGAATCGTCTGGGAGGCGATGATCCACGGCATCAGGCTACGGTCGAGCGTCGCCACATGCACGATGCCGACCGCGATGACGATGCCGAGCGCCGTGCCGAAGGCAAAGCCGAGCAACGTCGACGACAGGGTCACCCAGGCATTGTAGACGAGGCTTCGGCTCGATGTGATGGGCCGCAGGAAGGTGTTCTCGAAGAAGTTCACCGCCACCTGATGCGGCGCCGGCAGCGTCGGCTTGGGCTGCGACAGCGTCTTGCCGATGAATTCGACGGTGCCGTGGGTTTCCCCGGCGCGCCGGTCGAGGTCGCGCTGGAACGGCGCGTTGAGGATGACGGCGAAGACATACCAGAGCACCACCACGCCCAGGAGGATGGAGGTCACGGGGATGAGTTTTTCGCGGAAGGTGTCCATCTATCGCGCCTCGCCAGCGGGGCGCCCTCCTCTCCCCAACGGGGAGAGGGTGGCCGGAGCGAAGCGGAGGCCGACCACCTCCGCGTTCGTCATCCTAGGGCGGAGCGACGCGAAGCGTCGTGCAGACCCTAGGATCCATTCCGTGACGTTGGCCGAGGGGTATAAGCGGTTGAGAATGTTCGCCTTCGCGGGCGCAGCGGCGTGTGCACCGTTTTGCACCGTTGCGGACCGTATAGGTAACGGTATGGATCCTAGGGTCTGCGCCGCGTCGCTTCGCTCCTTGCTTCGCCCTAGGATGACGAAGGCGTGGCGGCGACGTCCGCACTCATTCGCTACCCCCTCAATCATCATAGCTGTGCCCTGCCCGCAACCCATCGCGCACGCGGGCCGCGATCGCCAAAAACTCCGGTGTCTCGCGGATGTCCAGTGGCCGCTCCTTTGGCAGCGTCGATTCGATGATGTCGGTAACCCGACCTGGGCGCGGCGACATGACGACGATGCGCGTCGACAGATACACCGCCTCGGGGATGGAATGGGTGACGAAGCAGATCGTCTTGTTGGTGCGCGCCCACAATTCCAGAAGCTGTTCATTGAGATGATCGCGCACGATCTCGTCCAGCGCGCCGAAGGGCTCGTCCATCAGCAACAGGTCGGCGTCGAAGGCGAGCGCGCGGGCGATCGAAGCGCGCTGCTGCATGCCGCCGGAAAGCTGCCAGGGGTATTTCTTCTCGAAGCCGGAGAGGTTGACGAGCTCCATCGTGCGCTTGATGCGCTCGGCCTGCTCCACTCTCGAAAGGCCGATGATCTCCAGCGGCAGCGCCACGTTACGCTCGATCGTGCGCCACGGGAAAAGGGCTGCCGCCTGGAAGACGTAGCCATAAGCGCGTTTCTCGCGCGCCTGTTCCGGCGTCATGCCGTTGACCGAGATCGTGCCCGATGTCGGTTTTTCCAGATCGGCGATGACGCGCAGCAAGGTGGTCTTGCCGCAGCCCGATGGGCCGATGAAGGAGACGAACTCGCCCTTGCCGATGGTCAGGTCGACATTGGAGAGCGCCTCTACCGGACCGTCATTGGTCTGAAAGGTAAGGCCAAGTCTGCTTGCCGAGACGACGGCTGGCGATTGTCCCGTCATCGCTTGCTGCCTGCCTCTCGCAGCCGCCCAGGATGAAATGCCGTTGCATTCGCGTTGATGTTGCTTTCCACTCGTCCAATCCCACCCAATCGACGCCCGGAGCCTTGCCGATGTCGCCCAAACCCACTTGTCACCTTATCCGTCCTGAAAGCACTTATGAAGGCAAGCAGGGATTGACCTATTTTGCCGGCATTGCAGCCGAGACGGTCGGCTCGTCCGGCATCTGCATGCATCTGCTCACCCTGCCGCCTGGCGCCCGCGCCAAGGCGCATCTGCATGAAAGCCATGAGACGGCGATCTATGTGCTCTCGGGCGAGGTCCACACATGGTATGGCGACAGGCTCGAGAACCACATCGTCGTCAAGGCCGGCGACCTCTTCTACATCCCGGCCGGCGTACCGCATCTGCCGGCCAATCTGAGCAACGCCCCGTCCTCGGCCGTCATCGCCCGCACCGATCCCAATGAACAGGAAAGCGTCGTCCTGTTGCCGGAACTGGATGCGCTGGTGGCCTGACGCTGACGGGACTGCCGTCATTTGCACCGCGCCACTTCGCCCATGACATTGCCGTCCTCGTCGGCGACCGTCAGCTTCTTGGCGTTCTTGGCGCTGCGCTTGATGGTGAATTTGGTCGGCTCCTGTCCGTCTTCACCTTCGGCCTCGCATGTCGCCGTCACCACCAGCGAACCATCAGCCTGCGCTTGCTTCTCCGTGAAGGTGCAGGCGCTGGCGGCGGTGACCAATGCCTCGTCGGTCAAAAGCAGCATCCGATCGGCGGCGACTTCCTGGCCGTTGCGGTTGATGCAGCCATATTTGTCCCCATAGGGTTTCGTCAGGTCGATGCCTGCCGCAAGGGCCTGACCCGCAGCCAGAACGACTACCATCGCAACAGACGGCCCCAAACCGCGCGCGCTCATTCCCCCAGCTCCAACGTCACGAACACGGTTGCAACGGCCCCATTTCTTCAAGACCGGGAATGGTCACGAAGAACCCACCCTCGCCCTTGTTGGTGACCACAACGGTTTCAGCCGTCGTCCCCGCCTCGCCTTCGGCGGAACAGGTCGCATCAAGTGATTGCGTGCCCGGCGCCCACGTCAATTGCTGCGCGAACCGGCAGCCGCTGCCATAGGTCTCGATGCCCTCGGCGGTCAGCACGATATAATCGTCGCGGCCCTGAAAGCCGGCCTTTGCAAAGACACAACCGGCATCGTTGCCCCAGAAGCCCACCAGCCTCTCGGCCCCTGTTGCCGGACCAGCGACCACCATCGCCACGACCAGTGAAATGAGCGCCCCCGGGCTCCGCAACGTCAAACGCCTGTCGCCGGAATGCCGGTGCGTTCGACCTTGCGCGGCGCGGTGATGTCCTTCCAGGTCGATAGAGCCCGGTTGACCGCCGCGTTCGGCTCGCGGGCGACGAATTCGCCATGGCCGGGCTTGGCCTTGACCTCCGCTTCCTCGACCGACAATTCGCCGCGCGAAAAGACGAAGCGCGGCAGGCCGGTCACCTCAAAACCTTCGAAGACGTTGTAGTCGATCACCGATTGCTGCTTCTTCGAGGTGATGGTCTTCTTGGCGCTGGGGTCCCACACCACGATGTCGGCGTCCGCGCCTTCGACGATGGCGCCCTTCCTAGGATACATGTTGAGGATCTTGGCGATGTTGGTCGAAGTCACCGCGACGAACTCGTTCATCGTCAGCCGCCCGGTGTTGACGCCCGTCGTCCACAGCACGGGCAAGCGGTCTTCAAGCCCGCCAGTGCCGTTCGGGATCTTGGTGAAATCGCCGACGCCGTTGCGCTTCTGCTTGGTGGTGAAGGCGCAGTGGTCGGTCGCCACCACCTGCAGCGATCCCGCCTGCAGGCCGGCCCACAGCGAATCCTGGTGCAGCTTGTTGCGGAAGGGCGGACTCATGACGCGGCGCGCCGCATGGTCCCAATCCTTGTCGAAATACTCGCTTTCATCCAGCGTCAGATGCTGGATCAGCGGCTCGCCGAAAACCCGAATGCCCTTCTGGCGGGCGCGGCGGATGGCTTCGTGGCTCTGCTCGCAGGACACATGCACGACATAGAGCGGCACGCCGGCCATGTCGGCGATCATGATGGCGCGGTTGGTCGCCTCGCCCTCCACTTCCGGCGGCCGCGAATAGGCGTGTCCCTCGGGGCCATTATTGCCGGCGGCGAGCAGCTTTTGCGACAGCGCCGCAACCACGTCGCCATTCTCGGCATGAACAAGCGGCAGCGCGCCGAGATCGGCGCAGCGCTGGAACGACGCGTACATCTCGTCGTCGTCCACCATCAGCGCGCCCTTGTAGGCCATGAAATGCTTGAACGAGGTAATGCCTCTGTCGACGACGGTGGCCATCTCGTCGAACACCTGCTTGCCCCACCAGGTGATCGCCATGTGGAAGGAGTAGTCGCAGGCAGCCTTCGAGGTCTTGTTGTCCCACATCTGCAACGCTTCCAGCAGCGACTGCTGCGGCGCCGGCAGGCAGAAATCGACCACCATCGTGGTGCCACCGGAAAGGGCCGCACGCGTCCCGGACTCGAAATCGTCGGCCGAATAGGTGCCCATGAACGGCATTTCGAGATGGGTGTGCGGATCGATGCCGCCCGGCATGACGTAACAGCCGCTGGCGTCGAACTCATGGTCGCCATGCAGGTTCGAGCCGATGGCGACGATCTTGCCGTGCTGCATCAGCACATCGGCCTTCCAGGTGCGGTCGGCGGTGACGATGGTGCCGTTTCGGATGACTTTGGTCATTGTCGTGTTCCCTTGTTCTCTTCGCGCTTCTTGTGAGCGTCGTTTTGAATACAGATCTTAGTTCACGCCACGATCCCCGCTGTCTCTACCACCGCATGGAACAGCACGTCGGCGCCGGCGCCGGCCCATTCCTTGGTGATTTCCTCAGCCTCGTTGTGTGACAACCCGTCAACGCAGGGGCACATCACCATGGCGGTCGGCGCAACGCGGTTGATCCAGCAGGCGTCGTGGCCGGCGCCGGAGACGATGTTGCGGTGGGAATAGCCGAGCCGATCGGCGGCGTCGCGGATCGCCTTGACGCAGCCGGCATCGAAGGTGACCGGATCGAAAGCGCCGACCTGCTCGACCTTGTACTGGATGTCGAGCGCCTCACAGATTGTGTCGATGCCTTCGCGTATGCGCCCATCCATCGCGTCCAGCACTTCCTTCTCGGGCGAGCGGATGTCGATGGTGAAGACGGTGCGCCCGGCGATGATGTTGCGCGAGTTCGGAAACACCTCCATGTGGCCGACCGCGCCGACGGCGTCGGGCTGGTAGTCCATGGCGATCTCGTGCACCAGTTCGATGACCCGAGCCATGCCGAGCCCGGCATTACGGCGCTTGGGCATCGGGGTCGAGCCGGTATGCGCCTCCTTGCCGGTCAGCGTTACCTGCAGCCATTTCAGGCCCTGGCCGTGGGTGACGACGCCAATGTCGATGCCTTCGTCCTCGAGGATCGGCCCCTGCTCAATATGCAGTTCGAAGAAGGCGTGGATCTTGCGATCACCGACTTTCTCGGTGCCTTTCCAGCCGATGCGCTCCAGCTCCTCGCCAAATTTCCTGCCCTGTTTATCAGTGTGCTGATACACGTCCGCCTGATCGAGCACACCGGCGAACACGCCGGACGCCATCATAGCCGGGGCAAAGCGCGAGCCTTCCTCATTGGTCCAGTTGGTAACGACGATCGGATGCCTGGTCTGGATGCCGAGATCGTTAAGCGAGCGAATAATCTCCAGCCCGCCGAGCACGCCGAGCACGCCGTCATATTTGCCGCCGGTCGGCTGCGTGTCGAGATGGCTGCCGACATAAACCGGCGGCAGGCTGGGATCAGCGCCTTCCCGGCGGGCAAACATGGTGCCCATTTCGTCAAGCCCCATTTCGAGCCCGACCGCCTCGCACCAGCGCTTGAACAGATGCCGTCCCTCGCCGTCCTCGTCGGTCACGGTCTGGCGATTGTTGCCGCCGGCAATACCGGGGCCGATCTTCGCCATCTGCATGATGGAATCCCACAAACGGTCTGAATTGATTCGCAGATTCTCGCCTGGGGCGGCCATGCTCTAAAACCTCATCGGTTGCGGGGCGGCGGCGTCCCCCTCCCCCTCGAGGGGAGGGTGGCCGCGAAGCGGTCGGGTGGGGTCGCCCGCGACGCGCGCGACCTTCTCTTTGACCACCTGCGCGACGTGCCAAGCGCTGTTTATGACATCGGGCTCGTCAACACGGAAGACTTCAAATCCGAGCGATCGCAGATAAGCATCGCGAACGGCATCGTGCCGACTACCCCTGTCGTGTTCGTGCATGTCGCCATCGACCTCAACGATCAGCTTCACCGCCAAGCAGGCAAAATCCACGATGTACGGGCCAATCGGGCACTGACGGCGAAACTTGATGCCGGCTGATTTCAGGTCCCGCAGTTCATACCACAGCAGCGATTCTCCCTTGGTCGCGTGAATTCGAAGCGCTCGCGCCTTTTGGCGCATTTCGAAGCTCACGCGGGTACGGGGCATCAGGAGCGGCCTCGGAACAAAAGAGCAGGTCGGCGTCCGGTCGCACCGACCCCACCCGACCGCTTCGCGGCCACCCTCCCCTCGAGGGGGAGGGCTATCCGCGCCCGGTTTGTCAATCGATCGCCCTCAGCACTTCTCTGACATGGTCGATCAATTCGTTGATCTGGCCCTTGGTGATGATCAGTGGCGGCGACAGCGCGATGATGTCGCCGGTGGTGCGGATCAGCGCGCCGCGCTCGAACGCCTTGACGAAGGCCGAGAAGGCCCGCTTGGTCGGGCTGCCGGCGATCGGCGCCAGTTCGATCGCGCCGATCAGGCCGATATTCCTGATGTCGATGACATGCGGCTCGTCCTTCAGCGAATGCAGCGCATCTTCCCAGTAGGGCGCCAGTTCCTCGCCGCGGGTCAGCAGGCCCTCTTCCTTGTAGGTGTCGAGCGTGCCGAGTGCCGCGGCGCACGCAATCGGATTGCCCGAATAGGTGTAGCCGTGGAAGAACTCGATCATGTGCTCGGGGCCGGTCATGAAGGCGTCGTGGATTTCCTTCTTCACGAACACCGCGCCCATCGGGATGACGCCGTTGGAGACGCCCTTGGCGGTGGTCATGATGTCGGGCGTGACGCCGAAATAATCCGCTGCGAACGGCGCGCCGAGACGGCCGAAACCGGTGATGACCTCGTCGAAGATCAGCAAAATGCCGTGCTTGGTGCAGATCTCGCGCAGTTTCTGCAGATAGCCCTTCGGCGGCAGGATGACGCCGGTGGAGCCGGCGACCGGTTCGACGATGACAGCGGCGATGGTCGAGGCGTCATGCAGGGCAACGATGCGCTCCAGCTCGTTGGCGAGTTCCGCGCCATATTCCGGCACGCCCTTGGAGAAGGCGTTCTTTTCCGGCAGATGCGTGTGCGGCATGTGGTCGACGCCGCCGAGCAGCGTGCCGAACATCTTGCGGTTGGTGACGATGCCGCCGACCGAGATGCCGCCGAAATTGACGCCGTGATAGCCGCGTTCGCGGCCGATCAGGCGGGTGCGCGCGCCCTCGCCCTTCACACGGTGATAGGCGATCGCCATCTTCAGCGCCGTTTCGACCGATTCCGAACCGGAATTGGTGAAGAAGACATGGTCCATGCCCTTGGGCGCGAGATCGACCAGGCGGTTTGCCAGTTCGAACACGATCGGGTGTCCCATCTGGAAGGCCGGCGCATAGTCGAGTTCGGCCGCCTGATGCTGGATCGCTTCCGTGATCTTGGGACGGCAATGGCCAGCATTGACGCACCACAGGCCGGCGGTGCCGTCGAGCACCTTGCGGCCGTCGCTGGTGGTGTAGTGCATGTCCTTGGCGGACACGAACATGCGTGGCGCCTGTTTGAACTGCCGGTTCGCGGTGAACGGCATCCAGAATGCGCTGAGATCGTTCGGCGTGACTTTCAGCCGGTTGGACATGACCAAGACTTCCCCTTGTAACCTGTTTCTGTGCGGCTAACGCTTGGGCTTTCCAAAGCTTGGTCTTTGCTGCGTTTTCATGCTACGCAAATTTTTGACCGATTGGACAAACGTTAGCACCGCCCTGTCGGCGGTCAAGGGATTACTAGCGGAAATGCGGCCTGCGAAGTGCGCTCCACGGGTAAGAGAAAAACTGGTCCAGAGAATTGGTCCAGATGAACCCTGCGGCCAAGGCTTGCAGGGGTGAGCGGCGCCATGGAAGGCTCAGCCCCTCGCCGCACCCGCATCCAGCAGGAAAAGCGCGAACTGATCCTGGAGGCAGCCCTCGAAGTCTTCTCCGCCAACGGCTTTCGCGGTTCGACCATCGACCAGATCGCCGAGGCCGCCGGGATGTCGAAGCCGAACCTGCTCTACTATTTCCGCCGCAAGGAAGACATCCACGAAACGCTGATGGAGCGGCTGCTGGCGACGTGGCTGGCGCCGCTACGTGAACTCGACGACATCGGCGACCCCCTGACCGAGCTCAGGAGCTACATCCGGCGCAAGCTCGAAATGGCGCGTGATTTTCCCAGGGAAAGCCGGCTGTTCGCCAACGAGATCCTGCAAGGCGCGCCGCGCATCATGCCGCTGCTGGCGGGTGAGCTGAAAACGCTGGTCGACGAGAAGGCCAACGTCATCAAGGGCTGGATGCGCGCGGGAAAAATCGCCCGCACCGATCCCTGGCACCTGATCTTTTCGATCTGGGCGACGACGCAGCACTATGCCGATTTCGATGTCCAGGTCCGTGCCGTGCTCGGCGCCGATCGCGGCGGCGACGGCCGCTTCGAGGATGCGGCGCGGTTTCTGGAGCAGTTGTTCATTGATGGGCTGAAGCCGAAGGGCTGACCTTGGGCGTCAGGCGCTGCGGCGCTCCGCCGGCATCGCCTCAAGCAAATTCTGCAGCTTCTCGATCGAATTCTGTTCGGCCAGCGGCGTGTAGACGATCAGCTTCATGTCCGAGCCGTCGTCGATCGACAGGCTCATATGCTCGAACGTCATGGCGCCGGCTCTCGGATGTCGGACATGTTTCACCCCCGACAATCGGCGTGCCACGTCGCGTTGCGGCCACCAGTCGCGAAACTCCGGACTTGAGCGCGTCATAAGCACGATCAGCCGCTCGAAATCCGCATCGCCCACATAGCGGGCGCTTTCCGCCCGGAACGAGGCCAGCACGGTGCGCGCCAATTGCTCCCAGTCAACCAGCAGGCGCCGGTGATGCGGATTGGTGAACACCATGTGGACGATGTTGCGGGCGTCGCCCTCTAGCAGGCCATAATCACCGAACACCGCTACCGCCGCCGGATTCCAGGCCAGCACATCCCAGCGCCGCCCGACGACATAGGCCGGCTGCAGCACCAGGCTCTCCAGCATATGCATTAGCGGGCCATCGACCTTTTCCGGCGCAGCCACGCGGTTCTCCGGTTGCTGGCGGCCTGCCAGGATGAACAGATGCCGCCTTTCAACGGCGTCGAGGCGCAGCGCTTCGCTGAGCGCAGCTAGCACCTCCACCGAGGGTCTGACCTCGCGCCCCTGCTCTAGCCATGTGTACCAGGTGGTGCCGACGCCGGCGATCATCGCCACTTCCTCGCGACGCAAGCCTGGCGTGCGTCTCCGCAGGCCGGTCGCGATGCCGGTGGCGGACGGCGTCAATCTTTCGCGGCGCGAGCGCAGGAAGGCGCCAAGCTCGCGCCGGCGGCTGTCTTCAGCGGAGTGCGTGGGGGCATCCATGAGAGCTATTATAGCAGTATTGATACCAGGATAAAGTTTGAACTGTTTGGGCTGGGTCAGGCGCCCCATCTTCCATCCAGAAGAGATGGAGGCTCTGAATATGGATCTGAAAGACAAGACAATCCTCATCACCGGTTCGACCGACGGCGTCGGCCGTGTCGTCGCGCAAAGGCTGGGCGCCGGCGGCGCGCGCGTGCTGGTGCATGGCCGTGACGCGGCTCGCGGCAAGGCAACCGTCGCAGAAATCGAATCCGCCGGCGGCAAAGCCGAGTTCCTCGCCGCCGACCTCGCCTCGCTAGCCGAGGTCCGCCGCCTTGCCGAGGCCGTACGCGCAAAAACCGACCGGCTCGACATCCTCATCAACAATGCCGGCATCGGCACGGCCGGCGCCAAGCGACAGCTCAGCGCCGACGGCTTCGAACTGCGCTTTGCCGTCAACTATCTCGCCGGTTTCCTGCTGACCTCGGAACTGCTGCCGCTGCTCAAGGCGAGTTCGCCGGCGCGCATCGTCAACGTCGCCTCGGCCGGCCAGCAGGCGATCGATTTCGGCGATGTCATGCTGACCCGTTCCTATGCCGGCGTGCGCGCCTATTGCCAGAGCAAGCTGGCGCAGATCCTGTTCACCATCGACCTCGCCGGAGAGTTGAAAGGCAGCGGCGTCACCGTCAACGCTCTGCATCCGGCGAGCTACATGAACACCACCATGGTCCGCCAAGCCGGCGTGACGCCATGGAGTTCGGTCGAGACCGGCGCCGACGCCATTCTCAACCTCGCGACATCGCCCGCCCTGGAGGGCCGCAGTGGCCTCTATTTCGATGGCCAAAAGGAATCCCGCGCCAACGCACAAGCCTATGACGCCAAGGCCAGACAGCAATTGCGAACCCTGAGCCTCGACCTCGTCGGCCAAGCCTCCGCAAAATGGAAGGAACAGCATTCATGACCGGCAAGATCGAACACACGGTCGTCATCGGCGGCTCATCCGGCATCGGCCTGGCAACGGCGCGAAAACTGCTGGGCCCAGGCATGAAGGTGACCATCACCGGACGAAGCCAGGACAAGCTCACCAGCGCCTGGAAGAGCCTCGGCGGCGCCGCCGAAAAAGCTGCCTTCGATGCTTCGAAGCCGGACGAAGTCCGCCATTTCTTTGGGGAACTCGGACCGTTCGATCACCTCGTGCTGGCTGCCAGCGGCGGCAAGGGACTTGGGCCGTTCGAAACCCTCGATCTCTCAGACATCGCCGGCGGCGTCGACGAGAAAGTCAGGCCGCAGCTGTCCTGCCTGCAGGCTGCCTTGCCGACGCTCAACAGATCGGGATCGGTCACTTTCATCTCGGCGGTGTCGGCACAATTGTCGGCGCCCGGCGTGGCTGGCATTGCCGCCGTCAACGGCATGCTGTTGACGGTGGTGCCGATCCTGGCGGTCGAACTGAAGCCGCTGCGCGTCAATGTCGTTGCCCCCGGCGTCATCGACACGCCGTGGTGGGATTTCCTGGCCGAAGACCAGCGGCAGGCGGTGTTCAGCGAATATGCCGGCAAAACCCCGGTGGGCAGGATCGGCCGCGCCGAAGACGTCGCCGGCGCAATCGCCTTTCTAGTCTCCAACGGCTTCATGACCGGCCAGGTGCTGACCTGCGACGGCGGCCTGCGCTACGCGGCGTGACCTTACAGCGACTGCGCGATCAGCGTGAGAAGGCCTCCGGCCAGTGCGACGTTGCCTACGAAACCGTTGATGCGCGACGCCCGGTCCGGGCCCTGATGGTCCCAGAAATTGTGGAACATCGGCGTGGCGACGATGAGAAACAGCAGCAGCACGGCGCAGGCGGTCGCAGTCCACAGGCCGGCCATCAACAGCGCGCCGGCAATGGTCTGCAGGACGATGCCGGCCCACAACGCCAATCTCGCCTGCGGCACGCCGCGCGCGGTCATCAGCCCGGTCAGGAAGGTCTCGTTCTGAACATTGCGCAGGCCGGCGCAAACGAAGGCGCCGCCGAGCAACAGGCGGCCGAGAAACAAAAAGGTCGAAGGCAAATCGACAGGCATGAAATCTTCCCCGTACTTAAGCATGAAACAGGTGGAGCGCCGCCCTTTCCACGGCGCTCCATGACTAACCGGACGGTCAGGCTGCTTTGGCAGCCGGCATCGGGTGAATGGCGTGGAACGGGATGCAGAGCCGGTTCCAGGTGTTGATCATGCCGATCGCGACCGACAGCTTGACCAGTTCCTCTTCCGAGAAGTGCTCTAGCGTGCGGGCATAGAGTTCGTCCGAAACGCCATTGTTGGCGATCAGGGTCGTTGCCTCGGTCCAGGCAAGCGCCGCGCGTTCGCGCTCGGAAAACAGCGGCGATTCCTTCCAGGCCGAAACCAGATAGAGCCGTGTCTCGGTTTCGCCATCGCGCCTCGCCTCGCGGCTATGCATCTCGACGCAGTAGGAGCAGCCATTGATCTGCGAGGCGCGGAGCTTGATCAAATGCAGCAGGCTCACTTCAAGCCCGCATTCGTCGACCGCCTTGTTGAGCGCCGACACGGCTTTCATGATCTCAGGCGCCTTGGCGAAGAATTGCAGTCTCTGTTTCATCGTCTTTCCTTTCACATCTGTTTGCGGGGGATTAAATCTGTTTGGTCGAAGCGGGTTTCTGCGGCCGCTGATGGCGCGCCACAAAGGCACAGCTGGCGGCAAACGATCGCGGATCGCCTTCGGCCTTGTAGTCAGCCACGATGTCGGACAACCGGGTTTCCGCGAGAGCGGCACGATAGGCACGCTCGGCTTTCAGCATCGCGGCATTGATGCCGCACGGCTTCACATAGGCCGAAGCATCGATCTTGACCGGGCCGCGCTGGCGGATCTCGCCGCAGCGGAAGGCCGGCTCGCGACCCTCGACCGCAAGCACGATATCGAGCAGCGTGATGCGCTCGGCCGGACGCGCCAGCCGGTAGCCGCCCGCCGGTCCCGGCACCGATTCCAGGATGCGCGCAGCAGTCAGCTGGTTCAGATGTTTCAGCAGATAGCTCGGCGACAGGCCGAAGGACTCTGCCAAAGCAGCACCCGGTATCGTGCTGTTGCCCTCCACGCTGGCCAGTGTGGCCGCGCAATGGATGGCCGCTTCTACACCCTCGCCCAGCTTCACGATGTTGCGCTCCTATTCATAGATATCTTTTATCCTAGATAAATTTTATCTGCAATAGGAAAATGAAAAACGGCGCTCGAAAGCGCCGCTTTTTTCTTCGACCCGTCCCCTACTCCGCAGCCACCTTGGCCATCGGGTTGTTCGGGTGCGTCGTCCAGTTGGCATAGACCGGCGACACCGGCTTGCCGGTGCGCTGGTCCATCACGCCGGCGGCCAGCGGCTCCATGGTGATGCAGTTCTCGACCGGGCAGACATTGACGCACAGATTGCAGCCGACGCATTCGGCCTCGATCACCTCGAAATGCCTGACGCCGTCGACCATGTTGGTGATTGCCTGGTGCGAGGTGTCCTCGCAGGCGATGTGGCAGCGGCCGCATTTGATGCAGGCGTCCTGGTCGATATGCGCCTTGGCGATGTAATTGAGGTTGAGATACTGCCAGTCGGTGACGTTGGGCGTGGCGCGGCCGACGATGTCGTCGAGCGAGGCATGGCCCTTCTCGTCCATCCAGTTTTCAAGACCGGCGATCATCTCCTGCACGATCTTGAAGCCGTAGGTCATCGCCGCCGTGCACACCTGCACATTGCCGGCGCCGAGCGCCATGAACTCGGCAGCATCCCGCCAGGTGGTGATGCCGCCAATGCCGGAGATCGGCAGGCCGTGCGTTTCGGGATCGCGGGCGATCTCGGCCACCATGTTCATGGCGATCGGCTTCACCGCCGGGCCACAATAGCCGCCATGCGAGCCCTTGCCGTCGATGGTCGGCTGCGGCGCGAAACTGTCGAGATCGACGCCGGTGATCGAGTTGATGGTGTTGATCAGCGACACCGCGTCGGTGCCGCCGGCGTGGGCGGCGCGCGCCGGCTTGCGCACATCGGTGATGTTGGGCGTCAGCTTGGTGATGACAGGCATGCGGGTGTTGGCTTTGCACCAGCGCACCACCATTTCGATATACTCCGGCACCTGGCCGACAGCCGCGCCCATGCCACGTTCCGACATGCCGTGCGGGCAGCCGAAATTGAGCTCGATGCCGTCGGCTTCGGTCTCCTCGACCACCGGCAGGATCGCCTTCCAGCTTTCCTCGACGCATGGCACCATCAGCGAGACGACGATGGCGCGGTCGGGCCAGTCCTTCTTGACCTGCTTGATCTCGCGCAGATTGACCTGCAAATCGCGGTCGGTGATCAGCTCGATATTGTTGAGGCCGAGCAGGCGGCGGTCGGCGCCCCAGATCGCGCCATAACGCGGGCCGTTGACATTGACCACCGGCGGGCCTTCCTCGCCCAGCGTTTTCCAGACCACGCCACCCCAGCCCGCCTTGAAGGCGCGGATGACGTTGTAGGCCTTGTCGGTCGGCGGCGCCGAAGCCAGCCAGAACGGATTGGGCGATTTGATGCCGACGAAATTGTTGCGGATGTCTGCCATGACAGGTCCCTTTCAACCGAGACGAAGGAGCATTTCCACGGGTGCGAGAATGCCGCCTTTAAGCGCGGGGGTGAGATTGGCGATCTTGGTGCCG
The DNA here is from genome assembly GCF_040321955.1 of Mesorhizobium sp. M0217. Lineage (NCBI taxonomy): Bacteria > Pseudomonadati > Pseudomonadota > Alphaproteobacteria > Hyphomicrobiales > Phyllobacteriaceae > Mesorhizobium > Mesorhizobium sp. M0217. The sequence goes on along the minus strand of NZ_JAMYSN010000003.1, from coordinate 338,242 downwards.
GCGTTCTCGCCCATGATAAGATTAACGCCAGGCGGCGGCTTTTTTCCTTCCGCCTGCGCCGCAGCCATGCGCGCCCGTATCGTGTCGAAAAATTCGATGGCGAAGGCGCCACGAGGGCGCTCGGCGGTTACAGAGAACCCCGCGGCGGCGGCAGCCGAACGATAGTCGTCGGGCGTGGCAACGAAGGACATGCTCTCGTCGGATGCCCATGGCAGCGGATAGGTCAGCGCACCTGCCTTGAGCCGCATCACATCGTAGACGGCAAAGACGCCGCCCGGCTTGAGCACACGCGCCGCCTCGCTCATCAGCTTTTTCTTGTCGGGAAGATTCATGCCGACATGCAGGATCATGGCCGTATCAAAGCTTTTGTTGCTGAACGGCATGTCCAGCGCGCTGCCCTGCACGAACCGGACTTTGTCGGCCATTCCCACCCGCTTCGACAGGCTGGTCGCGATGTCGACATAGCTTTGCGTCAGATCAATGCCGGTGACATCGGCGCCGGCATTGTTGGCGGCGAAGCGGGCTGGACCACCCACGCCGGAACCAATGTCGAGCAGCCTGGCCCCCGGCTTCAAACCCATCTGGCCGATGAGTTCCCTGGTGGCGGCGATACCGCCAATGTGGAACTCGTCGACCGCTTCGAGATCGCCAGCGCGTAGATGGGCAATTTCCACGCCGGTATCGGCGACCACGGCAAGAATGTGCTGCTCCAGATCCGAGACGTCGTAGTGACGCGCGATGCCTGATTCCACTGAGGCCATGATCTCTATCCCTGTGCCAGACTCCGGTTGATGCTCTCCGCCGCATCGCGGCCTTGCGCGACGGCCGATACCGTCAAATCGTCGCCGCCAAAAATGCAGTCGCCGCCGGCCCAGACATTGGCGAGCGAGGTGCGCCCTTCTGCGTCGACCTTGATGCGGCCGGCTTCGAGTTCGATCGCAGCACCGCTGCCGTTAAGTGCCGCCGGCACAAAGCTCTGGCCGATCGCCTTGAACACCTGGTCGGCGGCCAGCGTCAGCCGCTCGCCGGTGCCGACAAGCGTGTCGCCGTTCATCGCTGTGTATTCGAGCTCGATGCCCGACACTTTGCCACCTTCGACAATGACCCGCTTCGGCTGCAGCCAGTGGCGGATGGTGACGCCGTTGGCGGCTGCCAGATCCTGCTCGAACTCGGAAGCGTTCATGTGTTCCTGGCCGCGCCGGTAGCAGATCGTCACCTCCTCGGCGCCGAGCAGCTTCGACTGCACGGCGGCGTCGATCGCCGTCATGCCGCCGCCGATGACGACGACGCGCCGGCCGATTGGCAGGCTCGAGAGATCGCTGGCCTGGCGCAGTTCGGCGATGAATTCGACTGCATTGACGACGCCACCGGCCTCCTCGCCATCGGCGCGCAGCGCATTGACGCCGCCAAGCCCCATGCCGAGGAAGACGGCATCATAATTGAGGATCAGGTCCGAAAGCTGGTAGTCGCGACCGAGCGCCTTGCCGTTATGGATATCGATGCCGCCGATCCCAGTGACATAGTCGACCTCGGCCTGGGCGAAATTGTCGATGCTCTTGTAGGCGGCGATGCCATATTCATTGAGGCCGCCGGCCTTCGGGCGGGCTTCCAGAATGGTGACGTCATGGCCGTGGCGAGCGAGCCGGTGGGCGGCGGCAAGACCGGCCGGTCCGGCACCCACGACGGCGACCGACTTGCCGGTCGATTCAGCGCGCGGATAAAACTGCTTGTGCTCGGCCATTGCGACGTCGGTGGCGTAGCGCTGCAGGCGGCCGATCTGCACCGGCTTGCCTTCCGCCACCTCGCGCACGCAGACCTCTTCGCAAAGCGTCTCGGTCGGGCAGACGCGGGCGCACATGCCACCCAATATGTTCTGGTCGAAAATCGTCTTGGCCGAACCGATCGGGTTGCCGGTCGATATCTGGCGGATGAACAGCGGAATGTCGATCGAGGTCGGGCACGCGTTCATGCACGGCGCATCGTAGCAGAAATAGCAGCGGTCGGATTCGACCAGCGCTTCGTGGTGATCGAGCGGCGGATGCAGGTCGGAAAAATTCTCGGCGTACTGGTCGGCGGCAAGCCGGCCGCCGGCAATGCCGTCCTTGAACTGGCCTTCTGGCATCGTCAGTTCCCCATGTTTTCGTTTTGGGGAAGGCTAGCACGTTTTATTTTTTTATCAATTGGTCAATTTTCGCCGCAAGCCACTGAAAAGCCTAGCTGATAATATGATCGGACCACTCATGTTATGGCCTATGTCACGGGCGAAAAGCCAGTGCTCGTAGCGCCGCCATGGATCGACCTGATCTCGTTGGCAACCAGTTGCTGCAGCCGCCACAGATTGCGGTCGCGGATGCCGAATTCCTCAAGGTGGCTGACGGTGTTGTAGAGATATTCCGCGCCTGAGCCGACATGGCCGCAGGCTCTGGCAAGCACCCTCGCCACCCGATCCAGCGGCTGCCCGAGCGAGGTTCCCCTGCCCGTCACCCCGACCCAGAAGCCGAGCGCCCGTATCCGGCCCTGCTCCGTGCGCACGGGAACCCACCGGACCGAGCTGACACTCTCATGGTCGTCGATCTCGCGCCGCAACAATCTTTCGATCTGCTGCGGCTTGTCGCCGTCGGGCAGGCGGTAGATGACGCCGTCGCATCGGCCGCCGCGTTCGAGCGCCATCATCAGCCCCGGCTGCGCGACGCTGCCGCGCCAGCGCACCATGTCGAGGCAGAAGGAGCGATGCCAGCCAAACGCAGTGGCGCGCTGGCGTTCGACGGACTCGAAAGCCGGCTTCCAGATCAACGAGCCATAGGCGAACACCCATAGCGGCCCCGCATCCGCTTCGTTGGAGAGCCGCGCGGCAAGAGCACGGAAATCCTCGTCGTTCAGCTGCGTCCAGCTGCCGTCGGGTCCAGGATCGACCTCTTCGCGATGGCACAGTGAAACAAGCTCAGGCGTGAGCGACATAAGGCGCATGAAACGACAACCCCTCGTTTGCCCAAGGAAAGTCGAAAACCGCCGCATGTGCAAGGCGTCGAGCGGGACGAAGTGCGGAACGATGCGTCAACGCAGCCGTTGAACTTTCTCCGCTTCGCTGTCGGATTCGCGTCGCTGAAAACGTCCTTTGATGGATCGGACGACGATCTATGCATGAAGGTGAGGAGACCGAGAAATGCCAAAATCCCCGATGCCCTTCTTCTGGTACGAACTGATGACATTGGTCGAAAACGCTCACCCGACCTAATCAATCTTGTCGTCTAGTCCCACTCCCATCCCTTCCCGTTCCCCCATCTCTTGAAACCCTTTCCCTTGTGATCCAACACCTTTCGAAACAAACCGCCCTCGGGCGGCTCGTTTGGTCCATAGATATCGCGCAGCAGTTGTCTCGCCTCCCCGTTGTCAACATCGCCGTCAGTAAGCGGAATCAGAGTGAGTTTTCGATCCTTAGTCGGCACAACGTGCATGATTCTAGCGGGCACCGTCATGAGCGATCGAAAATCTTTTCTGGGGCCTCTCTCAGATTGAACCATATCCTTTATGAATTTTGCATATTGCCAGACGATGATGTCAGCTGCCTGGATCATGCCAGACGCTCGCTTGTCCATAAATGAAAATGAAGTCCGCGGACGGTGGATCTTCCTATCATTGAAATACTCGTAAGCAGTGTTCCCGTTCTTGTGTCTACTTTCATAAAAAAGAGATACTTCGCAATCTCTAAAATATATATTTGCAATATCATATATTATATCAGATACGTTCCCTACAAGATAGGTATATGGGTCAATATATTTTCCATCTTTGTTATACCCATCATATCTGCCCAATGGGGTGGAACAGATAATCGAAAAGGCGACGTGTCGATTAATTAGGTCCATCAGTTCGGTTTGAAGCTGTATTCTGCGCTCTTTTGGCATTCCTTTGAAGACGCCGCTTGGAGGCTCAGGAGCGCATTCCACCATATGGAAGTAGGGAAGATCGCCATACCTTCTTAAGACGGCTGCCCATGCCGTCTCTACGAAACGCGCATCTTCGGGTCTAACAACATACCCGCCGACAATCTGGATCGGAAACCCTCCATCATCCCCCGACTCGTCTATGTAAGCCTCTAGACGCACGAATGCCAAATCCTAGGAACAGCTGATTTTCAAATACTTTCGAATAAGCGTCTATCATCCTACCACCTGCCAATGGATGCTCAAAGTACGGTATTCCACCTTAGCCCAAACTCTGAGCCCGTAACACTAATACGGCGCGCGCCCGCGCTATCCGTACAACGCACAACAATTACTTCCAAAGATCTGTAAAGAGCCGCGGCGAAGTGCGGAACGATGTATCAACGCGGCCGTTGGATTTTCTCAAGCCCGCTGTCGGATTCGCGCTGCCGAGATCGTCCTTTGATGGATCGGACAACGATCGATGCATGAAGGTGAGGAGACTAAAAATGCCGAAATCCCCAATGCCCTTCTTCTGGTACGAGTTGATGACCAGCGACCTCGATGCGGCGCAAGCGTTCTACACCAGCGTGGTCGGTTGGCGGGCCGAGCCCTTCGACAAGGCGCCCGGCATGCCGCGCTATATCGTGGTGAACTCCGCCGAGCGCGGCGTCGGCGGGCTGATGACCCTGCCCGAGGAAGCAGCCAGGACGGGTCTGAAGCCGGCCTGGTTCGGCTATATCCGCACCAGCGATACCGTTGCCTCGACCGAGGCACTGAAAGCGGCCGGCGGGGCTGTTCACCGCGAACCCGACGACATTCCCGGCGTCGGCCGCTTCTCCGTCGTCGCCGACCCGCAAGGCGCCGCCTTCATGTTCCTGCAGCCCAATGGGCCCGACCAGCCCGTCCTTCCGGCAACGACGCCGGGCCATGTCGGCTGGCACGAGCTTTATGCGGCCGACCGCCAGAAGGCCTTCGATTTCTACTCAAGCCAGTTCGGCTGGACCGATGCCGGTAGCATGGACGTCGGCGAGATGGGCATCTACCAGACCTTCGGGGCAGGCCCTGAATCCGGCGGCGGCATCATGAACAAGCCGCAACAGCTGCCGGTGCCGGTCTGGCTGTTCTACTTCAATGTCGACGCCATCGACGCAGCCGCCAAACGCGTCACCGACAATGGCGGCAAGATTGTCATGGGTCCGATGCCGGTGCCGACCGGCCAATGGATTGCCCAGTTCACCGATCCGCAAGGCGCTTATTTCGCGCTGATCGCGCCGGGCCGCTGATCCCCTCCGGTACTCGCCTGCACGGAACTGCTCTCATCGCGCCGCCGGTGCGATGAGACGCGCCTTGGGCGCGGTCACTCCGGCGCCAGCACCGCGACCTTGAGGTTCTCTTTCCTGGCGCCGCTGAGCTGGATCGTGGCTGCGCCAGGCGTCAGCTTGAAGCGCACGCTCTTGCGGATGCCGGGGCAGGTCTTCACGCCGCTGAAACCCGCTGATTTCACGGCCTGGCCATCCTGAATGACGTCGACCCAGGCCTCATCGGACAGGCTGATCTGGAGCTCTCCTTCCGGTGGCACGGCCACGTTTGCCGTCGCGCCGAACGTGCCGGCTGCCGGCGCGCGTTGCGGTGAGACGGTGAAGCTGACCGCATCGACCGGCTCCAGCGCCATATCCGCGGCTTCGCCGAAAGCAAGAGAGGCACCGGACTGCGCGGCGGGCGCTGCCGGAAACAGTTCCTGCTCGCGTGTCACCGGCCATTTGAAGGCATCGCAGCCAGCATCAGCGGCCATGGCGAAACTGGTGCTTGCGAGAATTGCGAACAGGCTGACGGCGACTTTTTTCATGGCGAAGGAACCCGTTTGGTTTGGAGTGTCTTACACGCAGATATACAACTTTAACGAGATGTATGCAACCATAACGAGAGCAGATTTCGAAGTCAGACTGGAAATAATTGCATCACCGATTGTTGATGACAGGCCATGGGAAGTGAATGGTCCAGCGCCGGGTGATGATTTATGGCCGGGCCACATGGTTGGAAAAATGGAGTTTAGATGAAGCTTTTTGACGGTCTCGCCAGATTTCAGCCGCAGGCACTCGGCGTCCTGCGCATCATGACGGCCCTGCAGTTCCTCGAGCATGGCTCGCAGAAACTGTTCAATTTTCCGGTCAGCGCCGAGCCTCACGCTCTTAGCGGCCTGACGGCGACGGCAGGCATCCTGGAATTCGCCGGTGGCATCCTGCTGGCGCTCGGTCTGTTCACCCGCCCGGTCGCGTTCCTGCTGGCCGGCGAGATGGCCATCGCGTATTTCATGGCGCACTACCCGCGCGACTTCTTCCCGGTCAACAACAGCGGCGACGCGGCAATCTCCTTCTGCTTCATCTTCCTCTATCTGGTGTTTGCCGGCGCCGGCGCCTTCGCGCTCGACAACCGCCGCAGCACCTGACGCGCCTGATGCATGTCGCCCAAAGGTGCGCAGCGGTTTTGGGATAACGACATGCACAAAGGAATCTGAAGCGCCTCGGCGAAGCCGAAGCGCTTCAGGCGCGCATTCGCTCGAAGTTCGCGTCAAAGAGCGGCGCTGCCTGAACGCGCGCCGCGTGGCGCTTGCCCAAAAGTTCGATCTCGAAGCCGTCGCTCTCATCGGCGATCTCCTTCGGCACATAGCCGATGGCGACGGATTTTTTCGAGTGATGCGCATAGCCGCCTGAGGTCACCCAACCGCGGACTGCGCCATCGTACCAGATCGGCTCGTCGCCGATGACATCGGCATCGTCGGCATCGAGGATAAATGTGCGCAGCCTGAGCTTGCCGCCCTGCTTGCGCTCGGCAAGAGCGCCGGTTTTGCCGATGAAATCGGCATCCTTGCCATAGGCGACGAAACGGTCGAGTCCGGCCTCCAGCGGCCCGTAGATCGGCCGGTATTCACGCGCCCATGAGCCGTAGTTTTTCTCCAGCCGCAGCGCATTGAGCGCGCGCGAGCCGAACAGGCCGAGGCCGAATTCCGCGCCTGCCGCCATCAACGCCTGGAAGGCAGCGCGCTGATATTCCGGCGCCACCCAGATCTCGTAGCCGAGATCGCCGGTGTAGCTGACGCGGCCGACCAGGCACGGCGCCGTGCCGATGTCCAATTTCGCGACCGCCATGAAGGGGAATGCGGTGTTGGCGACATCCGCGCGGCTGACCTTCGCCAGCACCTCCCTCGCCTTGGGTCCGGCGATCGCCAGACCGGTCAGTTTCTGCCCCAGCGCCTCTATGCGCACTGAGCTATCCGCAGGTAAATGTGCCTCGAACCAGCGCATATGATACTGCTCGGCGATACCGGAGCCGGCGATGAACCACTCGGTCCCGTTGGAATTGGGGGCACCGATATTGGCCAGCGTGAAATCGCCGATGAGCTTGCCGTCGTCCTTCAACATCGGCGCCAGCGTCATGCGGCCGGGCTTCGGCAACTTGCAGGCAAAGATCCGGTCGAGCCAAGCAGCCGCCCCTTCTCCCGTCACCTTGTATTTGGCGAAGTTCGAAATCTCCGCCAGGCCGACGCTCTCACGAACAGTCGCGACCTCATTGGCGACATGGGTGAAATCGCTGGACCGCCGCCACGAGAACTCGTCCTTGACACCCTCGGGCGCAAACCAGAGCGGCACTTCCAGCCCATAGGACACGCCCCATTGCGCGCCCTTGGCCGACAGCAGATCATAGATCGGCGTCGTCTTCAGCTGCCGCCCGGCGGGCAGCTCCTCATTGGGGAAACGGATCGAGAAGCGGCGCGAATAGTTCTCGCGCACCTTGGCATTGGTGTAGGCCATCGTCGCCCAGTCGCCGTAGCGCGCGACATCCATCGCCCAGATGTCGGCGCCGGGATCGCCCTCGATCATCCAGTTGGACAGCGCCAGGCCGACGCCGCCGCCTTGTGAAAAGCCCGCCATGACGCCGCAGGCGACCCAGAAGCCGGGAAGGCCACGCACCGGCCCAACCAGCGGATTGCCGTCCGGCGCGAAGGTGAAGGGCCCGTTGATGATCTGCTTGATGCCGGTCCTCTCGAAGGCCGGGAAATGGCGGAAGCCGACTTCGAGCGACGGCGCGATGCGGTCGATGTCCGGCTCCAGCAATTCATGACCGAAATTCCACGGCGTCTGGAATTCGGACCAGACCTTATTGGCCTTCTCGTACGTGCCCATCAGCATGCCGCCGCGCTCCTGGCGCAGGTACAGCTCACCATCGAAATCGACGGCATGGATGATCTCGGTCCCCGTCTTGGCGTTCCACGCCGCCACCTCGGGCATATCCTCGGTGATCAGGTACATGTGCTCCATTGCCAGCACCGGCAGCTCCAGCCCGACCATGCGGCCGACCTCGCGCGCCCATAACCCGCCGGCATTGACGACATGCTCGGCCACCACTTCGCCCTTGTTGGTGATGACGCGCCACATGCCGTCGGGCCGGCGCACAATGTCCTCGACCTTGGTGAAGCGCTCGACCTCGGCGCCCAGTTTCCGCGCGGCCTTGGCATAGGCATGCGTCACGCCGGAGGGATCGAGATGGCCGTCCTCCTTGTTGCGGACGGCGCCGACGAATTGTTTCGGGTCGAGCAGCGGCATCAGCTCGGCCGCTTCATTGGCCGATATCTCCTCGAGGTCGATGCCGAGGTAACGCCCCTTGGCGACGACGCCGCGCAGCCAGTCGAGCCGCGCCTCGGTTGCCGCCAGAAGCACGCCGCCGGTCAGATGTACGCCGGTCGCCTGTCCCGACAGCTCCTCGATCTCCTTGTAGAGCGAGATCGTGTATTTCTGCAGCTTGGCGACGTTGGGGTCGCCATTGATCGTGTGCATGCCGCCGGCCGCATGCCAGGTCGAGCCGGAGGTCAGCTCGTCGCGCTCCAAAAGCACGACATCGGTCCAGCCATGACGCGCCAGATGGAACAGCACGGAGCACCCGACGACGCCACCGCCAATGACCACGACCTTTGCATGCGATTTCATGAGTTTTGCTCTGTTATCAATGAGTTGAGGAGATAAGGTGAATCAGAAAGGCAGCGCCGCGCGCCGACGCTGAAAAAGTCACGGCTCGCCCTGCCCGATCGCTTCCTTGCGCCTGGCCACATACGCCTCCAGCGCCTCGCGCACGGCGATATCCATCACCGGCTCGACATAGTCTTCCAGCGCCTTCTTCCACAGCCGGGTCGCGCGCGCCGTCGTGTCGAGGCCGCCGGCCTCCTGCCATGCCTCGTAATTCTGCCAGTTGGACAGTATCGGCTGGTAGAAGGCGGTGGCATAGCGTTCCAGCGTGTGCGGTTCGCCGAAGAAATGGCCGCCGGTCGGCACCGCGCCCAGCGCCTCGACCGCAAGCTCCGCCTCGTCGACGACGATCGGGCGCAAGAACTCCATCATGTGCTGGATCATCTCGACATCAATGATGAGCTTTTCGAACGATGCCGTCAGCCCGCCCTCCTGCCAGCCGGCGGCATGATAGACGAGGTTGCCGTGGCCGAGCACAGCGCCCCACAGCGCCATCAGCGTCTCGTAGGCGCCTTGCGCGTCCGCCGCATTCGATGCCGACCCCGGTGTCGTGCGGTAGGGCAGATTGTAGCGCCGCGCCAATTGCCCCGAGGCGATGTTGGCCTTGGTGTTCTCCGGCGTTCCGAAGGCCGGCGCGCCCGACTTCATGTCGACGTTGGAGGTGAAGGCGCCGTACATCACTGGCGCGCCGGGGCGCACCAGTTGCGTCAGCACCACGCCGAACAGCGCCTCGGCATTCTGCTGCGCCAGGGCGCCGGCGAGCGTCACCGGGCTCATCGCGCCCATCAGCGTGAACGGCGTCACCGCCACCGACTGGCCGAACTCGGCCATGGTCATCAGCCCCTCGGCCATCATCTCGTCGAAGCGGCGCGGCGAGTTGACCGAGATGATGGTGGCAATGCCGGGATCATCGCGCATCTCGTCCAGCGTCAGCCCGCGCGCGATTGCCATCATCTCGATGCCGTCCAGCGCCCGGCCTCGTCCGATCGCCGAGACATGGAAGGATTTGTCGGTCAGCGTCAGATTGGTGAAATAGGTATCCATGTGCCTGGTGTTCGCCGGCAGTTCCACCGGCGCGCAGACCTGGTTGCCGAGCATGTGGATGCAGTTGAAATGCTGAGCCAGCCGGGTCAGATCGGCATAGTCGTGCAAGTTTCCAGCGCGCCGGCCGCGCTCCATGTCGTGCACATTGGGCGGCCCGGCGACGAGGGTGAAATTGATCGTGTTGCCGCCGAGATGAATGGTGTTGGCGGGGTTGCGCGGCGTCAGCCGGTAGCTGGACTGCGTGGTCTTCAGCGCCTCGGCGACAAGGCCCCGGTCGATGCGGACGTTCGCCGTTGCATGGTCGACCTTTGCGCCCGCCTTCTCGAACAGCGCCAGCGCCCGCTGAGACATCACCTCGATGCCGAAATTTTCCAGAATATGCATCGACGCCTGGTGGATCGTTTCGACCTGGTCGACTGAGAGCATCGCCATCGGCGGATAGGGATTGGTCACCCGCCGCAGTGGAAGTTGCGGGATGGCGGCAGGCCCCCGGTTGCTGGTTCGCTCCGCGCCGCGCTTGCGTCTTGGTTCATTCATGCCTGTCATCAGAGCGCCGGCATCCGGATATCGCTGTCAGAAATCCGCCCTTCGCGGACGTGATTTTAGCCAAGGCGGCATTTTTGAATTCTGACGGAGATAAAGGCGACGCGAAAGGTCGGAATAATGATACAGGCCCACTGAGCGCAGCCAGGCCGGCAAGCCGTTAAGAAACGCCGAAAGATTCCCTTTATGATTTCGGCCTATTCGTTTTCCAATGCGTAGTTCGAGTTTGAGTAAAATTGTAGCGGTTGGCGTGCTGCTGGCTTTGCCGGCCTGCGCGACGCCGCCCAACCATATCAACGATGTCTGCGCCGTCTTCGACCAGAACGACGGCTGGTTCGACAACTGGCAGTCGGCCGCCGAGCGCGCCTCGCAGAAATACGGGGTCCCCGTCCCCGTGCTGATGGCGACGGTGCGCAAGGAATCCGGTTTCAAGAGCAATGCCAGGCCGCCGCGTACCAAACTGCTCGGCTTCATTCCGTGGAAACATGTCTCGTCAGCCACCGGTTTCTCGCAGGCGCTCGACGGCACCTGGTCGCAATATCAGAGCGAAACCGGCAGTTGGGCGGCGAGGCGGACCAAGTTTGCCGATGCCGTCGATTTCGTCGGCTGGTATCATTCCAAGACATCAGACACGTTCGGCGTCGCCCGCAACGACACCTACAATCTCTACCTCGCCTACTATCTCGGCTGGACCGCCTACGGCCGTGGCAACCGTGGTGACGCCGGCGTGCAGGGCTATGCCAGGGCGACCGAAAAGATGGCCCGCGACTATGCCGAACAGCTGCAGCAATGCGGCAGCTGACGTTGCCAAGCGGTCTTGCAGCCACGCAGTTTGCGATCGAAGCGGAACTCAGCCATTCATTCGCTTGGGATCAGGTGGAGGATCGACCTCCCTCCCTTTACCGCTGCCGTCGACAGCTTTCGGTCAAACGTCGCCAATTGGCCGTCACGCGCCTTGGCGAGTCCCAACAGATAGCTATCCGTTACCTGTGCCGGGGTGAGGATCCTGGCTGCATCGATGTCGTTGGAACCGACAAGGCTGATCTCGTCAGGCCAGAACTGATGTCCTGAAAGGGCATGCAGCTTGCCGACAATCTGCCCCACCACTGCGGGCGAACCCGGAGAATTGGGGTATTTCGGGTTGCTTACAATCCTGATGACGCCATTCTCGGTAATGGGACATGTTGCCCATGATAAATGCCCGGTGGATTGGAACCACCGATGGGCATCTTCATGCGCGACGTGAGCCGGATCGATCAACGCAATCAACACATTGACGTCGAGCAGGAAGGTCACGGCAATTCGTCGCGAAGCGCATTGACCATTTCGAGATCGACCATCGGGCTGTCGGGCCGCGATGCAAGCAAGGGGATGCCGTTGCGTTCACCGCCGGTCGGGGGCCTGCGCAGTGAGCGGCGAGCCAGATCGGAAATGACGTCGCCAACGCTGCGATCCTGCTGTCGCGCCATGGCCTTGGCCGCAAGTAGGACATCGTCATCGATTGCAAGTGTGGTTCTCACAACATGCTCCCTACCGCGCATCAAACATCACGCATCACATAAAGCAATGGACAGCAATATTCAAGCGAACGTAGCTGTCGTTCCTTGAGCTATGGCGACGCTGCGGCAATGCGCCAACGAGCGGCATTGCCTCTATGGCTGGTCAGCTCGGCTTCTTGCCATGCGGGCGCTTCGGCGGTTCGCCGGCGAAACCGGGGCCGATCCCATCCGGTGCGTCTTCCGGCACGCCCTCATGCGCTGCGTGTTCCCTGTCGAACTTGATCACCGGCTCCATCGTCGCCAGCACATCGTCCGACAGCCAGCACAGGCTCATATGGCCATCGCCGAGATGCTTCACCGGCGGCACCTTGGTCTCGCACAGATTGTCCGGCACCAGTTTCTTGTAGCCGCAGCGCGTCTGGAACGGGCAGCCGCTCGGCGGGTTCATCGCCGACGGGATATCGCCTTCGAGCACGATGTGCCGTTTGACCACGCTGGTGTCGGCGATCGGGATCGCCGACAGAAGCGCCTCGGTGTAGGGGTGGTAGGGCGGCGCGAAGATCTGGTCGGTCGTACCCTGCTCGACGATGTAGCCGAGATACATGACGACGACCCGGTCGGCGATGTAGCGCACGACGGACAGATCGTGGCTGATGAACAGCATCGTCGTCTTGTTCTTGCGCTGGATGTCCATCAGCAGCTCGGTCACCGCCGCCTGCACCGAGACGTCGAGTGCCGACACCGGCTCGTCGGCCACCACCACCTTGGCATCGCCGGCAAAGGCACGCGCCACGCCGATGCGCTGCTTCTGGCCGCCTGAGAGCTGACGCGGCTTGCGTGTCTCGAAGGCGCGCGGCAGCTTCACCAGGTCGAGCAGCTCCAGCATGCGCTTGCGCCGCTCGGCGACATTGTTGCCGACTTTGAATTTTTCCAGCGTGCGGATGATCTGCGAACCGACGGAGTGGCTGGGATTGAGCGTATCGAACGGGTTCTGGAACACCATCTGGATCGACGACACCGTTTCGACGCTGCGCTTCTCGATGCCGGTCGACTGGATCTCCTTGTTGCCCAGCGTCACTGTGCCGGCACTTGCCGTCTCCAGCCCGAGCAGGACCTTGGCTAGCGTCGACTTTCCGCAGCCGGACTCGCCGACGATGGCGACGGTCTCGGATTCGCGGGCCATGAACGAGATCGTCTCATTGGCCTTGACGACGCGGCCTTCGCTGGAGCCGAACACTTCGCTGCCGCCGACCTTGTAGTATTTTCTCAAATCCTCGATCTTGAGCACCGGGGCGCCGGGCACGACCTTCTCATTGACCTTCTTGGCGCCGGGAGGCAGCGCTTCCCAGTCGATCTCGTTGAAGCGCACGCAGCGCGAGAAATGCCCTTCGTGACCGGCGACCTCGATCATCGGGATTTCGGCGGCGTTGCAGACGCCCTCGACGAAATGGTGGCAGCGCGGCCCGAAATTGCAGCCCTTGGGCCGCTCATGCGGCAGCGGCAACTGGCCGGGGATAGAGATCAGCGGCCGCGAATTCTTGTCGGCGCCCGGCAGCGGAATCGAGCGGAACAGCCCTTGCGTATAGGGGTGACGCATCCGGTCGAACACGTCCTTGATCTTGCCGGTCTCGACCGCTTCGCCCGAATACATCACCGTGATGCGGTCGCAGGTCTCGAGGATGAGGCCGAGATTGTGCGACACGAAGATCATCGACGTGCCGAACTTCTCGCCCAGCCCCTTGACCAGTTCGACGATGCCGGCCTCCACCGTCACGTCGAGCGCCGTCGTCGGCTCGTCGAGCAGAAGCAGCGCCGGTTTCGACAGCAGCGCCATGGCAATGACGATGCGCTGCTGCTGGCCACCGGACAGCTGGTGCGGATAGGAACGCATCATCCGTTCGGGATCGGGCAATCTCACCGAGCGCACCATTTCGAGCGCCCTTTTGTAAGCCTCTTCCTTCGACACCTTGTCGTGGATCAGCGGCACTTCCATCAATTGCTGGCCGACCTTCATCGCCGGATTGAGGCTCGCCATCGGCTCCTGGTAGATCATGGCGATCTTGTTGCCGCGGATGGAGCGCAACTCCTCGTCGGACAGCTCGCCCATGTCCTTGCCCTGGAACTTGATCTTGCCGCCGACGATCTTTCCGATGTTGGAGAGGTCGCGCATGATGCCGAGCGACACGGTCGACTTGCCGCAGCCGGACTCGCCGACGATGCCCATGGCTTCGCCCGGCATCACCGTGCAGGAAAAGTCCATGACGGCAGGGATCTCGCCCTTGCGGGTGAAGAAGGAGATCGACAGGTTCTCGATCTCGATGATCGGCGCAGCGCTTGGCCCAAGGGTCGGGTTGCCGGGATTTCGAACTGCCTCATTCATGGGTCGCTCCAATCCTATTTTTATGCTCGCGGGGCCGAAACCCGCAGATCAGTCTTTCATCGATTGTTCGCGCAGCGAGTCGGCAAGCAGGTTCAAGCCCAGCACGAACGACATCAGCGCGATTGTCGGCGGCAGCGCCGGGTGGATGAACGAGCGCAGCAGGCGGCTGGCGTCCTTGATCGCGGTGCCCCAATCCGGGCTCTCCGGCGCCAGGCCCAGCCCGAAATAGCCGAGCGTGCCGAGCAGGATCGTGGTGTAGCCGATGCGCAGGCAGGCATCGACGATCAGCGGTCCGCGCGCATTGGGCAGGATCTCCCACAGCATGATGTACCAGGGCGATTCACCGCGCGTCTGCGCCGCCGCCACATAGTCGCGCGTCTTGATGTCCATCACCAGGCCGCGCACGATGCGGAACACGCCGGGGCTGGAGGCGAACACCACCGCCACGAAGATGTTGAGCTGGTTGGGATCGATGTGGATGATCTTGAACGGATCGGCGTCGAACACCAGGCCGGCATAGACCCAGCCGCCGATGACCAGCGTCAGCCCGAGCAATATATAGAGGCGGTCCGGCCGGTTCTTGTAGCGGGTCCAGAACAGCACCGAAAAGAAGATGATCGGGAACAGGAAGAACAGCCCGGCCATGGCGTAGGGGATCGGCGTATCCATGATGCCCGGCGTCACCAGCAGGTAAAACAGCAGGATCACCGGGAAGGCCAGCACCAGATTGGCCAGGAAGGACAGCACAGTGTCGATCCGGCCGCCATAGTAGCCGGCGGGCAGACCGAGCGTAATGCCGACCATCAGCGCGAAACCGGTCGCAGCCGGTGCGATGATCAGCACGATCTGGCTGCCATAGACCATGCGCGAAAAGACATCGCGGGCGAGCTTGTCGCCGCCGAAATAGTAGATGAGTTTCGATACCGGCTCGAGCGCGCCCGGCAGCGCATCCTTCATGATCGGGACCTGGGCGAGCGGATCGAAGGGCGCGACGGTCGACGCGAAGATTGCCGTGAACAGCCAGAACAGGCAGATGCCGACACCGACTATGCCGACGCCGCTATCGAACAACTGGCCGTAGAGGCCGAGCCTTTTCTTGTAGGTGAAGCTCGCCCCCATCACCAGGGCAAGCCCTAACCAGACCGGCCAGAAACGCCCAATCACGCCGAGCACGACATTGAAGGCACCGATATATTCGACCTGCATCTGCCCCAGCCCCCTATTGAACTCTGATACGCGGATTGAGGAACGCGTAGCCGACATCCGAGATGAGCTGCGTGATCAGCACGATGAACACCGAGACCAGTGAACAGCCAAGCAGCAGATCGATGTCGTTGTTGCCGGCGGCCTCGACCAGCGTGTAGCCAAAGCCCTGGTAGCGGAACATCACCTCGACGATGACGACGCCGGTAAGCAGCCAGGGAAATTGCAGCATGATGACGGTGAAGGGCGCGATCAGCGCATTGCGCAGCGCGTGCTTGACGACGACGCTGCCGAAGGAAAGCCCTTTCAGCCGGGCGGTGCGGATATATTGCTGCGTCATCACCTCGACCATCGAGGCGCGTGTCATGCGGGCGATGTAGCCGATGCCGTAGATCGCCAGCGTCATCACCGGCAGGGTGAAATTGTAGAAGGTGATGCCCTGGCTTGCCGAGGCGGCCGAACCGTTCAGCCAGCCGAGCCAGGAGGCGAAGATGACGGTGAAGATGACGCCGGACACATATTCGGGCGTCGCCGTCGACGCGATCGATGCGACGGACAGCGTTCGGTCCGTTCGCGAGCCCTCGCGCATGCCGGCCAGGATGCCGATCAGCAGCGAAATCGGCACCATCACCAACAGCACGCAGAGCATCAGGATACCGGTGGCGGCGAGTGCGGGGAAGAGCTTTGACGCAACGGAGGTTTTGAACTTGGTCGAGCAGCCGAAATCACCTTCCAGGATGCCGGAGAATTTCGGCTCCAGCGGATCGTTGCAGAAGGAGAAACGCTGCGTCGGCTTGCCGGTCGCCGGATCGGTCACCGGTTGCTTCGGGACGACGCCCAGCCATTGGCCGTAGCGCACGAAGAAGTTCTGCCGGTAGCCATGGTTGACCAGCCAGCTTTCGAGCTGTTCGGCCGATGTGTGCATTTCGGTCTGGCTGATCGCCAGCTTCTTCAAATTCGGCTCGAGGTTGATCAGGAAGAAGACGATCATCGTCAGGCACAGCATCGTCAATGCCATGGTGCCGAGACGCCGGATTACGAAAGAAAGCATGGCGGTCCCCTGCCGGTCTGGTTGGGGTTGGAGCCAGTTCGAAAAACCAGCTTTGCCGTTGCCGGCAGAGTTGGCCGTCAAATCGGCACTCGGATGCAATCAACCCAGTTTTATTGAACGGTCTTTCAGGAGAGTCCGCAACTTTTGCTGCGGCGGCTTCCGGTTCTGGGCCATGCGAGGCGTGACGGGAAGGAGCGAAGTGCCCCTTCCCTGACGTTCCGATCACGCCTGGTCGAGCCAGACCTTGCCGTAGTCGCGCTCGAAGGTCGGATGCATCTTGTAATTCTGCACCGCCTTGACCGAGTGGCTGTAGAGCTTGCGCCAGTATGGCTGGATCATGATGCCGGAATCCTGCAGGATCTGCTCGATGTCCTTCATCATCTCCTTGCGCTTGGCCGCATCGGCAACGGCCAATGCTGCATTGAGCTTGGCATCCCATTCGGGGTTGGAATAGGCCGACTCGTTCCACGCCTCGCCGGTGCGGTAGCCGATCGCCAGAACCTGGACGCCGAGCGGGCGCATGTTCCAGTTGGTCATCGACAGCGGATACTTGGTCCAGTCGTTCCAGAACGTCGAGCCCGGCAGCACCGTGCGCTTTACCTTGAGGCCGGCGTCGCGCATCTGCGCGGCGATGGCGTCGCCGGTATTCTTGTGCCAGTCTTCGTCGACCGTTATCAGCTCATGCTCGAAGTCGGCCTGGCCGGCTTCCGCCATCAGCGCCTTGGCCTTGGCCGGATCGCGAGCGACTTTGGGCAGCTCGTAATATTCCGGGTGGATTTGGCAGACATGGTGGTTTTCAGCCACCGTGCCGGCATTTCCGTAGCCAAGCTGCAGAACGACATTGTTGTCGACCGCCAGTTGCAGCGCGTTACGCACCTTCTGATCGCCGTAAGGCTTGTTGTTGATGTTGGTGCGGCACACGATGGTCGACGCGGTGACGATTTCGGACTTGACCAGGTCCAGTCCGTCGAGGATCGACACATAGTCGGCCGAGGTCTCGAAATTGGTATGGACTTCGCCGGCCTCGAAGGCACTGACCATGGCTGCCGGATCGGTGCCGTAGTCGACGAATTCGATGCCGTCGAGGAACACCTCGCCGTCCCACCACTTGTTGTCCTCGCGGCGCTTGTAGACCACCTTCTGGCCGACATCGTAGGAGACGAGCTCGAACGGACCGGTACCGATCGGGCAGGCTTTGAAGTCGCCGCCCTTCTCGTCGAAGCTCTTGTGGACGATGAGACCGGGATAATCGCACATGTTCGGAATGAGCGCGATGTCGGCCTTGCCGAGCTTCAGCTTGACGGTGTGGTCGTCAACCTTGGTCACGGCGCTTTCGTCGAGTTTGTCGTCCTTGACCAGCGTGCCGAGACGGCCAGGCATCGAATTGCCCTCGGCCTTCTTGTCGGCCCAGCGCTTGAGATTGAAGATGACGTCATCGGCGGTGAAGGCATCGCCATTCGACCAGGTCACACCCTTGCGCACATGCAGCGTGTACTCGGTGGCGTCGTCGTTGACCTCCCAGCTCTCCAGAAGGTACGGCCGGAACGTGTATTCGCTGGTGTACTTGACCAGCGGCTCAAGCGCCTGGCGCTCGGCATTGGCGATTTCCGACCAGTCGGCCTTGCGCGGATCCTTGGGATCCTTGACCCATTGCGCGACTTTAAGGATGCCACCCTTCTTGCCCTGCACCTCTTCGGCCCTGGCTTGGGTCGGCACGGCTACGCCGAGCATGCCGTAGGCCATCGCAGTCGACGCGCCGAACACGCTCGCCATGGCGAGGAACTCGCGGCGATCGACTTTGCCTGCCTTGGCTTCTTCGGCCATGGCCAGGATGTGATCGGGAACGCGATCGCCATTACTCTTGTAATTTGTCATACCTTAACTCCCATTGTTGGCTTTCCGCCTTTTAACATTCCGCATCCCTGCCGTGATGTCAAAGACGGCATGGCTACGGAACCTGTTAGGGAATGTGCAACTTTGAAAAGGGAGCGGTTCGCGTGATAACGACAGACTTGGCGCAAAAGTGCTAGCGCGCCCAGATTCCGCCGGAATCTGCTTAGGCGAGTATTGATACATTTGGGCGGGTTGAGACAGCGCCAGTTCCGGCGGCGGTAAGGGCCAGGAACTCAATATTCCTTTTCGTAGAATATGCCGCCCTTGGCCTCGCCGCCATCATTGGCCTCGCCGCGCAGCTTGACGCCGCGTCCGACATTGAGGTCGATCGTCGCCTTGCCCGACCCTGGCCTGTCGCCTTTCTGGATCGTCACATAGGTGCGGTCATTGAGGTACTTGCCCGCCGACACGGCGGTGCCGCCCTGGTCATCGGTGGTCACATCCAGGTCGTCGACGCCGATTGCACTGCGCAGGTTTTCGAGCAGCGAGGTCGAGCCGCCGACGCCGGCCAGTTGGCCGGCGGCCTCGGCCAGCTGCGCGATCTGCAGCGGCGACAGGTTCGACATAGAGCGGCCGAAAATCAGCTGCGCCAGCACCTCGTCCTCGGGCAGCGCCGGCACCGATGAGAAGTCGAATTTCGGATTGGTCGCTTCGCCCGAGACGACGATGGTGACGGTGGCGCTGGTCGTGGTCGATGTCGCGGTCAAGTTGAGGTAGGGCACCAGCGAGCCCGAAAAGCCGACCGTGCCTTCGGTAAAGGTCAGCCGTTTGCCGAGAATCGACAGCCGCCCACGCTGCAAGGTGAAGGTGCCGACCGCCTGCGGCGAAGCCGCCGGGCCGGTCAGCCTCAGCGAACCGCCGAACTCGGCATCGACGCCCCTGCCCTGGATGAAGATCTGGTTCGGCGCATTGACCGTGACGTCGAGGACAAGCCCACTGCCGCCACCACCGCTGGCCGCCGCCGGTCGCAAGGCCTTGTCCTGCGCCCGCACGGAGGCGGGCGCGTTCTTGTGCTTGACACCGAGCGCTGCCAGCGAGCCCGGCAGCTTATCGGGAACGGTGATGACGGTCTTGGCCAGATTGACGGTGCCCGAAATCACCGGCGCCGAGGTGAGCGGCCCCTTGATGGTCAGGTCGCCGCCGAGATTGGCTGTCACCACCCTGCCGTCGGTATAGCGGCCGTCAACCAGCTTGATAGACAAATCGGCTGGGAAACCTTGCGCCGGATTGATGCCGAGGGTGCCGGAGGCCGACAGGCTGCCGCGTGTCGACAGCGTGCCGGTCAGCCGGTTGATCCGGGCAACGCCGTTGCCGATCGAAATGTCGGCGGCAATGTCGTTGACGGCAAGGCCGGAGCGCGCGTCGACCAGGCGGGCGCCCGACGTGCTGACCGTGCCGCCGATCACCGGCGACGCCGCCGGGCCGCGCATCTGGATATTGACGTTGGCGGTGCCGCTGAGCGACAGGCCTTGCGCCGCAAGCTTGGCGGCCAGGAAGGAAAATGGCACCTTGCCGTTGAAGTCGAGCACCAGCGCTGGTGTGCCGGCCGTCGTCACCGTACCGCCGCCCTTGAGGCCAAGCCCGGCGCCGTCGCTGATGTAGGCGTTGAAGGTGAGCTTCTTGCCGGCAAATGTTCCCGACGAAGAGATATTCATGCCGCCAAGACCGGCGCTGCGCGTCTGCGAGGTCTGCACCCCGCCGGCATCGATATCGAAGGCGACAGCCGGATTGCCCAACGCGCCCGTCACCTTCACAGTCCCTGAAATCGAACCGGCGGCCTGGAGGCCCGGCGAAAAACTGTTGGCCAGCGAAGCCGGCACCTTCGACAGCGCGGCACTGATGTCGAGTGCCTGCCCGACCTTGCCGGTCACCGTCGCCGTGCCGCCACCGAGATTGAGCACCAGCTTGTCCAGCGTCGTTGTGCCGTTGGCGATGCTGACGGTCGAGGCCTGGGCGATGGCCGCCTTGATGCCCTGCACCGTGGCCTGGCCGGAAGCGAGTTCGATGGTGGTGGTGCCGCCAGCCACCTTTACCCTGCCCGCAGCCCTCGCCGGAATGCCCTTGACGGTGGCGCCGCCGGAAAACCCGGTCCAGTCGCCGTCGCGCTTCAAATCGACATCGATGCCGCTGATGGCGGTGCCGCCGGAAATGACGCTGTCGGCGCGAATCTTGCCCGAGATGACCGGCGCGGCGAGATAGTTGGCGACCAGCGCATCGATCGACACCGTCTTCGCCTGCAGGTCGCCGCGCGTGATCGAAGCGGTCGCAGCCTTGACGGCGACGTTCGGGCCATCCGCGGTCTTGGAGAATGCAATAGTGCCGCGCACATCGCCTTCGGCCTTTTCCAGCGCCAGCGCCGCCAGCGGTCCGATATCGGGCAGGTCGAGCGCGATGGTGCCGACCGGCACGAAAGCCTCGTCGAGCGCAAGGTCGCCGGAGATCTTGTTGTTGCCGAGCGACAAAAGCAGCTCGTTGATGGCGCTCTTGCCGTCGGCCGTCGCCAGCACCGCATTGCCTTGAAGCGCCTGCCCCGCGACATTGCCGGTCAGTTGCACATTGGCTGCCGGGTTCGCGGCATCGGCCTTGCCGGTCGCAATCAGCTTAAGTCCGGTGATTTCGCGTTCCGCCACCAGCAGGCGGTCGCTGTTGACCGTCAGCGACAGGTCCGGCGCCAGGCTGGGCCCCTGCGCGTTGAGTGCAAAGCTGATCGCGCCTTTGGCATCTTTCGACACCAGCGAGATGTCGGCCAGTGCACCCGTGATATCTGCGCTGAGCTTGTTGTCGGCGAGACTGGCCTGACCGTCCGCGGTCAGTGCGCCCGACACCAGTCTGACCGGATTGGCGCTGAAATTGCCATTGGCATCCCGCTTCAGCGTGGCGCTGAGCTGCGTGCGCTCTGCCAGCACGCCGCGCGCCGCAGCCGGCAATGCCGCCGACAGCACGTCGGCGTTCAGGTTGAGGTCAATTGCTCCATCGGCAAAGCCGACACGGCCATTGAAGGCACTGCCCAGCGCATCGCCCTGCACCGAGCCGCTGTCGATGGTAATCGCATCGGCCGCCAGGCTGCCCGCGACCTTGGCGGTGACTTTGCCGGCGATCAGCGGCGCGATCGTCGGATTGTCCAGACCGACCTTGTCCGCCGTCACCGTGCCCGAGATCGGACCGGTGCGGCTTCTCACATCGAACGCGTCGGAATGCAGCGCCAGCGAGATGCCCTCGACCTTGGTGAAATTCGTCGCCACCGACGGCAACACCGCCGAGATATCGAGCTTGGCTTGCGCAGCCTGCCCCGCCGCCTTCACAGACAGCGCCTGCAGTTCGAGCTTGATCGGGCCTTCCACGCTGCCGAACGCCAGCGGCAGGCTCGGACCGGAAGAGGTCAGGTCGAGCGCGAAATCGCTGGCGCCGTTCGGGTTGAGGGTGCCGGCCGCCTTGCCGGAGATTTTCTCACCCGAAAGCGTCGCCTGGTCGAGCACGACGCCGCCGGCCGCGGAATAGCTGCCGGCCGCATCGACATCGAGCGGCCCGAGCCCGGCCTGACGGGTCTGGCTGGTCTCGGCGCCGGCCAGCTTTGCATCGAAGTGGATGTCGGGATTTGCCGATGGCCCGGTGATTTGCGCCGTGCCGTCGAGCGTGCCCCCGGCATCGAGGCCGGGTGAAAAGCCATTGGCAAGCGCGGCCGGCAGCGCCGAGAAGGTCGCCGCCAGATCGAGCGTCTGGCCCGCCGTGCCCGACAGCGTCACCGAGCCGCCGCCGAGATCGACTACCAGCCTTTGAATGTTGGTTATGCCATCGGCAATGGTCAGGCTCGACGGCTCGGCGATCGCCACCTTGATGCCGCGCACCGTCGCCTCGCCGGACGCGATCTCGACGCTGGTCGCGCCGCCGGCAATCTTCGCCCGCCCGGCAGCTGTCGCCGGAATGCCTGATATGGTTGCGCCGCCGGTGAAATTCGTCGAGTCGCCGTCACGCTTGAGGTCGACGCCGATGCCACTGACGACGGTCGTTCCCGAGGTCACGCTCTCGGCCTTGATCGTGCCGGAGATCGCAGGGCTGTTGAGATAGTTGGCGATCAGTGCGCTGACGGTGACTGCCTTGGCTGCCACATCACCGCGCGCGATCGACACGCTGGCTGCATTGATGGTGACAGTGGGAGCCTCGCCGTCTTTGGCGAACACCACGGTGCCGCCGATATCGCCGGCCGCCGTCTGCCCGGCCAGCGACGCCAGCGGCGCGATATCGGGCGCGGAGATCGTCAGCGTCCCCAGCGGCAGGAATTTTTCATCGAGCGTGAGGTCGCCCGACACCTTGTTGTCGCCCAGCGCTACGCTGAGCCCCTTGATGGAGCGCTTGCCATCGCTCGTCACCAGCGCCGCCTTGATGGCGAGCGGCTGTTCGTCGACCGCGCCGGTCAGCGAGACATCTGCGGCCGGGCTCACAATGTCGGCCTTGCCCGATGCGGTCAGCTTGATGTCCTTGACCGTGCGGCCGGAGGCCGTCAGGCTGGCACTGTCGGCCGAAACCGAGAAATCCGGTGCGTTGCGCGCGCCGCTTGCCGTCAGCGCGAAATCGATCCCGCCGGCGACCGGCACGCCGACCAGCGAAGACAGCACCGAGACGTCGCCGAGCTTGCCCTTGATGTCGGCCTGGATATCGCTGCCTTGCGCGCTGGCGGTGCCGCTGGCGCTCAGCGAACCGGAAGTGAGTTCGATCGAGTTGGCGGCGAAAGAGCCCTGCGGATCGCGCGTCGCGGTCGCCGAGAATTTGACCCGTTCGCCAAGCAGCGAACTGATCTGCGGCGGCAGCGCCGTCGACACAGCATCGGCATTCATCTTGAGCGTCATGGCGAGATCGGCCAGCGTCACCTTGGCCGTCAGCCCGGCATTGAGAGCATCGCTGCGCAGCGTGCCTTCGTCGAGCGAAATCTCGTCCCTGCTGATCGAACCGGCAAGAGAGGCCGTCAGCTTGCCGGTCACCAGCGGCGCCAGCGTCGCGACGTCGGTCTTCAGCCCGGCCGCCGCCAGCGACACGCTGACCGGGCCGCTGCGGTTCTCGAAGTCGAAACCGTCGGAATGGATCTTCGCATCCAGATTGTTCACCTGAGAGCCGCCCGCCACCACCGAGACCAGTGAAGCGCTGGCGTCAATCATCGGCGCCTTGCCGTCACCGAAGGCGCGCGCGGTCACATTGTTGATGGCCACCATGATCGGCTGCGCCTGGGTACCGACATTGACCGTGACCGGCTTGGCTTTGGCCACGAGTTCGACCGAAAGGTCGCTGGCGCCGTTGGGGTCGACCATGCCGGCAGCGGTACCATGAACTGCGTCGCTCTCGATTGCAGCGCGCTCGATGTCGACGCCGCCGGCTGCGGTCGCGGTGCCGGCGAGGTCGAAACTGGTCTTGCCGGCAAACAGCGACTTGAACCGTTCCGGCAGGAACCCTTCGAACGAACCGTCGCCCTTGGCCTCGATCCGGTTGCCCTTGTCGGTCAGCTGGTGCCGGCCGGTGAGCTGGGTAACGATCTGCCCATCGACCATGAAGGTGCCGACGCCGCTCCAGTTGGCCAGCGGCCCGGTGCCCGAGACGACGATGTTGACCGGCGGCGCGCCGGGTAGCTTGAGCAGGTTGGCGATGATGCCGCCGGCCGGCTCGGAAGCCTTGAGATCGAGGTCAAGCTTGTTTTCATCCGGCGCGAAGTGGATGTTGGCGTCGACATTGCCTTGCTTGCCGTCATGGCGGGTAACGTTGAGCACCGTCTGGATCGCCAGCGGCGACGCATCGACCTTGGCCGATCCCTTGGCCGCAAGTTCGGCAATGCCGCTGCCGGCAAGTTGCTGGCCGAGCGCGATCTCCGGCAAATCGATCGCTCTGATATCAAGCGAAACCGGCAGGCCGGTCGACCCGCTCTTGCTCGGCTCGGTGCTCGCCACAGGCAGCCGTGCCAGTTCTATCCGTTCGGCCGCTATGCGGTCGGCGCTGAAATTCTTCGACAACAGCGCCAGCGGCGACCAGTCGACGGCCACCTTGCGGGCCACCAGCCACGCGCCCTCGCGGTCTTCCAGCACGACATGGTCGACCGTCAGCGCGCCGGACCAGATACCGTTAATGCCGCTGACCGTGACTTTGCTGTCCCTTGACGAGGCCATGTCAGAGATGATGCCGGCGAGATTTTCGCGGCCGCGCTCGGTCTTGGTCAGCACGACCAGCGCGCCGATGCCCGCCGCCGCCACGATCAGCAGCGTGTAGAAAAACAGGCGAAGGATGCGTTTCAAAATCTTCATCGTCAGAACGCCTGTCCGATCCCGGCATAGATGCCGAAACGCGGGTCGCCACGGTCGCGGTTGAGCGGCACGGCGGCGTCGATGCGCAGCGGCCCGAACGGCGTGATGTAGCGCAGGCCAACGCCCGCGCCGACCTTCACGTCGGAAAAGTCCGGCGTCGCTGTGGTCGAGACAGTGCCGGCGTCGACGAACGGCACGATGCCGATCGTGTCGGTCAGCGCAATGCGCATTTCGACCGATGTTTCGAAGAAGGAAAGCCCGCCGATCGGCTGATTGTCGATGTCCTTCGGTCCGATGCCCTGATAGGCATAGCCCCGCACCGAGCCGCCACCGCCGGAATAGAAGCGCCTGTCGGCTGGAACGTTCTGAAGGCCGGTGCCGACGATCGAACCCAGCGCGACGCGTTCGGCAAGCACGAATTTCGAGGCCGTGTCGAGCGACTGATAGGCCGACCCCTCGCCCCTGAGCTTGAGGAAGGCGGCGCCGCTCAGAATGTCGTAGCTCGGTTCGGCATAGGCCAGAACCCTGAAGCCGCTGGTCGGATTGAGCCGGTTGTCCCTGTTGTCATAGACATATTGCAGCGGAATGCTGGCGATCAGGTATTTGTGCTTGCCGAAGGCGTCGGTGATCCTGGAATAGTCCAGCGCGATTTCAGCCGAAACCGTCTGCTTCTTGTCGATCTCATAGGACAGGCCGGTGCTGCCCTTGACCGAGAAATGGTCGTAGGCATCGGGATGTTCGAGGACGGTCTTGACGCTGGCGATGAATTTCGAAGCCGGCCCGATCACGCCCGGCTTCTCGAACATGATGCCGGCATTGTAGTTGAGCTCGCTGAGATCGTTGCTGCCGATGCCGCTGATCTTGCCCTCGATGCGCAGCTTTTCGGCCCGGCCGAACAGATTTCGGTGGCCCCAATAGCCTTCCAGGCCTAGCCCTTCGGTGTTGGAGAAAGTGCCGCCGACGCCGAAATAGCGCGGTTTGCGCTCGCTGACCTGAACGCCGATCGGAATATTGCCGTCGGCGTCGAGACTGTCGGCTTCCTTCAGCGTCACGCTGTTGAACACTTCGAGCCTCAGCAGCCGGTCGCGGGCATCGTCGATCTCGTCGGGCGAATATTGCCGGCCGCGTTTCAGCCCGGTCATATATTCGGTGAACTCGCGATTGACCTTCTCGGTGCCATCGACGGTGGTGTCGCCATAACCGGCAACCGGCCCGGCGGCCACCGTCAGCGTCACGTCGAGCGTCGAGGTGGTGTGCTCGGCCACGACCTGCATGTCGGTGATCCGGGCCAGCGGCCGGCCCTCCTGCTTCAGCGCCCGCACGATCAGCGCCTCGGCCTTGAGCACGGCGCCCGAGCCGGCATCGCCGCCGGCTATCAGGCCGAAATCGGTGCTCGCCAGCCCGGCGGCATCGCCCTCCAGCCGAATATTGCCGAGCGTGAATTTGGGCCCGCTCGAGATGCTGATCACCACCGGGATCGGCTGCGGACCCGTAAATTCGGCATCGGGCGGCAAATCGTCGAGCGCCTTGCCCTGGATGGTGATGGTGACGACGCCTTCATAACGGGCGTCGGCATAAAGCGCGGCGACCAGCTGTTCGCGGTCGCTACGCGCCTTTGCCAAAAGGCCGAGCGAGCCGGAAACCGGGCGGTCTTCGTCGGATTTCAGCGACGAGGCGTTTTCGAGCTTCTTGACCAGGTCCTTGTCGGCATCGGGCGCTTCGATGGTCACCGCATAGCGCAGCGGGTCGACGATATCGGCGTCCTCGTCATTCGAAGAGCCCCACAATTTGATGCCGAAGAGCTCGAAGGCGGCCGCCGACCCCGATTCGGCAACGAGCACGGTCGAGCACGCCAACGCCACAATCAGCGCACGCGAAAGCGTGCGCCGTGGCGCACTTACCTTCGACATCTGCGCTTCATACGCCGGCATCAGGACAACCTAGGTTACAAAACTAAAATTGGAATGAAGTTTTGAAGCGCTCGTAAAGGGGCCACAATCCAATTGTCTGAAATAGGCAGGGCTTGGAATTCACACCTTCTGCGTTTTCGCAAGAAAGCGTGATCCCTTTCCCGTGGATGAACTATCGGCATACCGGTCATTGGCCGGTTTGGGAACCGTTGGCGGGCGGAAACCTGCCCGTCCTCGTGTTGACAAGCTTGACTGAAGCTTGAACATGCCGCGGACGTAGCAGTGTTTGGAGGGTGTTATGGCGATGCGCGCGGCGGCTCGTGGTCTGTCGATCTTGATTCTTCTCATTTTCGCCTGGGGGTCTGTAGCGCAAGCGGCCGAAGCCCGCCGGGTGGTGACCTCAAATAATTCCGACTATTTCGGCTTCGATCTCAGATCGGACCAGAATGTCAGCCTCGATCAGTGCAAGACGACATGCCTCGGCGACCCCGCCTGCCGCGCCTTTACTTACAACAACAAGGCCAAATGGTGCTTCCTAAAGTCCGACTATAACCAGTTGAAACCCTTCAGCGGCGCGGTCGCGGGCAAGGTCGTCAATGTCGATGGCGACCCCGATATCGGCGCCCCGCCGGAACTCGCCTTCTTCCCCAACTGGATGGCCGACCAGGCCCAGCAATACCGCAACAAGCTGACCGATCCGGCCTATGACAAGCCGACCGACGGGCTGGAATCACTCCGCGCCGCCGCCGAACAGGCTGCACTGACCGGCGACCATGGGCAGGCCATGAACAAATACGAGGCCGCGGTCTCGGTCCTGCCTGACGACGGTCAGCTTTGGCTCGGTCTGGCGCGTGAAACGCTTGCCATACAGCCGGCCAGCGGCACCTCCGAATCCTACAATCTGCCGGTCAAAGGCACCTCCGCCGCCATCAACGCCTACAAGTTGCTGCGCACCACCAAGACCCGCGCCGAAGTGCTGGCGCTGCTCGGCAACGGCCTCGACCGCCGCGATCTCTACCGTCCAGCCCTGCAGGCTTATGAAGCCAGCCTCGCGCTGGTCAGTTCGCCGGCGGTCAAGGCCGAATATGAGGATCTCAAGGCCCGCAAGGGCTTCCGCGTCATCGATCACTCGATCGACGCCGACACCAGCGCGCCGCGCATTTGCGCGCAGTTTTCCGAGGAGCTGGTCAAGACCGGCGTTGACTACGCCCAGTTCGTCACCGTCGACAACCAGCCGCCCAAGGGCGTCGAGGCAAAGGACAAGCAGATCTGCGTCGAAGGCCTGGAGCACGGCCAACATTACGAAGTGACCTTCCGCGCCGGCCTGCCGGCCGCCATTGGCGAGGTCACCGCCGCTCCGGTCGTGCTGTCGATCTATGTGCAGGACCGCGCGCCGTCCGCCCGCTTCACCGGCGACAGCTTCGTGCTGCCCGCCGGCGCCCGCCGCGGCATCCCGGTCGTCACCGTCAACATGAATGCCGCGCAGATGAAGCTCTACCGCATCGGCGATCGTTCGCTGGCGCAGCTTCTGTCCGGCTATCAGTTCCTAAAGCAGCTCGACGGCTATGATATCTCCAGCATTTCCGACCAGATGGGTGAGCCGGTCTGGCAGGGGCAGCTCGATATCGCCAACGACCTCAACAAGGACGTCACGACTTCGTTCCCGGTCGACGAAGCCTTGCCGCAGCGCAAGCCCGGCGTCTACGTGCTGACCGCGCAAGCGGTAAATGAAAATGACGAGGACAATTACAATTCGCTTGCCACGCAGTGGTTCGTCGTCTCGGACATCGGCCTGTCGACCTATACCGGCCAGGATGGCCTCAATGTCTTTGCCCGCTCGCTCGGAACCGCCAAGCCGATCGCCGGCGCCGAACTGACGCTGCTGGCCAGGAACAATGAAATCCTCGGCACAGCCACGTCGGACGCCGAAGGCCATGCTGTCTTCAACCCCGGCCTGACGCGCGGCGACGGCGGCATGGTGCCGGCCGTTCTGATGGCCAAGCAGGGCGACAACGATTTCGTCTTCCTCGACATGGGCCGCGCCGGCTTCGATCTGTCCGATCGCGGCGTCGCCGGACGCGCCGCACCGGGCGCGCTCGATGTCTATGCCTGGACCGAACGCGGCATCTACCGCGCCGGCGAGGATGTGCATGTCGCAGCCCTTGCCCGCGACGGCGCCTCCAAAGCGGTGGAAAACCTGCCGCTGACCTTCATCTTCACCCGTCCCGACGGCGTCGAGAACCGCCGCATCGTTGCCGATGGCGTCTCGGCCGGCGGCTATGCCGTCGACCTGCCGCTGGAAGCCAACGCCATGCGCGGCACCTGGACGGTGTCGATCTATACCGATCCCAAGCAGGCGGCCGTTTCCAGCCAGATGTTCCTGGTCGAAGACTTCGTGCCGGATCGCATCGAGTTCGACATGAAGTCCGACAAGCAGGAGATCGCACAGGGCGAAACCGCCACCATCGACATTGACGGCCGCTTCCTCTATGGCGCGCCGGCCGCCGGCCTCGCGCTCGAAGGCGAGCTGACGCTGTCGACGGCGCGCGACTGGGACCGTTTCGCCGGCTATTCGTTCGGCCTTGCCGACGAGCAGTCGGCCGAGCCTTCGGTGACCCCGTTCACCGGTCTGCCGGTGGTCGGCGACGACGGCAAGGCGACCTTCCCGGTCACGGTCGACCAATTGCCCGCGACCACCAAGCTGGTCGACGCCAAGGTCACGGTTCGCATGCGCGAAACCGGCGGCCGCGCCATCGAGCGCTCGCTCAACATCGGCATCCGCCCGCAAGGCCACATGATCGGCATTCGTCCGGATTTCGCCGACAATGAGGTGCCGCAGGGCGGCACCGCCAAATTCAGCCTCATCGCGGTCGATCCCGACGGCAAGCGCGAGACGCTGAAGGGCGCGCAGTGGTCGCTGGTCAAGGTCGAACGCAATTACCAGTGGTATCGCAACAACAACTCGTGGAACTACGAACCGGTCACCTTCACCAAATCGATCGCCAACGGCCAGGTCGATCTCAGCGCCGATGCCGAGGCGACCGTGACGATGCCGGTCGACTGGGGCCAGTACCGGCTCGAGATCGAGACTGCCGATCCCGAGGGCCCGGCGACCAGCTATGAGTTCGACGCCGGCTGGTATGTCTCCTCGACCTCCACCGAAACGCCTGACGGGCTCGAGATCGCTCTCGACAAGGACAGCTATGCCGTCGGCGACGTGGCCAAGCTGAAAGTGTCGCCGCATTTTGCCGGCGAACTGCTGGTCACCATCGGCGCCGACAAGCTGCTCAAGACCGTCACGGCAACCGTGCCGGCCGGCGGCAGCACGGTCGACATCCCGGTCGGTGACGACTGGGGCGCCGGCGCCTACATCACCGCAACCCTGTTCCGGCCCGGCGATGCGCAGGAAACCCGCATGCCGGCGCGCGCCATCGGCGTAAAATGGCTGACGGTCGACCCAGGCTCGAAAAAGCTCGCCGTCACCCTGACGCCGCCGGACAAGACGATGCCGCGCCAGCAGCTGTCGATCCCGGTTTCGGTCGCCGGCGTAGCGCCGGGCAGCAATGCCTATGTCACGGTCGCTGCCGTCGATGTCGGCATTTTGAACCTCACCAACTACAAGGCGCCGGATCCGGAGGGCTGGTATTTCGGCCAGCGCATGCTCGGGCTCGAAGTCCGCGACATCTATGGCCGTCTCATCGACGGCTCGCTCGGCACCACCGGCAAGCTCAGGACCGGCGGCGACGGTGCCTCGATGCAGCCGCAAGGCAGTCCGCCGACCGAAAAGCTGGTCGCCTTCTTCTCCGGCCCGGTCCAGCTCGACGCCGACGGCAAGGCAAGGATCGACTTCGACATCCCGCAGTTCAACGGCACCGTGCGCGTCATGGCCGTCGCCTGGACCAAGGAGGCCGTCGGCCATGCCACGACCGATGTCATCGTGCGCGATCCGGTGGTGATCACTGCCGGCCTGCCCCGCTTCCTGGCGCCTGGAGATGCAGCTATCATGCGGCTCGACGTCGCCGACACCGACGGTCCGGAGGGCGACTATGCCCTGTCGATCGCCACGACCGGCGACCTCTCGACCGGCGACAAGCCCTTGCCCGAAAAGCTGACGCTGGCCAAGGGCAAGCGCCAGACGCTGACCGTGCCGCTGATTGCACAGACGGCGGGCAATGCCTCGATCACCATCAAGCTCGCCCATGGCGACGGCACCGCCGTCGAGCAGACGCTGTATGTTCCGGTGCGTCCGGCGCAATTGCCGGTCACCACCCGTCTGGTCGTCGACCTCAAGGGCAATGGCGGCTCGCTGCGCGTCGACAAGGAGCTGCTCGCGGCAAGCCTGCTCGACGGCGCCTCGATCAGTGTCGGCGTTTCGCAGGCTGCCGCCTTCGACGTGCCGTCGCTGCTGATGACGCTCGACCGCTACCCCTATGGTTGCGCCGAGCAGACCACCAGCCGCGCCATGCCGCTTCTCTACGTCAACGATCTGGCGTCCGGCGTTGGCATGCAAAGCGATCCCGAACTGCACGGCCGCGTGCAGGCCGCCATCTACAAGGTGCTGAGCTACCAGGCTTCGGCCGGCAGCTTCGGCCTGTGGGGTCCGGGCTCCGGCGATCTGTGGCTTGACTCTTACGTCACCGACTTCCTGACCCGGGCGCGCGAGCAGAACTACGACGTGCCGGCGCTGGCGATGAGCCAGGCGCTGAGCAATCTGCAAAACTCGGTCGGTTACGACCAGGACGTCCAGGATCGCGGCAGCGAAATCGCCTACGCGCTCTATGTTCTGGCCCGCAACAAGAAGGCCTCGGTCGGCGATCTGCGCTACTACGCCGACACCAAGCTCGAAGCCTTCTCGAGCCCGATGGCCGTCGCCCAGTTGGCGGCGAGCCTGGCGCTCTACGGCGACGCGCAGCGTTCGGAAGCAACCTTCCAGACGGCGCTGCAGCTGGCCAAGTCGACCACCGAATACGACTACTACCGGTCCGACTATGGCTCGCGGCTGCGTGATGGCGCCGCGATCCTGGCGCTCGCCGCCGAATCGAAGCCGGTGCCGACCATCGTGCCGGAGCTGATCCGGCTGGTGGCAAGGGAACGCGCCGATGCCCGCTGGACCAGCACGCAGGACGAGTCCTGGATGCTTCTGGCGGCCCGCGCGCTGAAGTCGGGCAACGACTCTATCACGCTGTCGGTCAACGGCGCGCCGCATGCAGGTGGATATTCCAACCACCTCAGCGGCACCGACATTGCCGACAGCCCGCTGACCATCGCCAACACCGGCGCCACGCCGCTGCAGGCGGTCGTCACCACGGTCGCCTCGCCGGTAGAGCCCTTGCCGGCCGGCGGCGACGGCTTCACCATCGACCGCACCTACTACAAGCTCGATGGCACCGAAGCCAACGTCACCGAGGCGACGCAGAACGAACGCTACGTGGTCGTGCTCAAGGTTTACGAGCAGAACCGCTGGCCTTCGCGCCTGCTGATCACCGACCTGTTGCCGGCCGGCTTCGAGATCGACAATCCGGGCCTTGTTTCCAGCGCCCAGCTGTCGAACTTCACCTGGCTGGCGCAAACCGACGCCGCCCATCTCGAATTCCGCGACGACCGTTTCGTCGCGGCATTCAATCCCAATGACGGCGATGGCGACCGCAACATCATGCTGGCCTATGTCGTGCGTGCGGTGACGCCGGGCACCTACGCCCATCCGGCGGCCACGGTGGAGGACATGTACCGGCCGCAATATTCGGCCCGCACCGCCACCGGTATGATGGAGATCAGGGCGCCGTAAGGCGCCTTGACGAAGATGAACACGCCGATGTCCGCGACCATCTCCTTCTCCCCGCTATGCGGAGAGAAGGAGCCGGCAGGCGGATGAAGGGCACCACCATGCTCTCCAGAAAATTTCTCCGTCGAACAGGCATCGCCGCCGCCTCCCTCGTCGGCTTTGCGGCGATCGCTGCCGCTTCTCTCTGGGAACTCGACCGCGCTTTTCCGCCGCCGCTGCCCGGAAGGCTCACCGTCTCCACCGAGGTCCAGGACCGCGACGGCCAGCTGTTGCGCGCCTTCGCCACGCCGGACGGTTACTGGCGGCTCGACACTCATCTCGACCAGGTCGACAAGCAGTTCGTCAACATGCTGGTCACCTATGAAGACAAGCGCTTCTGGGACCATGATGGCGTCGATGTGCTGGCGCTGGCGCGCGCCGCCGGCCAGTTCGCCACCAGCGGCCGTATCGTCTCCGGCGGCTCGACCCTGTCGATGCAGCTTGCCCGGCTGATCGAGCCACGCGAAAACCGCAGCCTCGGCTCGAAGATCAAGCAGATGCTGCGTGCCATCCAGATCGAGCGGCGGCTGTCCAAGCAGGAGATCCTCGAACGCTACCTGACCTTGGCGCCCTATGGCGGCAATCTTGAAGGTGTGCGCGCCGCCTCGCTCGCCTATTTCGGCAAAGAGCCGAAGCGGCTGACGGTCTCGGAAGCAGCACTGCTCGTCGCCTTGCCGCAATTGCCGGAAAAGCGCCGTCCCGACCGCAATCTCACCATCGCTCATGCCGCCCGCGACCGCGTGCTGACCCGCATGGTTTCGGCAGGCCTGCTTGGCGAGCGCGAGGCCGCGCGCGCCGCCCTCGACGATGTCTCGGGCCTGCGCCGCAAATTGCCGGCGCTGGCGCCGCACGCCGCCTACGCCATGCTGCCCAAGGCCGTGCCCGGCAAGCCACTGCAGCTTACGATCCGCAAAAGCGTCCAGCAAGGGCTGGAACAGGTGGCGCGCGATGCCGCGATCAAGCTTGGCCCGCGCCTGTCAGTCGCCATGGTGATGGCGGACGCACGCACCGGCGACATTCTTGGCGAAGTCGGCTCGGCCGATTTCTTCGATGCCAGCCGCTCCGGCTGGATCGACATGACCAGGATCGTGCGTTCGCCCGGTTCGACGCTGAAGCCGTTCATCTATGGCCTCGCCTTCGAGCAAGGGCTGGTGGCGCAGGAAATGCTGATCGAGGACAGTCCGGTCGATTTCGGCGGCTACCGGCCAAAGAATTTCGACATGGGCTATCAGGGGGATGTCTCGATCCGCCAGGCGCTGCAGCTGTCGCTCAACGTTCCGGCGATCCGCGTGCTCGACTCGGTCGGCCCGGCACGGCTGATGGCGCGCTTCCGCCAGGCCGGCGTCAGCCCGGTGCTACCGGTCAACGAGGCGCCGGGCCTCGCCATCGGCCTCGGAGGCGTCGGCGTAACGCTGCGCGATCTCGTCCAGCTCTATACCGGCCTCGCCAATGGCGGCAAGGCAAACACGCTGCATGACGGCACCGAGCCGGCCAATGCCGAGCGCACCACCGCCACCATCCTCGACGCCCAGGCGAACTGGCAGATCACCGACATATTGTCGGGCGTGAAGCCGCCCGAGGGCGCCTTGCAGCGCGGCATCGCCTACAAGACCGGCACGTCCTACGGCTATCGCGATGCCTGGTCGGTCGGCTTCGACGGCCGCTACGTGCTGGGCGTCTGGGTCGGCCGCGCCGATGCCGGTGCGGTGCCCGGCCTGTCCGGCTATGTCTCGGCCGCCCCCATCCTGTTCGAGGGCTTCGTCCGTTCAGGCCTCACCGCCGTCCCGTTGCCCAGCCAGCCGGCCGGCGTCGTCAAGGCCAGGCGCGAAGACCTGCCGGTGACATTGGCGCGCTTCGGCGCCGGCGCCGACGGACTGGTGCAGGCAGGCCCGACGGAACCGGCGCCAACGATCATTTTCCCGCCCAACGGCGCCCGCGTCGATCTCGCCACCAATTCCGCCGAGGCCTCGCCGCTGGTGCTGAAACTGCAAGGCGGCCGCGCGCCGTTCCGCTGGCTGGCCAACGGCAAGCCGCTCGTCGGCATCGACCGCCGCCGCACCGCGACCTGGCTGCCCGACGGCGCCGGCTATTCGACGCTCACCGTCATCGACGCCGTGGGACGCGCGGCAAGCGTGAAGGTGTTCGTTGAATAGATGGCGCCAAGCGATTCAGGGGATTGGGCTTCTTCGCCCGAGGCCCGGCGCGAGGCACCCCCCTCTGGCCTGCCGGCCATCTCCCCCGCAAGGAGGGAGATTGGCAGCTTCGGCGCCACGCTCATTCAGCAACGTTGAAAAATGGCGAAAGCCGCAGCGACATCTGATCTCCCCCCTTGCGGGGGAGATGGCCGGCAGGCCAGAGGGGGGTGTGCCGAAGCGCTTGCATCGAGGATTGGCCTTAGCCCTATCCATGTTCGTTTCGACTTGCTCCCCCGCCGACGCCGATCCCCTGCCCGCCGGCTTCGTCCGCCTGGCCGATGTCGATCCCTCGATCCGCCAGGACATCCGCTATGCCGGCCTGGAAAATTTCCTGCATCGCAAGGCCGATGGCTACGACGCCCCAATCTGCATCCTCACGAAGCAAGCTGCGCATGCGCTGTCCGGTGTGCAGAAAGCGCTCGCCGCCGATGGCCTGACGCTGGTCGTCTTCGACTGCTACCGCCCGGCCCGCGCCGTTGCCGACATGGGCAAATGGACCAGAGAGGGCGGCCCGCCCGATCCGCAATGGTACCCTCAGCTGCAGCGCGGCGACCTCATCGCCAAGGGCTATATCGGCGAATTGTCCACCCATTCGCGCGGCTCGACCGTCGATGTCGCCATCGCCCGCAGCGACGGCAAGAACAAGTCATCCGCCGCTTGCGGCGCGGCCGGCGCCGGCACGCTCGATTTCGGCACCAGCTTCGACTGTTTCGACCCGGCAAGCGAAACCGCACATCGCCCATTGGCGGCAGAAGCGGCGGCAAACCGCAAAAGGCTGCTCGACGCCATGCGCGCCGGCGGCTTCAAGAATTATGCGCGAGAGTGGTGGCACTACACGCTTCGGGATGAGCCGTTTCCAAAGCTGCGCTTCGATTTTCCCATCACTGCGGGCTGAACCGCCCGGTGCTACACCGAGCCTTCCCTCATTCGGCCTTGCTTCTGCGGTGTCAGCTCCTAGATAGCGTCAAACCGGCCGGATTTGGGTTAGACCAATATGAGGAAAATATTTCCTTCCGAAGCCCAATATCGGCGAAAATTTCCTTCGAGTGGACGAAAAAGGCAACGTTGAATGCATCTAATTTCTATCAATTCGATAGAGTTCAGCCGTCATCAACGGAGGCGGGAATGACCAAACCTCATTTCAAGAAACTGCTCGGCGCACTGGTCGCCACATCGATCCAGTTCGGCACGCTCGGTTTCGCGTTTGCCGATACGACCATTCTGAACGTGTCCTACGACCCGACACGCGAACTCTACAAGGCCTATGACGAAGCCTTCGTCGCACACTGGAAGGCCGAGACCGGCGAGACGGTCACCATCCAGCAATCGCATGGCGGCTCCGGCGCCCAGGCCCGCGCCGTGATCGACGGCCTCGATGCCGATGTGGTGACGCTGGCGCTCGAGGGCGACATCAACGCCATCGTCACCAAGTCGAAGAAGATCAACCCGGACTGGCGCAAGAAGTTCGAGAACAATTCGGCGCCTTACACCTCGACCATCATCTTCCTGGTCCGCAAGGGCAACCCGAAGGGCATCCACGACTGGAGCGATCTGGTCAAGGACGGTGTCCAGGTGATCACGCCGAACCCGAAGACGTCGGGTGGCGCCCGCTGGAACTACCTTGCCGCCTGGGCCTATGCCAACGCCAATGATGGCGGCGACGAGGCCAAGAACAAGGAATTCGTCGGCAAGCTCTACGCCAATGCTCCGGTGCTCGACACCGGTGCGCGCGGCTCGACGGTCACCTTCGCGCAAAAGGGCATCGGCGACGTGCTGATCGGCTGGGAAAACGACGCCTATCTGGCGCTCAATGAATTCGGAGCCGACAATTTCGAGATCGTCTATCCCCCGACCTCGATCCTGGCCGAGCCGCCGGTGGCGATCGTCGACGCCAATGTCGATGCCAAGGGCACCCGCAAGGTCGCCGAAGCCTATCTCGGCTGGCTCTATTCCAAGGAAGCCCAGACGATCATCGCCAAGAACCACTATCGTCCGGCCAAGCCCGAGCTGGTGGATGCGGCTGACATTCCGAAGACGCCCGAAATCAAGCTGATCTCCATCGACGATCCGCTTTTTGGCGGCTGGAAGAAGGCACAGCCTTATCATTTCGGCGATGGTGGTATATTCGACCAGATCTACAAGCCGGCCCAGTAGGATTTAGATCAGGACGACATGACCATAGCACCCGCCAAGGCGGGGTGGCGATTCAGACAGCCGAGTGTCATTCCGGGTTTCGGATTGACGCTCGGCTTCTCGCTTGCCTACCTCACGCTCATCATCCTCATCCCCCTGTCGGGCCTGATCTGGCGCTCGGCAGCCCTCGGCTGGACCGATTTCTGGGCGATCGCCACCGACCGCCGGACCATCAACGCACTCGAAATCAGCTTCGGTACAGCCTTCATCGCAGCCGCCGTCAACGTCGTCTTCGGCACGCTCGTCGCCTGGGTGCTGGTGCGCTACCGCTTCCCCGGCCGCCGCGTCGTCGACGCCATGGTCGACCTGCCCTTCGCGCTGCCGACGGCAGTGGCCGGTATCGCGCTGACCACTCTTTATGCGCCTAATGGCTGGATCGGCCATCTCCTGGCGCCGCTCGGCATCAAGGTCGCCTACACGCCGCTCGGCATTGTCGTGGCGCTTGTCTTCATCGGCCTGCCGTTTGTCGTGCGCACGGTGCAGCCGATCATGGAGGAGATCGACAAGGAAGTGGAGGAAGCCGCCGCGACGCTCGGCGCCAACCGCTTCCAGATCATCACCCGCATCCTGTTTCCCGGCCTGGCGCCGGCCATCATCACCGGCTTCTCACTCGCCTTCGCGCGCGGCGTCGGCGAATACGGCTCGGTCATCTTCATCGCCGGCAACCTTCCCTACAAGTCGGAGATCGCACCGCTTCTGATCGTCATCCGGCTCGAGGAGTACAATTATCCGGCGGCCACCGCGATCGCGGCGATCATGCTTTTGCTGTCGTTCGTGATGCTGCTGGTCATCAACCTGGCGCAGTCATGGAGTCGCAAGCGCTATGGCTGACCCCGAGATCAAATCCTACGAACCGCATCACGAGAGCCGGTCGGCGGCGGTGACCGAAAGCCGGCCGGTGCGGCTGCTGCTGATGGCGGTGGCCTTCGCCTTCCTCGCCATCTTCCTGCTGCTGCCGCTGATCATCGTCTTCCACGAGGCGCTGGCGAAAGGCATTGGCGCCTACACGGAATCGCTCTCCAATCCCGATACGCGCTCGGCGATCCGGCTGACTCTGCTGGTGGCGGTGATCGCCGTGCCGCTCAACGTCGTCTTCGGCATTTCGGCTGCCTGGGCGATCGCCAAGTTCGAGTTCAAGGGCAAGGCTTTTCTAACCACGCTGATCGACCTGCCCTTCTCGGTCTCGCCGGTCATTTCCGGCCTGGTCTATGTGCTTTTGTTTGGCGCTCAGGGACTGTTCGGTGAATGGCTGAAGGCGCACGGCATCCAGATCCTTTTCGCCGTGCCCGGCATCGTGCTCGCGACCATCTTCGTTACCTTCCCCTTCGTTGCCCGCGAACTGATCCCGCTGATGCAGGAACAGGGCAACGGCGACGAGGAAGCCGCGCTCTCTCTGGGCGCCAATGGCTGGCAGACCTTTTGGTACGTGACGCTGCCCAACGTCAAATGGGGATTGCTCTACGGCGTGCTTCTGTGCAACGCCCGCTCGATGGGCGAATTCGGCGCGGTGTCGGTCGTGTCGGGCCACATACGCGGGCTGACCAACACCATGCCGTTGCATGTCGAAATCCTCTACAACGAGTACAACGCCGTCGGCGCTTTTGCCGTCGCTTCGCTGCTTGCCGGCCTGGCGCTGGTCACGCTGGTCTTGAAAACACTTCTTGAGATGCGCTACGGCGCCGAGATCGCCGCGACGCGCGGACATTAGATGCATGTCGCCCAAAAGTGTGAAGCGGTTTTGGGATAACGACATGCATCCACTAAAAAGGGACATTTGATGGAAGTTCGCGTTGCCAACGTACGCAAGGAGTTTGACCGGTTTCCGGCCCTCCATGACGTATCGCTTGACATCAAATCGGGTGAGCTGATCGCGCTGCTTGGGCCATCCGGCTCCGGCAAGACGACGCTGCTGAGGCTTATCGCCGGCCTGGAGCGGCCGACGCGCGGAAAGATCTTCTTCGGCGACGAGGACGCCTCGCACCGCTCGATCCAGGAGCGCAATGTCGGCTTCGTCTTCCAGCACTATGCGCTCTTCCGGCACATGACGGTCGCCGACAATATCGGCTTCGGCCTCAAGGTGCGGCATGGACCGTCGCGACCACCGGCGGCCGAAATCCGCCGACGCGCCTCCGAACTGCTCGATCTCGTTCAGCTTTCCGGCCTGGAAAAGCGCTATCCGGCGCAACTTTCGGGTGGCCAGCGCCAGCGCGTGGCGCTCGCCCGGGCCATGGCCATCGAGCCCAAGGTGCTGTTGCTCGACGAGCCGTTCGGCGCGCTCGATGCGCAGGTGCGCCGGGAACTGCGCCGCTGGCTGCGCGAGATCCATGACCGTACCGGCCACACCACCGTCTTCGTCACCCACGACCAGGAAGAGGCGCTCGAGCTTGCCGACCGCGTCGTGGTGATGAGCCAGGGGCGCATCGAGCAGGTCGGCTCCGCCGACGAGATCTACGACACGCCGAACTCGCCCTTCGTCTACTCCTTCATCGGCGAATCGAGCATGCTGCCGGTCAAGGTTGAGAATGGCGAGATCTGGCTCGCCGACCGTCCGATCGGCGTGTCGGCGCCGCACGCACCCGAGGGCGATGCGACGCTGTACTTCCGCCCGCACGATATCGAACTGCTCGACGGCTGCAGCGGCTGCATCGCCGGCACGGTCGCCGCCAGCCGCCGCGTCGCCGGCACAAGACGCGTCGAACTGGAAATCGGCGGCGAGCGCCAGCGCGTCGAGATCGAACTGCCTGTGGACCATCCTGCGGCGCAGAAGAGCCGGGTGGCGTTCAGGCCGAGGCGCTGGAAGCTTTTCCCGGCGGCATAGACATCGATCCGGCGCTACTCCAGCCAGTTCTCGACCGTCAGGCCCTTGATCCGACGGAGCTCAGCGGTGTTGGCCGTCACCAGTGTCGTCCCCAACACACAGGCATGGGCAGCAATGAAAAGATCATTGTGGCCGATTGGCTGGCCTCTGGCCTCCAGCTCGGCACGAAGTGCTCCGTATTCGTTATCCATCGGCACATCGAGCGGCAACACAGGAACCTCGGCGAGCAATTGCTCGACCTTGGCGAGCAGCTTGGCCGATCTCTTGCGGGCGCAGCCATAACGCAGCTCCGAGGCGACAACGATGCTGGTGCACAGGGCACCGTCTCCCGCGCGAACCGCCGCACTGGCAGCCTTGCCGGTAGGGTTTCGGATCATGTCGCTGAGAATGTTGGTGTCCAGCATGAACCGCATCAAAAGATATCCTCAGGCCCCACGGGCGCATCATGGATCTCGGGAAAGTCGTCTTCAGGACCAAGCGGCGGCTCTTTCGCCCATTGGGTGAGCAAGGCGGTGAGGCCTGGTTGACGGACCGGCTCGATGATCAGCCGGTCGCCATCGCGGCTGATCAGGACCTTCTCGCCAGGCAGCTCGAATTCGACAGGGATGCGAACCGCCTGACTGCGGTTGTTGCGAAACAACTTCGCCTCCCTGGGGGGTGGTATTGAGTGACGGTGCTGCGGCATGGCAGCCTCCCCTGTCTGTTCCACTTGTATATGCCATTTGTATATGCCACTCGGCCTCGAATTGCAAACCACAGAAAACCCCAACGCATCGGCATTTCGGCTGGAATGAAATTTCGCCGATAACCTGCTTCAGCGATTTCTTTTTCGCTGCAACGCCATACGTCTGCCCCGTGTGCCTCGCAGTACACCCTCCGGCCCGGCTATGTTCTGGCAACGCATTGCACATCGGAGCCTGTGTTCATGAAGCGATTTTTCCTCAGCGTCGCCACTGTCGCCGGCCTGATCCTCGCCTGTTCGCAGGCCTGGTCGGCCGACAAATTGCTCAACGCTTCCTATGATGTCGGCCGCGAATTGTTCGCGCAGGTTAACAAGGCTTTCGTCGCCGGCCATCCGGGCGTCACCGTCGACCAGTCGCACGCCGGCACCTCGGCGCAGGCGCGCGCCATTGCCGAAGGCCTCGGCGCCGATGTCGTCACCTTCAACCAGGTCACCGACATCGACTTTCTGGTCAAGAAAGGCCTCGTCTCCGCCGACTGGCAGAAGGATTTCCCCGACAACGCCTCGCCCTTCTATTCGCTCCCATCCTTTCTCGTCCGCGCGGGCAACCCCAAGCACATCAAGAACTGGAACGACCTCGTGCGCGACGACGTGCAGGTGATCTTCCCCAACCCCAAGACCTCGGGCAATGCGCGCTACACCTATCTGGCCGCAACCGCCTACGCCAAGGAAGCCTTCAAGGGCGACGACGCCAAGGTGAAGGAGTTCGTCACCAAGCTGTTCAACAACGTGCCGATCTTCGACACCGGCGGGCGCGCCGCCACCACCACCTTCGTGCAACGCGAGATCGGCGACGTGCTGATCACCTTCGAGTCGGAAACGCGCGGTATCCGCAAGGAGTATGGCAACGACAAGTTCGAACAGGTCACGCCAACGGTCAGCCTGCTCGCCGAATTCCCGGTGGCGATCGTCGACAAGGTCGCCGACGAGCACGGCAGCCGTGACCTCGCCAAGACCTATCTCGATTTCCTCTACACGCCCGAGGGCCAGACCATCGCGGCTGAAAATGGCCTGCGCGCCCGCAACGCTGAAGTCGCGGCAAAATACAAGGCCGACTTCCCCGATGTCCGCCTGCTGACTGTGGAAGACGTCTTCGGCGGCTGGGACAAGGTACAGAAGGAGCACTTCGCCGCCGGCGGTCTGCTCGACCAGACCTATGGCAGCCGCTGATATCAGCAGCGTTCGACCTCACCTCACAAGAAAGCCGGCGCTTTGCCGCCTTCTTCGTTTTCGCGCGCCGACAAACGGCTTCAGGCGGAATCTGTCGCGATCGGCGAAAAACGTTACAAAGAATGAACGCCTTTGTGCCTAACATCTCAACCGGGCGGCTTGTTCTACGCGAAACCGGGTTGTTCAGGCGAAACGTCATGATTTGCACACAAACAACCGCCAGATGCGGGTGGTTGGGGTTTCCATGAACTGAAGCGGGCATGCTTACCAAAAAAGGCAAATACGGCCTCAAGGCCCTCGTGCATCTTTCCGGCCTGCCGGTCGGCCAGCTTGCATTCGTCAACGACATCGCGATCGCCAACAACATCCCGAAGAAATTCCTGGATGCCATTCTGGGCGAGCTGCGCAATGCCGGTTTCGTCCTCAGTCGCAAGGGCAAGGAAGGCGGTTATCGCCTCGCCCGGCCGGCTTCCGAAATCAAGATCGGCCACGTCGTGCGCGTGCTGGACGGCCCGCTCGCTCCCATACCCTGCGCCAGCCGCACGCAATACCAGCGCTGCGAGGATTGCGACGAGGCGACCTGCCAAGTCCGGCACATGATGCTGGAAGTGCGCCAGGCGATCGCCGAAGTGCTGGACAATCGCAGCCTCGCCGCCATGCGCGACGCCGACAATGATGATTTTCCGGTCGAGCTGACATCGCAGATCTAAATTAGAGCATGGTCCCGAAAAGTGCGAACCGGTTTTCGGACAAGATCATGCTGAAATGAGAGTCCTCAGACCAGGCCGAGCTTGCCGGCCAGGCCGACGCGCTGGATTTTGCCGGTGGGACCCTTGGGTATCTCCTGGAGAAACAGGATGTGGCGCGGCACCTTGAACTCGACGATCCGGCTGCGCGCGAAATCGCGTATCTGCTCGGCATCGGCGGTGGCGCCCTCGGCCAGCACGATGGCCGCACCCACCTCTTCGCCGAGCATGGCGTGCGGCACGGCGAAGGTCACCGCCTGCGCCACCAGCGGATGATCGAGCAGCACATTGTCGACCTCGAGCGGCGAGATCTTTTCGCCGCCGCGATTGATGATCTCCTTCAGCCGCCCGGTGATCTTCAGATCGCCATCCTCGTCGATGAGGCCCTGGTCGCCGGTGCGGAACCAGCCATCGCTGAAGGCAGCTTCATTGGCCACCGGATTGTCGAGATAGCCATCATGGATGTTGGCGCCGCGCACCGCGATCTCGCCCTTTTCACCCGCCGGCAGGATCGTCCCCTTGTCGTCCAGGATCGTCACCTGCGGACCCGCAGGCAGGCCGACCGAGCCTGGCTTGCGGCGTGCCGGCGGCAGGCCGTTGGATGTCATCTGGTGCGCCGCCTCGGTCATGCCATAGGCCTCGACCACCGGACAGCCGAAGACGCGCTCGAGGTCGCGGAACACGGTGTCGGGAAGCGCTGCCGAAGACGAGCGGATGAAGCGCAGCCGCGCAGCCGCGATGGTTTCGCCATTGCGGGCGGCGCGCGCCAGGATCGCCTGATGCATGGTCGGCACCGCGCTGTACCAGCTCGGCCGGAAATCGCCCAGCCAGCCGTAGAATTTGAGCGGGTTGAAGCCCGGCGTGCAGACAACAGCGCCGCCGACTGCCAGCTGTGCGCTGAGCGCCGCCATCAGCCCGTGAATGTGGAACAGCGGCATCACGTTGAGACACATATCGTTTGCCGACAGCGCCAGGGTGCTGGCGATGTTGGCCATCGATGCCTGCAGATTGCGCTGCCGCAAGCCGACGATCTTCGGTCGCGCCGTGGTTCCCGATGTGTGCAGGACAAGCGCGAAATTGTCGGGTCCGTTGAACTGCATATCGTCGAGGCGAGCCTCGCTGGCAGCCTCCACCTCGGCGTCGCCCGCCAGCAGAAACTCGCCGGCCTTGGCGCCGTCAGTCACGACGACGTCGAGCACCGCAATGCCGAGCCCCTTTGCGGCGTTGCGCGCGGCATC
The DNA here is from genome assembly GCF_040321955.1 of Mesorhizobium sp. M0217. Lineage (NCBI taxonomy): Bacteria > Pseudomonadati > Pseudomonadota > Alphaproteobacteria > Hyphomicrobiales > Phyllobacteriaceae > Mesorhizobium > Mesorhizobium sp. M0217. The sequence continues at coordinate 294,571 of NZ_JAMYSN010000003.1, read as the reverse complement.
GCCCATGCCTTGTCCGCACAGCAGCAGCTTCACATCGAGATCGCCGAGATAGAAGCGGAATTCGTCTTCGCCGTAAGCCGGATTGAGCGGCGCCGCCGTCGCCAACGCCGAGACCGCCAGGAAACAGGTCGCCATTTCCGGGCCGTTGGGCAAGACGATGCCGACGGCCGTGCCGCGGGCAACGCCACGCCTGGCGAGATCGCCGCAGAGCTTGTCGACAAGATTGGCGAGGCCGGCAAAGCTCAGGGATGGCCGGTCCGGCGCCATCAGCGCCACCGCAGCCGGCCGCCAGGGCGCCAGTTGGGGAAGTGCTACCGATAGGGCCTGTTTCAAGTTCGAACCCTGAATGGCGTTCACCATGGCCTTGCCGGCGCCGATTGCGCGCCCGTGGCAGACGCAGTAAAGCGATTTCCGGACGCACGCAAGAACAGGTGGACACCGATCGGATGAGGCTGCCGTGGTTGGGAAAATCCCGGAAAGCCGACCGGACACCATCTTCCGCCGTCATTTATCATACGGAAATCATCGCCGACATCCTGGTGCCCGAACGCGCCGAGAATGTTCGCTTCTTCAGCCGCAAGCAGGTCCGCGCCGGCAAGTTGCGCACCTTCAACAACAGGGATCTCCGCGAGCTGCTGCTGGCCGCCTTTTATCTCGGGGTCGCGGCATTGCTACCGGTCAATTGGTGGGCCGCGATCTGCAGCCGCGTATCGGGGCTGCGCCTCAAGCGCCATATCCGCAAGGATTTCGTGCGCTACGCCGCCGCGACGCGCGCCGTGCTCGGCAATGGCATCGATGCGCAAAGGCAGTTCAGGGCCTTGCTCTGCGCCAACCACCGCCGGCGTTTGCTACTTGCCGCGCATCTCATCGGCCGCCGCTGGTCACCTGATATCCGGCTGGAGGGCCTGGAAGGCCTGCAAGCGGCGCTGAAGCGCGGCCACGGCGCTATCATCTGGTGCGATCAGTTCACGACCCAGACCATCATCGGCAAACGCGCTCTCCATGAAGCCGGCATCGAGACACACCAGCTCAGCGTCAGGGCTCACGGCATATCCGATTCGACCTTCGGCTTGCGCTTCCTGAACCCGCCGATGGTTCGGGTCGAGAACCGTTTCCTGAAAAGCCGGATCGTGTTCGACCGCAGCGACGCCTACCAGGTCACCGGCCGGATCCAGAAGATCCTTGGCAGCAACGGCGTGGTGTTGGTGACCAACACGGTGCATGCCGGCTCGACATTCACCGAAGTCGGCCTTGGCGAGAGCGGCTGGACCCACCTGGCTTCGGCGCCGACGAATTTCGCTGCCAGAGGCAAGGCGGCGCTGTTTTCCATGTCGACCTTCGAGACCGATCCGTTCCGCCAATACCGCGCCGTCCTAAGTCCCGAACTGGTGCCGGCCCCGGCAGAGGCCGGCGAGCGCGCGGCCAGAGCCGGCGCCAAGAACATGGCGCTGCAGGCCGAGTACATATTGCTCAAGCGCGACCGCTTGCTGGAGGCGCTGAAACTCTATCCCGAGCAAATGATGGTCTGGTCCGGCGCCGACCGGTTCACCGAACGGCCGGAAACCGCCTTGCCCGACGAGGGTGGTTCATGATTTTGCGCCGGCCAGCAGGCTGGCAACGGCGGTGACGATCTCAGCCACTGGAAGTGTGGCGTCGGCCGTCAGCGCCCGCTCGTCGGCGCCAGGCGGCTCAAGGATGGCGAACTGGCTTTCGACCAGGCTTGCCGGCATGAAATGGCCCTTGCGGTTGGCGACACGCTGCTTGGCGGTTGCGGGATCGATCTTCAGATAGATGAAATCGATATCCCGGCGGAAGCCACGCAGACGATCGCGGTAGCTGCGCTTCAGCGCCGAGCAGGCGGCAACCACGCTTTGGCCGCTGCCGGTCAGGTCGGCGATCCGCTCGCCGATGGCATCGAGCCAGCCCTCACGCAGCTGATCTGTGAGCGGCTCGCCGCTCGCCATGCGGGCGACGTTTTCGGGTGGGTGCAGCCTGTCGCCTTCGACAAAGACGGCCCCTTCCTCTGCTGCCAATGCTTTGCCGACAGCCGATTTTCCGCAGCCGGCGACGCCCATCACCACAATGGCCCGAGGCACTGAGCCGGTAGCGCCCATTGGCGCCTTTGCGGTCTTTTCGTCCACGGTCAGCGGCTTGCCGGCGCGCGGCCGTAGAGCAGGAGCATGGCAACGATGACCAGGCCATAGACGATCTGCCGCCCCGCCTCCGGCATCTGCATGACCGAAAGGATGGACTGCAGGAGCGTGATCAGGATGACACCGGCGACGGTGCCGAGATAGGAGCCGCGGCCACCCAGGATCGAGGTGCCGCCCAGAACCACGGCGGCGATCGACGGCAGGAGATAGGCATCGCCCATCGATTGCGCCGCCTTGGAGGCATAGCCGGCGAGAAGCACTCCGCCAAAGGCGGACAGCCCGCCTGAGATAGCGAAGGCGATCATCACCACGCGCCTTGTATCGATGCCGGAGAGATAGGCGGCACGCTCGCGGTTGCCGATGCCGTAGACGGTGCGGCCGAAGCTGGTGCGGGACAGCACGAACACCATCGCAGCGCCAATCAGCGCCCAGATGATGACGGCGTTAGGCACGCCAGGAATGGTAAAACCTGTCGCAAGATAGCGCATGGCGCCGGTGGCCGAATCCTGTGGCGAGTAGCCGCCGGTATAAACGACCATGAGCCCTTGCGCGACAGCGTTGGTGGCGAGCGTGATGATCATCGAGGGTATGCGCAGATAGGCGACGCCAAAGCCGTTGACGATGCCGATCAGCACCCCGCAAAAGATGCCGAACGGGATGGCCAGCGCCACACCGATCGGGCCATAGGCAGCAGCCGCACACGCCATCATCGCGCCCGCCGCCACCGCCCACGGCACCGACAGGTCGATTTGGCCTAGCAGGATGACCAGCATCATGCCTGTGGCGATGACGCCGAGGAACGAGGCCACCTTGAGCTGCTGCAAGAGATATTCAGGCGACAGAAAGCTCCTGGAATAGAGGCTGCCTAGGAACAGCAACAGCACGATGCAGGCGAAGGCCGTCAGCACCGCCGGATCGGCGCGGCGGATGAATTTCGGCACGCGGCCGGCGATACCGCCCAATGTCGTTTCGCTCACAGGAACCACTCCAGCCGGTTGCGGACCCGAAACAGCGCAAACGCGCCAAGGCTGACCGCGACCAGCAGGATCACGCCCTGGAACAGCGGCTGCCATAGCGGGTCGAAATCGAACACGAACAACAGGTCACCGATGGTGCGGAAGGCCAGCGCGCCGAAGATGGCGCCGATGGCGCTGCCTTTCCCGCCGAACAGCGAGACGCCGCCCAGCACCACCGCGGCGATCGAAAACAGCGTATAGGCGTTGCCGCTGGCATAGGCTGCATCGCCGGTATAGGTGAAGAAGGTCAGGAACAGTCCGCCGATCGCGGCCAACAGGCCTGCGAGCGCGTAGGCAGCGAACTTGCCGCGCCTTATCGGCACACCGGACATGTAGGCCGCCGTCTCCGAGGATCCGGCCGCATAGGCCGCGCGCCCGAGCACCGAGCGGCTGAACGGTAACCAGACCACGAGCACGACGGCGAGCAGCACGACCAGGCTCGCCGGCACCACGCCCAACAGGCGTCCGGTTAGCGCGTCGGCGAGACCTTCGTTGACCGAACCGCCGGGAAACGGCCTGAGCAGCAGCGCGATGCCGAAATAGACCGCACCCGTGGCGATCGTGGCGACGATCGGCTGCAGGCGGCCGTAGATGACGATGGCGCCGTTGATCGCTCCGCACAGGAGCCCGGTGCCGAGCACGGCGATGACGCCGAAAGCGGTCTCGAGGCCGGTGCCGATGACCAGCCAGGAGGCGAGGCAATTGGTCAGCGTGAAGATCATGCCGACGGAGAGGTCGATGCCGGCGGTGATCACGACCAGTGTCTGCGCCATGGCGACGAAGGCGAGCAGCACGCCCTTGTTGGACGCCGTCTGCACGACATTGGCGGTGAAGCCCGCCGGATGGTTCGAGGTGTAGATGACGAACATGACAATGAATATGCCGAGTGCCATCAGTGTTCCGCGCTGCTCGGCCAGCCAGTAGCGCCACTCTTTCACGCGTCCGCTCCCTGTCTTGCGCCGGCATCGTCTCTCGCGCCGCCGTCATCGCCGTGAATGTTGAGTGCGCTTGCAATGAGCGCCCGCTCGGTGATCTCGGCCCCGACCAGCTCGCGCTTGACCGCGCCGTCATAGAGCACCAGCACGCGGTCGCAGCAGCCGATCAGTTCGTCATAGTCGGTCGAATAGAACAGGATCGCCGCCCCCGCATCCGCCAGCTTGCGCATCAGTTGATAGAGTTCCTGCTTGGTGCCGACGTCGATGCCGCGCGTCGGATCGTTGAGCAGGATGATACGCGGCTGGCGCATCAGCCATTTGGCGATGACCACCTTCTGCTGGTTGCCCCCCGACAGCGCACCGACCGGAATGTCGAGGCCGGCCGTCTTGATCGCCAGCAGCCCGACCATGTCGTCGATCAGCCGCTGTTCGGCGGCGCGGTCGATGATGCCGGCCTTGGACAGCCGGTCTAGGGCGGCAAAGGAGAGGTTCTCGCGCACCGTCATCGGCAGCATCAGGCCTTCGGTCTTGCGGTCCTCCGGGATCAGCGCCATGCCGATGCGGTCGTCGCGCGCCGCTTGGGGGCTGGCGATCGAAACAGGCTTGCCGTCGATAAGGATCTGGCCGCCGAGGCCGCGCAGCACACCGAAAAAGGCAAGCAGCAATTCGCGCTGGCCCTGGCCGTCCAGGCCGCCAAGGCCGACGACCTCGCCTGCCCCGACCGTCAGCGAGACATTGTCCAGCCGGTCCGTCCAGGACAGCTTGCGCGCCTCCAGCACGGGAACGGCGGCGGCTGCGGTGCGCGCGGGTTTCGGCGGGAAAATATGGCTGTATTCGCGCCCGATCATCAGTTCGACGACTTCGTTGTCGCTCTTTGTGCCTGCCTTGTAGCTGGCGACATTGCGGCCGTTGCGAAACACCGTGCAGTGGTCGGCAAGCTCGGCGATCTCGTTCATGCGGTGCGAAATGTAAAGCAGCGCCAGCCCTTCCGAGCGCAATCGCTTGAGCACGCTGAATATCCTGGCGACGTCCGTCGCGGTCAGGGCCGAGGTCGCCTCGTCGAGGATCAGGATGCGCGGCTTCCTGGCCAATGCCTTGGCGATCTCGACCATCTGTCTTCTTGAAAGCGGAAGATCCTTGACCAGCGCCAATGGATGGATGTCGGCCGCACCTGCGCGTGCCAGCGCATCCTCGGCAATGCGGCGCTGCGCCTTGCGGTCGATCATGCCGAAACGCTTCGGCGGATCGGAGATGACGATGTTGTCGGCAACGCTGAGTTCGGGAACCAGCGACAGCTCCTGGAAGATGCAGACGATGCCGGACTTGTTTGCAGCAGCAGGCGAAGCGAACGTCACCTCGCTGCCGTTCAGCATCATGCGGCCTTCGTCGGGCGCGACGACGCCCGCCATGACCTTGATCAGCGTCGATTTGCCGGCGCCGTTTTCGCCGAGAATGGCGTGGATGCTACCGGACGAGACCGAAAGCTCGGCCTTTTCCAGCGCTCGCACACCACCATAGCGCTTGGATATGCCTTCCATCCGGAAGAGCGGAACCGCACCGTCCATCGGCCCTCCCGAGGCAGTTTGACTTCAAGGGATATCGAGTGGCCGGCGCCGCGGAGATCCCGCGGCGCCGGATATGCCGCCTATTGGTCAGCCCTATTGGTCAGCTTTGGTCTGGCCCATGATTTCCTGCGCGGTGAAATTGATGCCGCAGGTCGGGAAGGAATTGCCGACGAAGAAATTGTCGGACTGGTCGGGGAAGAAATCCTGACCGGCCTTGAAGTTCGGATCCTCGACGATCGCCAGTGGCAGTTTCACTGCTTGCGGAACGACGTTGCCTTCGAGCGCGGCAATCGCCGTCTTGATGGCGACCGCGACCTGCGCCGGACCGGTGCCGGCCGATGAGCATTTCAGCCCGTCGCCGGCATGTGCCGCGCAGAACTTGCGGAAACCGTTCTCGGTCTCCCCGCCGAACGGCACGAAAGCATGCTTGGCATCGATCATCGCCTGCACGATGCCGGTGTCGCCGCCTTGCCCGGTGATTCCGTCGAACGGACCGTTGGTGGCAATGGCGTCGGCCGTAGCCTTCTGTGCCACGCCGTCGTCCCATTTGCCGACCACCTCGGTGACCTCCCATTTCTTGCCGGAGGCATCGAGCGCTTCATGGATTCCGTTGTGACGGTCGGTGTCGACGGAAGTCCCGGCAACGCCGCGCACTTCGAGCACCTTGCCGCCATTCGGCACATGGCCGACCAGCCATTTGCCCCACAATTCGCCAAGGCCCTTCTGGTCGACATTGACGTTGATGGCGTCCTTGGTATCGAGAATATTGTCGAAGGCGACGAGGATGACGCCAGCTTCCTTGGCGCGCTTGATGACCGGCCCGAAAGCGGTCGGGTTCTGGGCGTTGACGACGATCGCGTCATAGCCGGAATCGATGAAGTTGTTGATCGCCGAAATCTGAGCCGGCACGTCCTCGCCGGTCGAGACGACCTTGAATTCCTTCAGTTTCGCAGCGACCTCCGGCTGGGCCGCATAGGCCTTGGCGGTCTGCACCATCTGGATGCGCCAGGTGTTGGCGATATAGCCATTGGCGAGCGCGATGCGGTATGGGCCGTCTTTCTTGGGGAACTTGAAGAACTGCGTATCGGCCGCCCAGGGCGCAAAGCAATCCGGCTCAGCCGACGGGCCCTTGACAACTTCCGGGTCGGCCATGGCCGACGAACTCAGCATGACGAATGCAGTGGCGGCAACGATGCCACCAACAAGTGACTTGATCATCGATATTCCTCCCAGTTGTAGTTTTATTTGCTGCTGCTTGTTAATTTGATGCTGTTTGTCGTGGTGTGTTTTCCACGCCTGCCGAAGGCCCTCCAGCCTGGCCGGCGCCACGTCTCAAGGGCCCGAAGCCGGCCCGATCCCCTCCCCCTCGCCGCTTCACAGGCGATAAACGAAACTAGCATATTATACATAATAAACAAGCATGAGCTGTTGCTTATGTATAATAAACAGGCAGGGCCTCTCATCAAAACGTCTGCCTGACGAAAATGGTAGCGCTACCATGACGTTGTGTAAAGCACCATTTGCGGAGGCCGGCCAAAGCGTGTTCAGCGTGCGGTGCTCTCGCGGGGCTTGAGTTCGAAACCAAGATCGACGACCCGCTGCTCAGGCCTTCGTCCTGCGATCGCCGCCAGCGCCATGGCGACAGACCGACGGCCGATTTCATAGCGAGGGGTGCGGATACTGGTGAGCGGCGGGAACGCCGCCTGCATCATTTCGAGGTCGTTGAAGCCGACAATGCCGATTGTTTTCGGCACGTTGAGCGCGGCGCTATGGCATTCGAACAAAACGCCGAGCGCGATGTCGTCATTGTTGCAGAAGACGCCGTCGAGCGCCGGCATCTTGGCCAGCGCATCGCGAAGCAGCTCGCGGCCGAGCGTCACGCTGGACAGTAGCGGCGTGGTGGTGACCAGCCGCGGGTCGAACAGGCCGGCCTTCTCCATTGCCGCGCGATAGCCGGCAAGCCGCCGCTGCGAGCGCGGGTCCATGCGTGCGCCGATGAAGCCGATCCGCCGGTAGCCCGCCTCGATCAGATGCTCGGTCGCGGTGCGGCCGCCGTCGAAATGCGAGAAGCCGACCAGCATGTCGACCGGATCGGGCCCGGTCTCCATCACCTGCACCACCGGGCAGCCCGCGCTCTCCAGCAGCTTTCGCGAGGTCGGCGTCTGGTCGATGCCGGCCACGATCAGCGCCGCCGGGCGCTGCGGTGCGAACACCTGCAGCAGGCGCTCCTCCTCGAGGCCGGAATAATGGGTGTTGCCGAGCTGGACGCGGAACGGGCCGTCCGACAGGCTGTCATAGATGCCGCGCACCACTTCGGCGAAGACGTTGTTGGTCAGCGACGGCACCAGTACGCCGAACACATCGGCGCGCGCCGAGGCCAGCGCCCGTGCATTGGGATCCGGGACATAACCGAGTTCGTCGACGGCGGCCTGGATCTGGCGCCGCAGATCCTGGCTGACGCGTTCCGGTTCGCGCAGCGCCCGCGACACGGTGATGGCGCCGACGCCGGCCTTGCGCGCCACATCTGATAGGGTCGGGCGGCCGCCCCCACGACGCGAGCGCGGCTTGGTCATGGACATCCTCCACGTGCCGGGCCCCGGCCGCTGCGCCCTTGCGAAACCATGTCCAGCTTTTCCACCGCCACCATGCCAACCGGCTGCTGCCGCACCCACTCGCCTGCTGGCGTCGCGCAGCCAATCGCCCTTGTCAAGCAACAGGGCAATCCTGCCTTCCTAAGCCATCAGGGCAGCACTGCGTTTTGCTTTCCACAGCAGCAGCCCGATGGCCACTATGTTCAGCAAGTTCCACGCGATCCCGTTGAGGAACGCGGCGGCGTAGGAGCCGGTCAGGTCGTAGATCCAGCCCGACATCCAGCCACCGATCGCCATGCCGAAGATGGTCGCCATCATGACGATGCCGATACGCTGGCCGGCCTCCCTGGCGGGCAGGTATTCGCGCACGATGATGGCATAGCAAGGCACGATGCCGCCTTGCGACAGGCCGAACACCAGCGACACGACATAGAGCGAGGCAAGCCCGTCGAACGGGATGTAAAACAAAAGCGACAGGCATTGCAGCACGGAACCGATAAGCAGGGTTTTCACGCCGCCGATGCGGTCGGCGACAAAGCCGGAGGCAAGCCGGCTGACGACGCCCGCCGCCATCATGATCGACAGCATGTCGGCGCCATGCGCAATGCCGTAGCCAAGATCCATGCAATAGGCGACGATGTGCACCTGCGGCATCGACATCGCCACGCAGCAGCCGAGACCGGCAACGATCAGCAGCACCTGTAACGCCGCCGGCGACAGCGAAATCGACTGCACTGGCCGGCTTCCGGGCGAACCGGCGGCAGCCGCCGTCGGAGCAGCGCGCCGCAACAACAGCACCAGTGGCACCATGGTGACCAGGCAGAAGACACCGATGCCGGCATAGGTGAAGCGCCAGCCTTCCGCCTTGATCAGTGTCGGCATGATGGTTGGCCAGAGCGCTCCGGCGAGATAGTTGCCAGCAGCCGCCGCCGTGACGGCGACGCCGCGCCGATGGTTGAACCAGTGCGAGATGTCGGCGATCAGCGGCCCGAAGATCACCGATGTGCCGACACCAATCAACACGCCCTGGGCAAGGGTGAATTGCAGGATAGAGGTCGACAGCGCGGCGAGCAGCAGGCCGGCGGCGAGAGCCACCGAGGATAGCAGTGCCGGGATCCAATACCCCATGCGATCGACCGCGCGGCCAACCAGCACATTGCCGGCGGCGAAGCCGACCATGGTTGCGGTGTAGGGCATCGATGCCGCGGCGCGGTCAACGCCGAACTCGGCCTGCACGGCCGGCAGCACGACGACGACGGCCCACATGCCGACCGCACCGATCGTCGCCAGCAGCATGGAGATGGCAAGCCGCATCCAGGCGTAGCTGCTGTCGATGCCGGGGCTATCCGCCTGATTGGCGACGATCGGGGTCAAGGCGTTTCCTGTCTACGGCCCTGGGAAGTCGACCGTTGTGTCGCCACTATCGGCGTATTCACCGCGACGGGCAGCGCCACAGGCCCATGATCCGTGGCTCCAGCGGCCCGGCGATTTCTCGGGAACCGGCGGCGGCCTGCCCGAGTTTTGCGACAGGAAGGAGTTTATCATGACCGCGAAGAAAAAATGGTCGGCCGATGTGACCGAGCACAGCGATGCGATGGACCTTGAGGACCACATCTTCGAAGCCGACGACGCCAGGAAGATCGCGGCCTCGCTCAAGCGCTCGGCCGAGCACAGCGACCGCCGCAAGGCCCAGCCGTTTGAGTCGGCCATGTCGATGCTGAATTTCTACATCAACCGCGCCGGCAAGAACCTGCCGCAGGCGCGCCGGAAAGTGCTCGAGGACGCCAAGGACGAACTGCGCGCGGCCTTCGGAAGGCCGCAGCAGGATTAATGCATGTCGCTCAAAAGTGGCGCCGGTTTTGAGACAACGACATGCATAAACAAAGACCTAAGCGCGTCGACTTAGTCCGTTCAAACGGGACACGCTTTAGCGCTCCCGATTGGCTCTGCCAAATTCACCTCAACTGGACCTAGTGACAGGTCCTCTTTCCCCTCAATTTGCCGGCCTCGGCTTTGTGTTTCCCCGAGCCCTTTGAAGTAGCGGCATGACGGTCAAGATCGGCATCAATCCCATCACCTGGAGCAATGACGATGTTCCCGCACTCGGCGGCGATACGCCGCTCGCGACATGCCTGTCGGAAACCAGGCAGGCCGGCTATCGCGGCACCGAACTCGGCGGCAAATTCCCCAGGCGAAGCGACGAGCTTGGACCGATCCTGTCTTCTTACGGACTGGAGCTCGTCTCCGGCTGGTATGACGGCCGCATTCTGGACCGCACGGTCGACGAGGAATTCGCCGCCCTCACCTCGCATCTGACCCTGCTGCGCGACCTCGGCGCCAAGGTCGTCGTCTATGCCGACACCTCGCGCGGCCGTCATGACGGCATTTTCGCGCCGATCTCACAGCGTCCGCGCCTCGCTGACGGCGAATGGACCGCCTATGGCGAGAAGCTGACCGAACTCGCCGACCGCATGGCTGCCTTCGGCGTCGGCATGGCTTTCCATCACCATATGGGCACCATCGTCGAGAGCGATGACGAGGTCGACAGGCTGATAGCCGCAACCGGCAAGAGCGTCGGCCTGCTGTTCGATACCGGCCATTGTCTGTTCTCAGGCGGCGACCCGGCCTCCCTCCTGAACCGGCATCTCGACCGCATCGTGCATTTCCATTGCAAGGACGTCCGCGCGGCCGTGCTGGAGAAGGCACGGCGCGAGGACATGAGTTTCATGGCGGCAGTGATGGAAGGAATCTTCACTGTGCCCGGCGACGGTTCCGTCGATTTCCTGTCGCTGTTGAAGCCGCTGGCCAAGCGCGGCTTCGAAGGCTGGATCGTCGTCGAGGCCGAGCAGGATCCGGCCAAGGCACACCCCTTGACCTATGCCACGAAAGGTTACGCTTCGCTTCTCAAAACGGCCTGCGCGGCCGGGTTCGACGTGGCAATACGAGACATGGCCTAACCACCGCCGGGGGGCTGGTGGTTGGGCCGGTTGGGCGCGCGCCTCGGTAGGGGTAGCGACGCGAAAGCGCCCGGCGATCCGCGCCGCCGCCCTCCCTTGGCGGCGCGGATCGCACAGTTCTTGGCATCGAAATTTTTGCCCCCGAGTTGCCGGCCCGGCGTTTCCAGCTTGAGGCTGGGGACGAGGCATGCCTTGATGCAGATGGAGGAGCGACATGGCATTCGAGGCGGCACTCGGCATGGAACGGCTTTGCACCATCCGTGAGATCGCCGAGAAGGCGGAACTCGGCGCGGCAACCGTTCACCGCGCGCTGAAGAACAGCCGCGAGGTCCGTCCCGAAACCAGACGGCTGGTGCTGGAGACTGTCTGCCTGCTTAACGAAGAGAAGATCGCCCGCGCCGCCAGGTTGGTCGGAGACTAGCTTGGCCGACCATATGCGCCTTTCCCTCGACATCATGTCGGTCGACCGCGGCTCGGACGAACCGATGCACCGGCAGATCTACGGCGCCTTGCGGCGCTTCATCCTCGACGGCCAGATCCAGCAGAACACGCTGCTTCCTTCGACACGCTCGCTGGCCGAGGATCTCAAGGTCGGCCGCAACACGGTGATCGCCGCCTACGACCAGCTGCTCGCCGAAGGGTTTATAGAGGCGCGCGCCGGGTCCGGCACCTGGGTGGCGCCGATCCAGCAGAAACGCCCGCCGGCCGCGCTGCGCGCCGGCCTCGCCGCCCCGCAAAAACTCTCGCGGCGCGGTCAGACCATCGTCAACGGCCCGCAGCCGCCACGCAATGCCGGCGTCATCAACTTCCATCCGGGCGTGCCGGAATCGGCATCCTTTCCCTTCACCATCTGGTCGAGCCTTCTGGTGCGCAATGCGCGCAGCCGCGATGAGAATTTGCTCGGCTATATCTCCTTTGCCGGCCATCCCGGCCTGCGCCAGGCCATCGCCTCGACCATAAGCCTGTCGCGCGGCATCAATTGCACCGCCGACCAGGTCATCATCGTCACCGGCGCGCAGGCAGCACTCGACCTCGCTTCGCGCGTGCTGATGGACGAAGGCGACCATGTCTGGATGGAGGAGCCCGGCTATCTCGGCGCCAAGAGCGCCTTTCTCGCCAGCGGCGCGCAGCTTGCGCCCTTGAAGGTCGATCGCCTTGGATGGCATCTCGCAGACCCAGAGCTGCCGCCGCCGCGCCTGATCTATGTGACGCCATCCTGCCAGTGGCCGTTCGGCACCATCATGCGCATCGAGGAACGGCTGCAGCTGCTCGACATCGCCGACCGCCACGGCGCCTGGATCGTCGAGGATGATTATGACGGCGAGTACCGGTACCGTGGCCGGCCGGTACCGGCGCTGCGCGGCCTCGATCACGCCGACCGGGTCGTCTATATCGGCTCCTTCGGCAAGACGCTGATCCCGGCGCTCCGCATCGGCTATCTCATCGTGCCGCGCGAACTGTCGGTCCCCTTCGACCGCGCCGTCTCGATCACCGGCCAGTTCGCGCCGCTGATCCTGCAGGCGACGGTCAACGACTTCATCACGCAAGGCTATTTCGCCACGCATCTGAAGCGTATGCGCCGGCTCTATGCGCGCCGGCAGGCCAATTTCGTAAAACTGTGCCAGGAGCATCTGGCCGAATGGCTGACTGTGACCGAGAACGATTCCGGCATGCAACTGCTGGCCAGTTTTGTCCGACCCTACAAGGACAGTGACGTCGTCGCCGCCGCCGTCAAGGAGGGCCTCGACGTGCAGGGCATCTCGATCAACTACCATTCGAGCGAGCCGGAACACGGCCTGCTGCTCGGCTATGCCGCGATGGACGAACGCCAGATCCTGCGCGCGGTGCTGGCGTTGCGCGCTGCCTTCATGCGGCTGGACCGGCAATAGGCCGATCCAGCGCTGAGCGCTTCAATTCACACTATCGAATTTCTGCAGATCGACGGGCGCTGCCTTGCGCATCTCGACATCGTCCAGCGAGGCATTCTCCAGCGCCACACGGGCCGCCGCATCGATGTTATGGACCATGTCGTCGATGTCGGCGTCGCCATGCGCCGGATTCATCGCGATCATCACCGTGCGGTTGAGGATGTCGAGAGAACCCTTGCCGAGATCGTCGGCATAGGTCAGCCGCAGGCCCTTGTTTTCCGGCAGCGTGTACGGATTGAGCGCCGGATGATGCGCGCCCTCATGCATCAGCACCTGGTCCCACTGAGTGAAATTGTGGCGGCCGGTCTTGCCGGCAATGACGCTCGGAATGGTCTTCGAAAAAGTCTGCGCCGCCTGTTCGCTGGGCAGCAGATACATCACCTGCGCCGCGCAATCGTCGTCGGGGCTGTTCATCGGCGACGGCGTCAGACCGAGATTGCCGAGATGGCGCGTGCCGGCCAGCACCTTCTTCTTCTCCGCCCGCATCGCCTCGATGATGCCGTCGAGACGGTCGAGCTGGACATTGAGCATCGCGCCCATCAATTCCGAGGCGCGCGCGCCGATGCCGGCGAACGGCTTGATGCTGTCGCTGCGGCCCTGCCAGTAGAAGTGGCAGGGGTCGATGGCGCAGCGCGCCCGCTCCGCCACTTTCGGATAGCTGGTGGCGATGCCGCCGCCCTCGCCCGACGTCATGTTCTTGAAGTAGTTGAAGGAGTAGGCGCCGGCATGGCCGATGGAGCCGAGCTTCTTGCCCTCATAGCCGCCGCCAATGCCCTGGCAGACATCTTCCAGCACGAGCAGACCGCGTTTTTTAGCGATGTCCATGATCGCGTTCATGTTGCAGGCCGCACCCCACATATGTACCGGGATGACCGCCTTGGTGCGCGGGCCGATGGCGTCGCGCAGAGCGGCCGGGTCGATGGTCAGGCTCTCGTCGATGTCGACAATGACCGGAATGGCGCCGACCGACAGCACTGCTGTGGCGGTCGCCATATAGGTGTGCGCCGGCACCAGCACCTCATCGCCCGGGCCGATGCCGAGGCCGATCAGGCCGGCGGCGAGCCCATAGGTGCCGCTGGCGGCAAGCGCGAAATGCTCGACGCCGAGATGCCTTGCATAGCGGGCCTCGAAGCGGTTGCACTCGCTGTTCTCGCCATAGCGAAACAGCGCGCCCGAGCGGATCACCCTGGCAATGGCCTCGATCTCTTCTTCGCCGGCGGTGTACATGGCAAGTCTCCACATCGCTTGATGGTGTGAAAGCAGTACGCCTGCGGCCGCCGTTTGAAAGAACCACTCCGCTGCGATCGGACCAAGCCATCCTGCTCACGTCGGAGCGGCGTTTAGCGCCGAATGTGGGCATATCGAATGAAATCGACATTCCAGAATGCAGGCCCGCGGAAAATCGTACCCATCCGAATTCGTCGAAGTGGCCCTGTCGGAAAGCCGGCATAGGGCGTTCCATCGCGTCCAGTTGGGCAAACGGTCGGTTCCATGCAGCACGGGACACACTTTGGAAGACCCTCGAAACCGGCGTGCCGGCAAGATGGTGGCCGGCAAGATGGTGGCCGGCAAGATGGTGGCCGGCAAAACGGTGGCCGTCCATGACGCGACAGCTCGTCCTGCATGAAGACGATGTCGGCATGTGCCATGGCGCCAACAGCGCCTTCCTCGAACTGACCGCACTGGGCGCCTGCAGCTCCGGCGCCGTGATGGTGCCGTGCCCATGGTTCCCTGAGATGGCCGAAGCGGCAGCCGCCGATCCCCGGCTCGATCTCGGCGTCCACCTGACGCTGAACAGCGAAAAGCAGCACTACAAATGGCGGCCGCTGACGTCGCCGTCGCGCGCGGCCGGCCTGACGGACGAGTTCGGCTATTTCTGGCCCGATGTCGCGACCACCCGCCGCAAGGCAGCACCGCAAGCGGTGGAAACCGAGCTTCGCGCCCAGATCGACACCGCCTACCGCGCCGGCATCGACGTCACTCATCTTGACGCCCATATGGGGGCAGCGCTGTCGCCCGAGTTTTGCGACGTCTACATCAAGCTCGGCCTGGAATATCGGCTGCCGGTGCTGTTGACCAAAACGCTGTCGGCCTATTCGCCCAACGACAATCTGGTTGGCGTCACCGAAGCGGCCTTCCAGCGCGGCGTTACTGAAGCCCGGGCCAAGGGCTTTGTCATCTTCGACGCTGCCATACAGACGACCTGGGGCCGTCCACGCTCAAAGCCGATAGAGCCAGCCTACAAGGCATTGGTCGAAGGGGTCCGTGAAGGCCTGACCTTCTTTTGCCTGCACTTCAACGCGCCGGGCGAGCTCGAACTGATCGAGCCGCGCTCCGCCTATGTCCGCACCGAGGAATATGAACTCTTCCGGGACCAGGGTTTTCGCGACTGGCTCGGCGCGCAGGACATCGACATCATCGGCATGAAGCCGCTGCGCGAGGAGCTTCGTGCACGGCTCGGGGCATCGACACCGGCAAAGGCCCGCAAAGCGGCCACCCGGTCAGCGCCGTAAGCCGATCCGTCGGCCGAGGCGCAAAGAGGGAATTGGAACTGCAACGACAATGGGAGAATGACATGAAGACTGTTCTGAAACTGGCGCTCGGCGCGCTTGTCTCGATGAGTATGCTGGCGGGCGTCGTGCAAGCGGCCGGCCTGAAGGATCCCAAGGATGTCCGCATCACCTTCGTGGTGCATGGCTCGGCCTCCGATCCCTACTGGTCGGTGGTCAAGCGCGGCGTCGACGATGCGGCGGCGCTCACCGGCGCCAAGGTCGAATATTATGCGCCGCAAGTGTTCGACGTGGTCGAGCAGGCCCGCCTGCTCGACGCGGCCATCGCCACCAATCCAGACGGCATCGCCGTCTCCATTGCCGACGCCAATGCGCTTGGTAAATCGGTCAAGGCCGGCCTTGCCGCCAATATTCCGATGGTCGTCCTGGATTCCGGCGAGAAGGAAGGCGCCGAACTCGGCACCTCTCTCTACGTCGGCACAGTCTCCGAATATTATTCCGGCAAGAAGGCCGGCGAGCGGCTGGCCAAGGAAGGCACGCTCAAAGTCGTCTGCATCAACCACGAGGTCGGCAATGTCAGCCTCGACCAGCGCTGCCAGGGGTTGAATGATGGGCTGAAGCCGTCAGGCGGCGGCACCGAGGTGCTTACCGTGTCGCCCGATCCGGCCGACATCCAGCGCCGCACCGAGGCCTATCTGTCGGCGCATCCCGACACCCAGGCCGTCTTCGCGCTCGGCGCCACCGCCGCCAATCCGCTGATCCCGTTCTTCCGGCAGAAGGAATTGTTCGGCAAGATCAAGCTCTACACCTTCGACATCAGCCCCGAAGTCCTGGATTCCGTCGTCGCCGGCGAAATGGGCTTCGGCATGGACGCCCAGCAATATCTGATGGGATACCTGCCGGTGATCTATCTGGTCGAGCATGCCACACATGGCTTCTGGCCGCAGAACAACGCCTACACCGGCCCGCTGTTCATCGATTCGCCCGACAAGGCCAAGGCGATCCTGGCGCTCGCCAAGGACGGCATCCGCTAAGGCAACACCAAAACGGATCGGGGAGCCGCCATGCGCTCCCCGTCTCTGGTCGAGATTGCGAAGTGAGCGATTGGGGAGCCTAATGGCTGTTGTGGAAGACAAGGCGATACCTCCAGAAGCGCCGGCGCCCGGGGTACTGGGCAAGGACCGTTTCGGCATGATGTCGAAACGGGCGGCCGGTGCTGACGAGCGGCTGGCCAGCACCGGCCGGCTGACTCAATGGCTTCGCCGGCCCGAAGCCGGTGCCGCCGGCGGCCTCATCGCCACCATCATCATCTTCGCCCTGCTGCCGGGTGCGTCGAACCTCTATTCGCTGCAGGGGTCGATGACCTTCCTGACGCTGGCAGCCGAACTCGGCATCATCGCCACGGCCGCAGCCCTTCTCATCATCGCCGGCGAGTTCGATCTCTCCGTCGGCTCGATGGTCGGCTTCGCCGGCGTCGTCATCGGACTGACGGTGAAATATTGGGGCCTGCCGCTGTGGGGCGGCATCGCCTGCGCCTTCGCTGTCGCCATCCTCACCGGCTACGTCAATGGTCTGATCGTGGTGAAGACCCGCCTGCCCTCCTTCATCGTGACGCTGGCGTCGCTCTACATCCTGCGCGGCCTGTCGATCGGCATCACCCGCGCCGTCACCGGCCGCACGCAGATCCCCTACATCCTCGACGGCGCGCCGGACCCGGCAACCGCCGGCCTGTTCAACGGCCATCTCCTGACCGGCTTCTTCCAATGGATGGGCACGCAAGGCTGGATCGCCACCCGTACCGACGGCATTCCCTTCGTCGTCGGCATTCCGATGTCGATCGTCTGGTGGCTCGGACTGACAGCGCTTGCCGGCTATGTCTTGACCCAGACCAAATACGGCAACTGGATCTTCGCCACCGGCGGCGACCTCAATGCCGCCCGCAATGTCGGCGTGCCGGTCGACCGTGTGAAGATCGCGCTGTTCATCTACACCGCCTGTGCGGCGACCTTGCTTGCCACCATCCAGGTGATGGAGGCCGGCTCCGCCGACACCACGCGCGGCCTGCTCAAGGAATTCGAGGCGATCATCGCCGCGGTCATCGGCGGCGTGCTGCTCACCGGCGGCTATGGCACCGTCTATGGCGTGCTGTTCGGCGCGCTGATCTTCGGCCTGGTGCAGATGGGCATCTTCTACACCGGCATCGACACCGACTGGTTCAAGGTCTTCCTCGGCATCGTCATTTTGATGGCCGTGCTGGTCAACAACTACATCCGCCTCAAGGCGCTCGGACGCGGAGGCGGCAAATGACCTACCCAAACCCGTCCCCCGCCATCCAGCCAGCCATGGAATTGCGAGGTGTGTCGGTCAATTTCGGCTCGGTGCGCGCGCTCCAAGATATCGACATCAAGGTCTATCCCGGCGAGGTGCACTGCTTGCTGGGCGACAACGGCGCCGGCAAGTCGACGCTGATCAAGGTTCTGTCGGGCGTGCACCGGCCGACCAAGGGCGAGATTTTCGTCGACGGCAAGCCCGTCACGTTCCGCAGCCCGCGCGACGCGCAGGACCTCGGCGTCGCGACGGTCTTCCAGGACCTCGGCATGATCTCGCTGATGTCGATCACGCGCAACTTCTTCCTCGGCCGCGAGCCGACCAGAAGCCGCCTGCCCTTCTCGCGCTTCGACAAGGAGCGCGCCAACACAATTGCCCGCCAGGCGATGGCCGATATCGGCATCGACGTGCGCGACCCGACGCAGGCCGTCGGCACGCTGTCGGGCGGCGAGCGCCAATCGGTGGCAATCGCGCGCGCAGTCCACTTCGGCGCAAAGGTGCTGATCCTTGACGAGCCGACCTCGGCGCTCGGCGTGCATCAGGCGGCCATGGTGCTGAAATTCATCATCGAGGCGCGCATGCGCGGGCTGGCGGTGATCTTCATCAGCCACAACATCCACCACGCCTACCCTGTCGGTGACACTTTCACGCTGCTCAACCGCGGCCGCAATCGCGGCACATACGCCAAGTCCGAGATCTCGCGCGACGAGGTGATTTCCATCATGTCGGGCGGCGAGGATCTGAAGGCGGTGGAAGCTGAGATTGCCGGGCTCTTGGCGCAGATCGGCAACCGGCCGGCCGCCGCACCCTGAGCCTGGAACACTTTGCAGAGAGTAATAACAGCATGAGCAGGATACGCGTCGGCGTCATCGGCGCTGGCATGATTTCGCAGGTCGAGCATATTCCAAACCTGTTGCGGCTCGGCGACCTGTTCGAACTGGTCGGCGTTGCCGACCCGTCAAGGATTTCGCGGGAATATGTCAGCGAAATTCACGGCATCGCCAATTTCGAAACGCCGGAGCAACTGTTCGACCAGAAGCTCGACGCCGTCGTCATCGGCTCGCCCGACCCGCTGCATCACGAGCAGGTGCTGGCCGCACTCGGGCGCGGCCTGCATGTCTTCTGCGAAAAGCCGCTCTGCTATTCCCCGGCGGAAATCGCCGAGATCATCGCCGCGCGCGACAAGGCCGGCAAGGTCATGCAGGTCGGCTATATGAAGCGCTTCGATCCGAGCTACCGGCTGGCGCTGGCCTCGCTGCCCGGCACGGCAAAGACGCTGCGGTCCGTCTCGGTCGAGGTCAATGATCCCGATGCCTGGCCGTTCATCGCCCACCAGCGCTACAAGCGCGGCAACGACATTCCCGAGGAGCTGATTGCCGCCGCGCAAGCCAGGCAGAAACAACAGGTCGAGCGCGCGTTGGGCCAGCCCATGACCGATCTGGCTTTCCGTGGATTTACCGCCGCTTACAGCTCCGCCTTGATTCACGATGTGAATGCCGTGCACGGCCTGCTCGACGCACTCGGCGTGCCGGAGGGCGAGGTTGTCGGCGCGCAGATCTTCGCCAATGGCGATGGCGGCCAGGGCGCGGTAAAACTGCTCGACGGCCAGGCGCTGTGGACCATGACGCATCTGACCGTGCCAAAGCTCGCCGACTACAAGGAGCGCATCACGCTGTTCTTCGACGATGCCAGCCTCGAGCTCGAATTCCCCTCGCCCTGGCTCAACCATCACCCGACCCGGCTGACTGTGAAGACCTCGGACGGCCACACACTGTCGACGAAGGATCTGCGCGCCGGCTACGGCGAAGCCTTCGTCGAGGAACTGCGCGGCTTCTGGGGTGCGATCGTCAATGGCGACGAGGTGGTCAACCGCCCCGAGCACGCCGCCCGCGACCAGGCGCTGCTGGTCGCGCTGACCAGGCAACATTTGGCCACTTCGCAGACCGGCTGAGCGCTCGCAGGATGTGTTGAGATTCAGGTCAGGCCGCGCCGAAAACATTGGGTTTCGAGAACCGGAGCGGAGCGTACTTAAGTACGTGAGGCGCGAAAGCCGGCGTTTGCAGGCCGGCCTCACCTGAATATCAGCACATCCTACCGGGTGTTGATGACGCCGTCGGTATTGGCGAGCAGCTTGCGCACCGCGTTGCGGGCCGCATCCGGCCGCTGCAGGCGGATGGCCTTCTCGATCGCCTCGTGCAGTTGCTGTGCATGCTGCAGATCGTCGAGTTCGCGCGTCGTATAGGTGAACAGATGATCGAAGGCGGATTCGATCAGCACGCCGAGCGGCACCAGCAGATCATTGCCGGAGGCGCGCAGGATGGCCAGATGGAAACGCGTATCGGCGCGCGTGCGCTCCTGCAGGCTCGGCGCCTCGCCCATCTCGCGGCAGGCCTGGCTGATCTCGGCCATCTGCTCTTCGGTGCGTCGCATGGCGGCGAAGGCAGTCGCTTCCGGCTCGATGATATGGCGGAATTCCTGCACCGTCTTCAGGAACACCTCACGGTCGGGCGCGGTCGCGTACCAGGCGAGCACATCGCGATCGAGCAGGTTCCAGCGCTCCCTGGGCTCCACCCAGCTGCCGATCTTGGGGCGCGATGCCAGAAGGCTTTTGGCCATCAGCATCTTGATCGCCTCACGCACCGCCGAGCGGCTGACGTTGAAGGTTTCGGACCATTTGGCTTCATTGGGCAGGATGGTGCCCGGCGGATAGTCGCCGCGCACGATCCGAAGCCCGATTTCGCTGGCCAGTGACGCATGCACGCTGGTGCCGGGCATCCGGGTCGCGTCAGCCCGGCGAAGGGTCGCCGGGCGCTCGGCGGATGCCGCCTTTTCAGGCTTCGTTCCCTTATTCGGCTTTCCGTCCCTCATGCGTCCACAAAGTCCGGATTTCGAAAGCTGTCAAGCAGAGGGCGGGACGTTGACGGCAAAGCCTGCGGCTGTGCACAGATCAGGTCGCAACCTTGCCCCCGGCCGGCCTATTTGACGTATTTGCGCCAGCTGTGCTCGGGACGGAAGCTAAGCATGTCCCTGGCTTTGCGGTTGGAAAGCAGCGTCTCGTATTCGCCGAGCTCCGCCTTGACCGGCACGTCGGGATAAAACCGCTTCAACAGTTCCGCCGTCGGCAGGTCGGACGAGGTGTCGTCATTGGCGGCGTTGAACACCTGGAAGCCGAGCCCGTCCGTTTCAACGGCGCGCAGCGTGATCTGGCCGAGGTCGCGCGCGTCGACATAGCTCCAGGCGATGCGCTTGCGAAAGCCCGGATCGGCAAACCACTTCGGAAACAGCGAATATTCGTGCGGCTCGATGACGTTGCCGATGCGCAAGGCATAGATATCGGTGCCGTTGCGCTGCGCAAAGGCGCGCGCCGTGTGCTCGTTGACGACCTTGGACAGAGCATAGCTGTCCATCGGATCGACGTCGTATTCCTCGTCGAACGGGAAATATTTGGGGTCGCGCGGCTCGTTGGCGAACACCACGCCGTAGGTGGTCTCGCTGGACGCGATCACCACCTTGGGGATGCCGAGCTTCACCGCCGCCTCGATGACGTTGTAGGTGCCCATCGCATTGATGCGGAACACCTCATTGTCGGTCGTGATCATGATGCGCGGTATGGCGGCGAAGTGCACCACGGCATCGACGGGCTGCGGCCGCAGCGACGGATCGAATTCATGCAGGCCCATATAGCTCGACAGCGCGTTGAACACCTGGCCGCTGTCGGTGATGTCGGTGATCAGCGTGCGTACCTTGGGATTGTCGAGCGGCCTGGTGTCGATGTTGAGCACCTGGCAGCCCTGTTCGACCAGATATTGCACGACATGGCGACCGGCCTTGCCGCTGCCGCCGGTGAACATGATCCGCTTCGTCATTTTCGTCTCCAATGCCTAGGATTTCCGTGTATTGTCAGACAATATGGCATTCCGCAACCACCCTCGCCCGCCACACGGCGGCGCCCACTATCAATCATCGCAACAGGACTTCAAGACATGACCACGACCGCCGCGAGCGAAAAGATCGGCTTTATCGGCCTTGGCCTGATGGGGCACGGCATTGCCAAGAACATCGTCGACAAGGGCTATGGCCTGACCTTCCTCGGCCGCAAGAACCGCAAGCCGGCGGAGGACCTGATTGGCCGGGGCGCCAAGGAGGCGGCGACTTCGCGCGACGTGGCGGCGGCGTCCGACATCGTCTTCATCTGCGTCACCGGCTCGCGCGAGGTCGAAGCCATCATCCGTGGCCCCGGCGGCCTCAAGGAGGGCCTGAAAAGAGGCTCGGTTGTCGTCGATTGCTCGACCGCCGATCCGGTCTCGACCGTGGCGCTGGCGGCGGAACTGAAGGAGATCGGCGTCGACTTCGTCGATGCACCGCTCAGCCGCACGCCGAAGGAAGCCTGGGAAGGCACGCTCGACGCCATGGTCGGCGCGCCCGACGCGCTGTTTGCCCGTGTGAAGCCGGTCATCGAAACCTGGGCCGGCCGCATCGTCCATATTGGCGATACAGGTGACGGCCACCGCATGAAGCTGCTCAACAACTTCATCTCGCTGGGCTATGCCGCGATCTATTCCGAGGCGCTGGCGCTGGCCGAAAAGGTCGGCATCTCGCCACCGCGTTTCGACAGCGTCATCCGCAACGGCCGCATGGATTGCGGCTTCTACCAGACCTTCATGCGCTGGACGCTGGAGGGCGACCGCGACGCACATAAATTCACCATCGCCAACGCCTTCAAGGACCTGACCTATCTGGAATCGATGGCGGGCGCGGCCGGCATCGCCAACCCGCTCGGCAACGCCACCAAGAACTCCTTCGCCGGTGCCCATGCCACTGGCCCGGCCGAGCAATTCGTGCCGATGCTGGCGACATATATCGGCAAGGTCAACGGCGTCGACCTGATGCCCAGCAAGGATGGCAAGAAGCAGACGATTTGAGGTGGCGAAAAGCCTGTGTCAGCGCCTCGACCGGCCGATAACATCGTCGGTGTTGGCGAGCAGTTTGTGCACCGCATTGCGCGCGGCCGCAGGACGCTGCAGGCGGATGTTCTTCTCGATCGCCTCATGCAGCGCCTGCGCCCGCCGCTGATCGCTGGTCTCGCGTGTGACGAAGACAAAGAGATGATCGAGCGCCGACTCGATCAGAACGCCAAGCGGCACCAGCAGATCGTTGCCCGAGGCGCGCAGTATGGCGAGGTGAAAACGCGTATCGGCGCGGATACGCTCCTGCAGGTTCAGAGCCTCGCCCATCTCACGACAGGCCTGGCTGATCTCGTCCATCTGCTCGTCGTTGCGCCGCGTGGCGGCAAAGGCCGACGCTTCCGGCTCGATGATGTGACGGAACTCCTGCACCGTGCGCAGGAAGGCTTCCCGGTCCGGCCCGGTCGCGTACCAGGCCAGCACATCGCGGTCGAGCAGGTTCCAGCGTTCCCTGGGCTCGACCCAACTGCCGATCTTGGGCCGTGAAGCCAGCAGGCTTTTGGCCATCAGCATCTTGATGGCTTCGCGCACCGCCGAACGACTGACATCGAAGATCTCGGCCCATTTGGCCTCGTTGGGCAGAATGGTGCCGGGCGGATAATCGCCGCGCACGATTCTGAGGCCGATCTCGCCGGCCAGCGAGACATGGACGCTCGCTCCCGGAAAATGCGCGGCACCGGCCCTGCGCATGACAGCCGGACCGCGGCTGGCTTGTGCCTTGGCCCGCTCGGTTCGCTTCTTTGATTTCTCGTCCGGCATTCACGTTCCAATGCGTCGGCCGTCTGCGTCCGGACTGGTCCGAACCTGCACGGCGCGCCGATCTCGTTGCCGAAAATCCAAACTACAGACGCGTCAAAGCCGGAGCCTGCTGCCCCAACCGTTGCGTCCGTCCGGGAAGAGACGGGGCGCCCGTCAAAGGGCGCCCCGAAATCGAGAACCTACTTCTGGATGCAGGTGTCGACCGTGTCCTTTGTGCATTCGTCGAGGCCGGTGAACACCGGATCGGCGACGGCCTTGCCTTCGACCAGATCGATCATCACCGACGGTGCCTTGTAGCCCATTTCGAACGGCCGCTGACCAACCAGAGCGGTTACAAGGCCGTCACGGGCGATCGCCACTTCATCGCCGATCGTATCGGCGGCGCCGATGACGAAGTCGTTGCTGGCGATGCGGTCCTTGAGCGGCCCGAACAGGTCGCGATAGGGCTGCGGTGCGCCAAACAGCGGCCAGCCGCCCATGATGCCGAAGGCGTCGAGCTTGGGATTGGCGGCGAGGATGTCGGTCATCGCCTGCACGCCCTTGGCGCCGTCGTCATTGGTGAACACCGGGCAACCGGCGACTTCGGTCCAGCCGCCTTCGCCGGCAAGTGCCGCCAGGCCTTCCTTGCCCGACAGCGCGTCACGCATGCCCTGCGCGCGGCGCAGGATGTTGTCGGCCGCGGGATTGCCTTCGATGGTACAGATCGTGCCGCCGTTCGGCTTGCCCTTCTTGATGTACTCGCCGATCTTGTGACCCATCAAATAGTTGTCGGTGCCGAGATAGGTCTTGCGCAGCGCGGCATCTTCCTTGCTGAGATCGGCGTCGAGCGTCATGATCGGGATCGTCGGATTGGCGGTCTTGATCGTCTGAGCGATCAGCGGCGCGTTGGATGGCGAAATCGCCATTGCCACCGTGTCGGCCTTGCTCAGCATGTCCTGAACGATCTGCGCTTCGCCGGCCTCGTCGGAGGTCGATGCCGGGCCGGTGTAGAAGCATTCATATTCCGAGCTTGCATTTTCCTTGTTCCATTTCTCGCAGCCCTGGTGGATGGCTTCGAAGAATGGATTGTCGAGACCCTTCACCACGATGACGAGCTGTTTCTTGGCCAAAGCCGGCCCGGCGCCCAGCGCCATGGCGGCGACGGCGGCGAGCAAAAGTGTTTTCCTCATGTCAGTCCTCCCTTGAAACAGACGGACACGGCGTGCCCGCCACACAGATCGACCGGATGCTTAATGACCGAGGTTCGTTTCACGAGCACTCGTGTCGCCAAGACAGATCGATAAGCATTTCCAGATGCGGCATTGGCCCGGCTCACACAAGGGTGGCGCCGCAACCTCGACCGATAAACCTCCGCCGATTCCGCCCGGCTAACCGCCAGCGGCATCGGCATAATCTCCTCCGACGCTTAGCTAATATCGGCTTGCGGCCAACGTCAATGCTATTTGTCCTACAAAACGGATTTTTGGATAACCAACGCTTCAATTCGTCCGACAATTGATTGACGAGCGCCGGCTTTTGCGTAAAACAACGCTGACGCTGTTTCCGGGAGGAGATGGGGAGAGCGGGGCCAAAGCAGCGCCGGCATTCACGCCGGGAACAGCAGCGGGTCGCAAAACACGGGGAGGCAAAGACTGGTGGCGGTTCTCGAACTCACCAATATCTCGAGGCATTTCGGCGCAATCCAGGCGGTCAACGACGTATCGCTGTCGATCGAGCCCGGACAGGTGGTCGGCCTGATGGGCGACAACGGCGCCGGCAAGTCGACGCTGGTCAAGATGATCGCCGGCAATTTCCGCCCCAGCCATGGCGTCATGCGGATGGACGGCAAGGAGTTGATCCTGCACAAGCCGGCGGAAGCTCGCCAGCACGGCATCGAGATCGTCCACCAGGACCTGGCGCTGTGCAACAATCTGACCGCTGCCGCCAATGTCTATCTCGGCCGTGAATTGCGCCGCGGCCTCGGCCCTTTACGCATCCTCGACTATGCCGCCATGTACAAGCGCGCCGGCCAGCTATTCGCCGAGTTGAAGTCCGAGACCCGTCCGCGCGACCTCGTCAAGCAGATGTCGGGCGGCCAGCGTCAGGCGGTGGCGATCGCGCGCACCATGCTGTCGCAGGCCAAGATCGTGTTGATGGACGAACCGACGGCCGCGATCTCGGTGCGCCAGGTCGCCGAAGTGCTGAACCTGATCCGCCATTTGCGCGACCAGGGCATCGCAGTGGTGCTGATCAGCCACCGCATGCCTGACGTGTTCACCGTCGCCGACCGCGTCATCGTCATGCGGCGCGGCCGCAAGGTCGCCGACAAGACGATTGCGTCAAGTTCGCCCGAGGAAGTCACCGGGCTGATCACCGGCGCCATCGAACAGGTTTGATCTCAGCGAATTTCACCACGCACAGCAGATGAAGGTCGACGATGGCACTGACAATTGACCAGCCGATCGAACAAAAGCAGCAATCCTTGCCGGCAAGACTGTTTGCCAGCCAGACCTTCTGGGTGGTGATCGCGGTCATCCTGGCCTGCCTGTTCCTGTCTTTTGCCACCGACGCCTTCGCAACGTCGAAGAACCTTTACAACATCACCCGCAACATCACCTTCGTCGCCATCATCGCGCTCGGCATGACCTTCGTCATCATCACCGGTGGCATCGACCTGTCGGTCGGTTCGGTGCTCTGCCTGTCGTCAATGGTGCTGGCCGTCACCATGCATGCCGGCTACTCCATCGAGGTCGGCATCCTCGCCTCGATCGCCACCGCGCTCGCCATAGGCGCCTTCAACGGCATCATGATCGCCTATCTCGGCTTTCCACCCTTCGTGGTGACGCTCGGCATGCTGTCGATTGCGCGCAGCCTCGCCATGGTCGCCTCCAACAACACCGTCGTCTTCCAGTTCGGCCCCGATCACGACAAGCTTCTGGCGCTGGGCGGCGGCGCCTGGGTGTTCGGCATCGCCAATCCGGTGCTCTACATGATCCTTTTGGCGCTGATCACCGGCTTCACGCTGCGCTGGACCAAGTTTGGCCGCCACATCTTCGCCATTGGCGGCAATGAGCACGCCGCGACGCTGACCGGCGTTCCCGTCAAGCAGATCAAGGTCGCCGTCTATATGATCTCGGCGCTGGCGGCGGGCATTGCCGGCATCATCCAGACCGGATGGCTTGGCGCCGTCACCACCAATCTCGGAACCGGCATGGAACTGCAGGTCATCGCCGCCACCGTCATCGGCGGCGCCAATCTCGCCGGCGGCGTCGGCACCGCCTTCGGCGCCATTGTCGGTGCCGCGCTCATCGAAGTGATCCGCAACAGCCTTGGTCTGCTCGGCATCAATGCTTTCTGGCAAGGCGTGTTCATCGGCGGCGCCATCCTGCTCGCGGTGCTGTTCGACCGGATCCGCAACTTCAGGCGCAATGACTGAATGTTTTTGGACTGAATCTTCCGGCTGGAAACCGTTGCCTTGACATCGAAATCCCTGTTCGACCTCAACGGGCGGCTGGCGCTGATCACCGGCTCCGGCCAAGGCATCGGCCTGGCGCTGGCGCGCGGCCTTGCCGAGCATGGCGCAAGTGTCGTGCTCAACGGCCGCGATGCCGGCAAGGTTGCCGGTGCTGTCGCCGGCTTGCGCGACGCCGGCTTCAAAGCGCACCCCTCGACCTTCGACGTGACTGATTTTCGCGCGGTCGATGCCGATGTCGCCCGCATCGAGGCCGAGATCGGCGCCATCGACATCCTGATCAACAATGCCGGCGTGCAGTTTCGCGCCCCGCTCGAGGACTTTCCCGAGGAGCAGTGGGAGCGGCTGTTCAAGACCAATGTCTCCGGCGCCTTCCATGCCGGCAAGGCGGTCGCCCGCAACATGATCGCGCGCGGCAAAGGCAAGATCATAAACATCGGCTCGGTGCAGAGCGAACTCGCCCGGCCCAACATCGCGCCCTATACGGCGACCAAGGGCGCGATCCGCAATTTGACCCGTGGCATGTGCACCGACTGGGCGAAATACGGCTTGCAGATCAATGCCATCGCCCCCGGCTATTTCCGCACCGAGATGAACCAGGCGCTGGTCGACAACCAGGAATTCTCCGCCTGGCTGGAAAAGCGCACGCCGGCTGGCCGCTGGGGGTATGTCGACGAACTGATCGGCGCCGCCGTGTTCCTCGCCTCCGACGCCTCATCCTTCGTCAACGGCCATACGCTTTATGTCGACGGCGGCATGACGGCTTCGGTTTGACGGGAAACCCTATCGCTCAGTCTGAAAATCCACCACTACGGCCGGCAGCACACAGCGGCTTTCGCCCCGCGCCTTGACGCGAGCCCGAACTCAGCCGCACAATCCCGTTGCAGGCGAAGGGAGGCCAGTCGTCTGCGGGAGGTATAACCCATGACGGACGCGATCAGGCTCTATTGGGGCCGGTTCGGACATGTTTCTGTCCTGAATGTCGCCAGCGACTTCGTCACCCATGCGCATGTCGAGGCCCACATCATCATCTGGCTGGAGGGCACGGCCGGCGAGATGACCGTCGGCCGCGAGACGGTGCCGCTGGGTCCCGGCACCGCCGCCGGCATCAATTCCTACCAGCCACACAGCCACATTCTGTCGCACAACGGCAGGCCCGGCCTGTTCCTCGCCTTCTACATCGATCCGGATTGGGCGCGCCGGCGCCGCGACCTGCCTTCGTCGGCGCCGTTGTTTGCACAGGCTGCGATCACGCTCGAACCATGGCTGCACCAGGCCGCCGCCAACCTGCTCGATCATTTGAGCGATAATGAAAGCATCGACGACGTCGCCAATTACGAGATCGAGCGCTTCATCGATAGCGTGCTCGACGCCGCCGACGCCTCGGCGCCGCAGGAGACGCGCATCCGCGTCAACACCATGCAGGATTTCCGCGTCCGCAAGGCGATCCAGCTGATGAAGGCCAATGTCTGCGAGCGCATTTCGTTCGACGACGTCGCCCGCAGCGTCGGCCTGTCGCGGCCGCATTTCTTCGCTTTGTTCAAGGAACAGACCAATCTGACGCCCAACGTCTACTGGAACACGCTGCGCATGGAGGAAGCCGTGCGGCAGTTGCAGTGGTCGCAGGAGCCGCTGATCTCGGTCGCCTGCAATCTCGGCTTCACCACCCAGGGCAATTTCTCGCGCTTCTTCCGCGACCATGTCGGCGTGCCGCCGACGCTTTACCGCGAGGCGGCGCGGGCTATGGCCTGAGCCAAGCCGCTCGTTTTTCAGACTCCTTGATAGGGCCGCAAGACCCATTGATAAGCGCAGCACCGGCCGCCGCCCTACCCTGCTGCGTATCGAATTCGTAGGGGAATGATCATATGGCTGAAGTCACCGTCTCCAGCGTCATCGACGCGCCGGTCGAAAAGGTCTGGGCGCGCATACGCGACTTCAACGGCCTGCCGGGCTGGCATCCGCGCATGGTCAAGAGCCATATCGAAGACGGCAAGAGCGCCGAAACCATCGGCTGCGTGCGTAATTTCGAGCTCGCCAGCGGCGCGCGTATCCGCGAAAAACTGCTCGACTTCTCCGACGCGAATTTCCGCGTCAGCTACTCCATCCTGGAGACGCCGCAGCCGTTGACCAATCACAAAGCGACGCTGCAATTGCGCCGCGTTACCGACGGCGACCGCACCTATGCCGAATGGACAGCAACTTTCGACGCGGCGCCCGAAGAGGCCGACAAGATCGCCGCCGGCATGGCCGCCAATGTCTTCCAGGGTGGCTTCAATGCGTTGAAGAGCCATTTTTCTGGCCAGAGCTGAGTCAGGGGAGACTGCCATGGCGCTTGCCCTCCAGACCTTTTCGGCCGTCAGGGATGCCAACGCGGCGCTGAAGGCGCCCGGCACCCGCTATCTCGGCGGCGGCACGCTGGTCGTGCGCGCCGCCAATGAAGGCGATGTCTCCGTCACCGGCCTCGTCCGCTCGACTGATCCGGCCCTCTCCGGGATCACCGTTGCCGGCGGCAAGGTCCGCATCGGAGCTTCGGTGACAATGGCGGCCATCGCCCGCCATCCCGAGCTTGCGGCGCTGTCCAGGGCTGCGCGCGCCGTCGGCGGCCCGGCGATCCGCAATATGGCGACTGTCGGCGGCAATCTGTTCGCACCCGCGCCCTACGGTGATTTCGCTGTCGCCCTGCTGGCGTTGGATGCGACGGTCGGCACCGATGATGGGGAATTGCCTATCGAGGATTTTCTGGCCAGGCGGGACGACAGCCGCGCCATCGTCACATCAGTCGCCTTCGCGTTGCCGAAGGCCGAGAATTTCCGCTTCCTGAAAGTGTCGCGGGTCAAGCCGAAGGGCGTCTCCGTGCTCAGCATCGCCGCCGTTCTCGAACAGGCCGGCGACGGCACTGTCTCCTCGGCGCGGATCGCGCTCGGCTGCATGGCAGACCGGCCGATGCGCGCCCGTGCTGCGGAAAAGGCACTGATCGGCAGCAGGCTCGAGCAGGACGGCGTCGCAGCGGCGCTGGCTGCAGCCGGTGAAGGCACCTCGCCAATCACCGACCCGATCGCCAGCGCCTGGTATCGCGCCGAGGTTCTGCCGGTCCATCTCGGCCGGCTGCTGCTTACTTAACCACCGCTTGGGGGGCGCGCGTCTGTCCGATCAACCGGGCAGGCGCGCTGGGAGGAAAACATGGCAAAGGTTCCGGTTCAGTTCACGCTCAACGGCTCGGAGAAGGCCGAATTTGTCGACAGCGGCACGACGCTGCTGCACGCGCTGCGCGACAAGATCGGCGACACCTCGCCCAAGGGCGGCTGCCACCAGGGCACCTGCGGCGCCTGTTCGGTCATCATCGACGGCGAACTCCGGCTCTCTTGCCTGACGCTGGCCGAGACCTGCGGCGGCGCCGACATTCGCACCACATCGGGCCTCGCTGAGGCCGGCGTCCTGCATCCGCTGCAGCGTGCCTTCCTCGACGCCTTCGCCACACAATGCGGCTTCTGCACGCCGGGCATGATCATGGCCGCCAAGGTGCTGCTTGACCACACGCCCAATCCGAGCCGCGAGGATGTGGTCGAGGCGCTGTCCGGCAATATCTGCCGCTGCACCGGCTACGAGCCGATCATCCAGGCGGTGCTGACCGCGGCCCGAGCCAATTCGCAGAACGCGGCCTAAGGACCAAAAGAATGGAACTGCGCAAAAACTATTTCGCCGATCAGCGCAAGGACGGCCTGCACGAGATCGGCCATGGGCGGCCTCGGCTGGATTCGCCGGGACATGTGACGGGCAAGACCGCCTATTTCGCCGACCGCAACTTCCCGAATATGCTTCACCTGAAAATGGTGCGCAGTCCGCACCACCATGCCCGCATCCGTTCGATCGACACTTCCGAAGCGGAGAAGCATCCCGGCGTGGTGAAAATCCTCACCGCCAAGGATGTGCCGCACAATGTCTACACCATCCTGATCCTGATCCAGGTCGGACCGGAAGACGAAACGGTGCTGGCCGACGGCAAGGTGCGCTGGAAGGGCGAGGCCGTGGTGGCGGTGCTGGCCGAGACCGAGCGCGCGGCTCAGGAAGCGGCAGCCAAGGTCAAGGTCGATTATGAGGTGCTGCCGGCCGTCTTCGACATGGAAGAAGCGCTGAAGCCCGGCGCGCCTTTGGTCAACGAATATCACGGCCAGAATTATTACCTCTATGACAGCGGCGAATGCCGCAAGGTGCGCTTCGGCGATGTCGAGGCGGGCTTCGCTGGCGCCGACCACATCCTGGAACAGAGCTACCAGTCCTCGCCGATCGAGCATGCGCCGACCGAGACCACGGGCTGCGTCGTGGTGCCCGAAGGCAATGACCGCTTCACCTGCTACACCAACACCCAGGCGATGTTCTTCACCCTCGACAACGCGTCGATCATCCTGCAGATGCCCGGCTCCAAACTGCATTTCGTCGGCGGCACTGTCGGCGGCGGCTTTGGCGGCAAGGTCGACGTCATCGTCGAGCCGATCGCCATTCTTGGCGCCAGGCTGACAGGACGTCCCGTCTCCTTCATCTACAGCCGCGAAGAGGAGATGCAGATCTCCTCACCCCGCGCCGCCGAAAAGATAATCATCAAGGACGGCGTGATGAACGATGGCCGCATCGTTGCGCGCAAGGTGACCGGCTATACCGATGCCGGCGCCTATTCGCGCCACTCGCCTTATGGGGCGCAGAAGGGTGCCGCGCACTATCCCGGCCCCTACACCATCCCCAATGTCTGGATCGACACCTACTGCGTCTACACCAACCGCACACCCTCCTCCGCGATGCGCGGCTTCGGCGTCACCATCGGCGACTTCGCGCTTGAGGTGCAGATGGACAAGCTGGCGCGGCTGATCGGCATGGACCCGCTCGAATTCCGCTTCATCAACGCCTATCGCGATGGCGACATGAAGGCGCATCGCCAGCCGACCGAAGGAGCGGCGCTGATCGAGTGTATGCAGGAGGCGTCGCGCGCCGCCAACTGGCCTGTGGCGGAGAAGTATATGGCGATGTCCTCCTACAAGAAGGGAGCTTGAGATGGCGCTAAGGCGCGGACGCGGCGTCGCCGCGATCAACTATCCGACGGGCATGAACCTTGGCGGCGACCCGACGCAGGCGCTGGTGCATTCGACGCCGACCGGCAATTTCATGGTGACGCTTTCCAGCGTCGATCTCGGTCAGGGCTTGAAGCAGATCATGGCGCAGATCTGCGCCGAGACCATCGGCGTGCCGACGGACCGGGTTACCATCGACACCGCCGACACCGACACCGGTCCGCACTGCATGGGCACCTTCGCCTCGCGCGGCACCCACCGCGCCGGCAACGCCGTCATCCAGGCGGCCAAGGAAGCGCGCCAGGTGATGCTGGAAGTGGCGGCGGAAGAGCTGGAGGTGAACGCCTCCGATCTCGAAACTGATGGCGAGGGCAACATTCTGGTCAAGGGCGCGCCGCAAAAGTCGATCTCGATCTTCGATGTCGCGCTGTCGGCTCATTTCAAGCGTGGCCGCTCGATCTCAGGCCGCGGCATGTTCCTGATCCCGCGCTCCTATCCGGAGAAAGAGACCGGCGCGATGAAGCCGTCGACCTGCTACGCCCATGCCTGCGCGGTGGCCGAGGTCGAGGTCGATGACGAGACGGGCGAGGTTACGGTGCTGACCGTCAAGAACGTCTTTGAGATCGGCCGCGCGCTGAACCCGAAAATGGTCGAGCAGCAACTGGTCGGCGGTTCCTGGATGGGCATCAGCCACGCGCTCTACGAAACGACCGAGCCCTATTATCCCAACCGCGACCATGGCGGCACCGACTTCAACCAGTATCTGATGCCGGGACCGGGCGATCTCGCCCAAACCGAGATCATCGTGCTGGAGCGGCCGTCGGCGGATGGTCCTTACGGTGCCAAAGGGCCAGGCGAAATGTGCGCGAACCCGCAGATCCCCGCGGTTGCCAATGCCGTCTTCGACGCCGTCGGCGTGCGCATTGACACGCTGCCGATCACGCCGGAGCGCATATTGCGCGCGCTGAAGGCGCAAGCGGCGAACTGAGGACGACATGCAGGAGCCGAACGCAGAGACTGTCGCGACCTCACCGGAGGCGGTGGCATCCCGTCTCGCCGCTTCGCGTTATCTCGCCGACGACAGCCTGGCCACCGCCATCTTCCTGGCCATACGGCTGGGCAAGCCGTTGCTGCTCGAAGGCGCGCCCGGCGTCGGCAAGACCGAAGCGGCCAAGGCGATCGCGCAGCTGCTGGGCCGCGATCTGGTGCGGCTGCAATGCTATGAAGGAATCGACGCAGCACACGCGCTCTATGAATGGAACTACCAGCGCCAGTTGCTCGCCATCCGCCATGCCGGCGAGCACGAGATCGACATCTATGACGACCGCTTTCTGATCGCGCGGCCATTGCTGCAGGTGCTGCGGGCGCCGGAGCAGCGCGTGCTGCTGGTCGACGAGATCGACCGCTCCGACCACGAATTCGAAGCGCTACTGCTGGAATTCCTCTCCGACTTCCAGATCAGCATTCCCGAACGCGGCACCATCCGCGCCGAAGCGCAGCCGATCGTCATCCTGACGTCGAACCGCACCCGCGAACTCGCCGAAGCGCTCCGGCGCCGCTGCGTCTATCACTGGATCGGCTATCCCGACGCCGAGCGCGAAGCCGCCATCATCATGCTGCGCGCCGGCGATGTCGCCGAGACCACCGCCCGCGCCGTGGCGGCCGCTGTGCAGGAGATCCGCGTCCGCCCGCTGGCCAAGCCGCCCGGCATCTCCGAGGCCGTAGAATGGGCCAACGCCGCCACCATACTGGAGAAAGGCGGCAGCCCATGGCCGCAAGCCTTCCGCCGAGCCATCGGTGTGCTTATCAAGGACGAGGAGGATTTGTCCGCGATCGCGCCGGAGCTTGGCCAGATTGTCGAGGAGGCGCTGGGGTGACGTGTGAGGTCAACAGCTCGTTCATAGCGAGGTGGCCTCACCTGGGCACTCTGCAACGCTGGCGGGACAGCGCCCCCCTCTGTCCTGCCGGACATCTCCCCCACAAGGGGGGAGATCAGCCGTCATCCTGGCTTTCGCCAATCTCCAGCGGCGCAGAAAGAACCGAAGCGCCAAAGCTGCTGATCTCCCCCCTTGTGGGGGAGATGTCCGGCAGGACAGAGGGGGGCGCGAAGGAATGATGCGTCAGGGAACCCTTCCTCTCGCCTCCGCGCCCTTCCTCCACTTCGCCCGGCTGCTGCGCCGCCACGCCTTTGCCGTCGCCCCCGAGCAGGTCTCCAGCTTCATGCAGGCGGTCACCCTGCTCGGTCCCCGCTCGATGGCCGACATCCGCGAGGCGGCGCTCGCAACGCTTGCCCCCCCGCCCGATCGCCGCGGCGAATTCGAGGCGCATTTTCGCAATCACTTCCATGGCGATGGCCAACCCTCGATCGAAGGCGAGGAAGACGAGGAAACCCGCATCAAAGACGATCACGGCACGCGCCAGGAGGAGAAACAGACCACGCGCCAGGAGAAAGGCGGCGATCTGTCGTCGGGCCTGGAGCAACTGAGCACGCGCGATTTTCAGCGTGACGATGACAGGCTGACCGCCTTTCGCCGCAAGCTCGCTTCAGCCCTCCCCGCGCGCCGCTCATTCCGCACCGTGCGCACCCATTCGCGTGGCAAGCTCGATCTGCGCCGCTCGCTCAGGGAAATCGTCACCGCCGATGGCGATATCCCCTCGCCGCAGCTCCGCCGCCGCCAGACGGTGCCGCGCAAACTGCTGATCCTGATCGACGTCTCCGGCTCGATGAAGCTGCATACATCGGATTATCTCAAATTGGCTCACGCCGCCGTACAAGGTGCTGACCGTGCCGAAATCTTCACCTTCGGCACGCAGCTCACCCGAATCACGTCCGCACTGCGTATCCGCGATCGCGACCAGGCTCTCGCCCGAGCGGCGGCACTCGTAGACGACTGGGACGGCGGCACGCGCATGGGACCGACCCTGCTCGCCTTCCTCTCGGTGCCCCGTTTCTCAGCCTTCGCCCGCGGCGCTGCTGTGATCATCCTGTCGGACGCGCTGGAGCGCGGCGACCATGCCGATCTCGAGACCGCGATACGCCGCCTGAGCGCCCGCGCCTTTCGCCTGTCGCTGGCCACACCTTTGGCCGGCGATCCGCGCTTCCAGCCGGCAACGGCGGCGTTGCGCGCCATCTTGCCCGATCTCGACGATCTCATCGACGGCTCGTCGCTCGGGAGCCTCACCGATTTCGTCCTGTCGCTCGCCCGCCCCGCCCCGGCGGCGTCGGCAATCTGGAAAAGGGTATCGTGATGCAGAAAGCCATCGACGCGCATTTCCACATCTGGCGCCAGCAGGACCAGCCATGGCTGGTCGGGCCGATGGTGCCGCGCATTTTCGGCCCCTACGAACCGATCCGCCGCGACTATCCGATCGAGGAATTTCTCGCCGATCAGCAAGGCGCAGGTGTCGAGAAGGCCGTCTATGTCCAGACCAACTGGGCCAAGGAGGATTTCGAAAAAGAAGTCGCCTTCCTGCAGAAGACTGCCGACCAGACCGGCTGGCCGCACGCTATCGTCGGCTATACCGATATGACTGTCGACGATGTCCGGCCCCAGATCGATCGATTGAAAAAGTACCCGCTGCTGCGCGGCGTGCGCATGCAGCTGCATTGGCACGAGACGCCGGCCTTCCGCTTCGCTGCCTCGGCCGATCAGGTCATCGACCCCAGGGTGCGGGCCAATGTCGCGCGGCTTAAAGACTATGGCCTGTCCTTCGACCTGCAGCTTTTCCCCGCCCAGATGAAGAACGGGCTGACGCTCGTCGGCGAGAACCCCGACACCAATTTCATCCTCACCCATGCCGGCATGCTGACCGGCATGGAGCCGGAAACCACCGAGGCCTGGAAAGCCGGCCTGAGTACTCTATCAACAGCGCCGAACTTCTACGCCAAGCTGTCGGGCCTCGGCACCTTCGCCCACCGCAACGATCCGGCGTTGATTGCCTACATCGTCGACAATGCGATCGACATTCTGGGCGCTGACCACCTGATGTTCGGCTCCAACTTCCCGATAGAGAAGCTCTGGACCAGCCACGCCGAACTGATCAAGGCGCATCGTGCAGCCGTGGCGAAGCACGGTCCGGTGGCGGAAGCGGATATCTTTTGGAATACGGCAGAGAAGGTTTACAGACCGGCATAGCGCACGCTTTCCATTCTCCCACAGGGGAGAAGCGAAAGCCGCCCCTCACTTCACTTCAAACTCAGGATCGACCGGAATCTGCATCGCAGTCACCAGATGGTTGGTCTGCCCGGCCAGCCCGATGATCGACACCATCTCGCCATGCTGCGCATCGGTCATGCCTTTGGCGCGGGCAGCTGCCGTATGCGAGTGGACGCAGTAGGAGCAGCCATTGGCGGTCGACACCGCGATATAGATCATTTCCTTGGTCAGCGGGTCGATGGCGCTCTCCGTGGCCATCACCACCTTCACCTGTTCCCATGTCCGTTTCAGCAAGGCCGGATCGTTGGCGAGCCCACGCCAGAAATTGTTGACGAAATCCGATTTGCGCGTCGCGCGGATGTCATCGAACACAGCCTTCGCAACCGGGATTTTTTCGACCTCAGCATCGCTGAGGAGTTTTGTGGCGGCCATGGCGTTTCCTTTCGTTGAATCGGTGGATCAGGTGGTTGAATCAGGTCTCGAGCAAGGGCGGCTAACCGGCTATTCCGATTCAGTTTTTGATGCTGACAGAACCATGGCGATTGGCCGAAGCATCTCAGCTTCGTCATTCACGGGCGAAGCAGGCGCGAAGCGCCGTCGCGGAGACCCGAGGATGACGAAGGCGCTGAGGCCTTCGCCAATTGGCGACCTATGCGCACCCTCAAACACCGACCAGAAACCTAATGAACCGCCGCATACATGATCTTCTCCTCCGTCGCCTCGGCGGGCGAAAACTCCTCGACCATGCGGCCCTGCCGGCACACCAGAATCCGGTCCGACAGGTTCATGATTTCCGGCAGGTAGGACGAGATAACGACGACGGCCAATCCCTCGTCGGCCAGCCGGTTGATGATCTGGTGGATCTCGGCGATGGCGCCGACATCGACGCCGCGCGTCGGCTCGTCGAAGATCACGATACGCGGCTGCTGCACCAGCCCCTTGCCGATCACCACCTTTTGCTGGTTGCCGCCGGAAAGCTCGACCACGCGGGCATTGTCGTTGATCGCCTTGATGTTCAGCGTCTTCGTCCATTCAGCGGAAAGCGTGCGCATCTCCTGCTGGTTGATCACCCAGGCCTTTTCGCGGCCCGCCGCCAGCAGCCCGCCGAACAGGTTCTCGGCGATGCCCATCGTCTCGAAAATGCCCTCGCTCTTGCGGTCCTCGGTAACATAGACAATGCCGTCGGCGACCGCCTCACTGGGCACGAGATAGCGCACCGGCCTGTCGTCGAGTTCAATCGCGCCACCGCGCAAAAAATCGCGCTTGTAGATGCCGGAGACGATCTTGAAGGTCTCGGTGCGGCCGGAGCCGATCAGCCCGAACACGCCGGTGATCTGTCCCTCGAAGATCGAGAAGGAGGTGTTGCGCACGACATTGCTCATCGAAATGTCCTGCACCGACAGCACCTTCTTGCCGGCCTTGCGCAGCCTGGCCTCGTCGCGCTGGCGATAGATCTGTCCCGACAGTGTACGCCCGACCATGGCGGCGACGATCTTGTCGCGATCGAAGGCCGATGTGTCGTCGGTTATGACCAGCTCGCCATCGCGCAGGATTGTGATGCGGTCGGCGATCATCAGCGCCTCTTCCAATGCATGGCTGATGAAGACGATCGAGACGCCGTTCGCCTTCAGCCGCCGGATCAGCGCGAAGAAGTGCCGCTTCTCCTCCGGCGTCAGCGTCGCCGTCGGCTCGTCGAAGATGATGATCTCGGCATTGTGGTGAACGGCGCGCGCGATCTCGACCATCTGACGCTTGGCCGCGCCCAGCGTCGCCACCATGGCGTTGGGGTCGACCGGAAAGTTCAGCGACTGCAAAAACTGCTGCGCCGAAATGTAGGTGCCGCGCAGCCGGTTGAGGAATTTTTCGGTGCCGAGATAGAGGTTTTGCGCCACCGTCATCGATGGCACCAGGCTGGTCTCCTGGAACACCATGGCGATGCCGGCCTCGAGCGCCGCATGCGGCGACGCATAAGCGATCTCGCGGCCTTTGTGGAACATCTTGCCTGAGGTGGCGTCGACGACGCCGGCGATGATCTTGGTCAGCGTGGATTTGCCGGCGCCGTTCTCGCCGAGCAGCGCGTGGATTTCGCCCTTGCGCAGTTCGAAGCTGACTTGTCTGACCGCGGGCACGCCGCGATAGTTCTTGGTGACATTTTCCAGGCGCACGATCGGTTCCATCAGAGACCTCCTGCGTCGATGGCCAGCACGCAATCGCCGCCCCTGGAGGCGATGAACAGGCGGCCGTCCGTTTCCGCCACGCTGCAGATGCCATGGCGCGTGCCGTCGGCGCGGCTGTGCAGGCTGAATTGCGGCTGCATGTTCTGATCGAGCCTGACCACCAGCCCATAGGAGCGGCTCGGCGACCAGGGCTTGTGGATGCCCATGGTGCGGATGCCGCCGCATTGCAGCGGTTCGAGGAAGCTGCGATTGGAGGCCAAAGCCGGCGCGATCCAGTAGGCCGGCGCCACCTGGTCTAGCATGTCGCGCCGATAGTGGGTTTCCTGGAGAACGAATTCGATCAGCCGGTTGCGTGGCGCGAACAGAGCCAGCCACGCGCCGCCATCGCCGGCCGGCGCGAGGCGCGCGGGATAGCCGGGCAGATGCGTCAGCATGGTCGAGCGGCTACCGGTCGCACCATCGAAGCGAACGAGCTGATGGCGCCAGCTTTCGCTGACCAGCACATCCCGCCCAATGGGATGCAGTCCATAGGGAAAGGCGATATCGCCGGCCACTTTGCGGAACTCGGCGGCGGCCGCGTCCCGCCTCCAAAGCGAACCGGACGCGCCCTTCTTCATCAGGTCGGCGGCCCATTGCGACGGCGTGTGCTCAGCCGAGCCATTGGCCAGCCACAACGTGCCGTCGTCTGCATAGGCAAGCGCGGTGATGCAGCTGACGCCGGCCGGCTGCGAAACCTCCTTGCCGGCAACCAGCAGCTTGCCGCTTTCCAACCCCACCGTCAGTTCGCCCGACAGTGATAGAGCCAGCGCCGTGATGGGGGAAAGAAAGGTCCCGACAACCTTCGGCTCCACCCCTGCGGCAAGCGAATATACCGCATTGCCGCTGGAAACGAGCAGCCGGCCATCGGCAACCAGAAGATTGTCGGGCTCCGTCAAATCGGCGAACACTGGCGCCTCGTCCAGCCGCGTGTTGGGACGGAAGGCACCGTCGAGCGGTGGGATGGTCACCGCCTTGCCACGAAACAGGTCGAGCACAGGATCGAGGATCATGGCTTCGCTCGCCAATAAGAAGCGGAACTGGTCCAGTTCGGGTCGGCGCCCGCAATCTTGTAGCGGCCGATGCGGTTGTTAAGGATGCCGCCGACGAACAGGAAACCCTTGTGCTCGCGCATCGAGGTGACCATCGGATGCGCGCCGCCGGTGAGGTCGCCCATCGCCTCGATAATGCCGCCCTTGTCGTTGAATTTCACCACGCCGCCGGTGTTGATGTTGGGGAACAGCCACTCGTCCTGCGGCAGCCGGCGCGTCATGCGCTTGCGCATATCGGGATGGCGCAGCGACAGGTCGAAGCTCGGCGTGCGCATGCCGAGCCATGCCATCCAGTAATTGCCGTCGGAGGCGCGGTTGATGTTGTCGGGATAGCCCGGCATGTCGCGGATGACGCATTCGGCGGCGCCCGCCTTCGGCCCTTCCAGCCAGTAGCGATGCACGCGGCAGGCCCAGCTCTCAGCGAAGAACAGCGACTTGCCGTCATGCGCCATGCACACACCGTTGGTGTAGCGGTAGCCGTCGAGCAGTGTCTTCGTCGAACCGTCCTTCGGGTCATAGACCAGCAGCCGGCCGGTGGCGCGGTTCTCGATCGAGTCCAGTGCCCAATCGTGGGCGTCATAGCGCTTGGTGGAGTCAGTGAAATAGATGCGCCCGTCCGGCGCGATGTCGCAATCATTGGGGTCGCGCAGCCGCGCATCGTCTACGATCGAGGTCCAGGAGCGCGACGTCTCGGCCGACAAGCGCCTCACTTCCCGATCCGGTGAGACGGAATAGAGCCCCATGGCGCCGACGCAGCTGATCAGATTGCCCGATTTGTCGAAGGCCAAGCCTAGCGGAAAACCACCGATATGGGCAAACACCTCCGACTTAACGTAATCCGGTGCGAAAAAGCGGACGATCTCGCCATGGCGCGTGCCGCAATAGAGATGGTCGTCGCGGTCGAGGATGACGTCTTCCGGCCCTTCCAACTCGCCGAGCCCGATATGGTCGGCCGCCGACAGCCGGTTGTCGAGCGCGTAGGGCGTGCCTGAGCCCGGCACCGCAGACTGTGTCTCGCCCATCTTGAGATAGACCGGCGCGACATAGACTTCGTTGAGCACCTTATGGCGGTTCTTCAGCCAGCGGATGTCGATCGTCACCGCCACCGCCAGCATGATGCCCAGCACCATCTGGTTGGTGCCGGTGCCATAGCCCAGCCGGATCAGCCCGTTGGTCATGGTCAGCACGATGATGGCGCCCATCAGCCCCTTGATGACCGAGCCGCGGCCACCACCCAGGCTGACGCCGCCGACCACCGCCGCCGTCAGCGCCATGATCTCAAGGTTGAGGCCGGTGCCCGGCCCTGCCCCACTCAGGCGGCAAGCGATCAGGAAGCCGCCGATCGAGGCGCAGAAGCCGGAAAAGACATAGGTCATGAACACGGTGCGACGCACGCGAATGCCGGCATTGTGCGCCGAGCGCCTGGATCCGCCGACCGCCAGCACATGCCAGCCCGGCCGTGAGCGCGTCAGCGCGATATGGGTGACGATGGCAAGAATGATCGCCAGCCACACCGAGACCGAAAGCCCCCAGAAGGTGCTGTCGCCGATGAAGTCGAGCACATCGGATGTCGCCTGGGAAAGCTGCACGTCTGCGGCATAGGTGGTGACGAGAATATCGAACAGCGCCCGGCCAAAAATGAAGGTGACCAGCGTAGTCAGAAAGGCGCGCAGCCTGAGATAGCCGACGAGGTAGCCGTTGACGGCGCCGAAGATGAGCCCGGTGGCAAGCGATGCCGCCAGCGCCAGCCAGATAGACTGTTCGAGGATGAAGAAGACATAGACGGCGGAGAAGCAGGACAGCGCGAAGATCGAACCGACGGACAGATCGATGCCGCCGCCCAGCATCACCACCGTCATGCCGGTGACCACCATCGAGAACTCGCCGAGCTGGCGGGTCGATTCCTGTAGCGAGGTCAGCTTGAAGAAGCCGGGAATGATCGAGCCGAACACGCTGAGCGTCGCCACCAGCGCCAGGAACGGAATGGCGTTGTCGGTCCAGCGTTTTGTCAGGATTTCGCCGACCAGATGGTCGGGCACGAGATTGTAGCGCCAGGACTGGAGGCGTTCGCGAAAGGACATCGGCGGCTGCTATTCCATGAGGGAACGAGGTGACCGGATTGTCCAGCCACCTCGTTTATTTCAGTCGAAAAAGCGCGGCTTACTTCGCCGCCGCTTCGGCCTGCAGCGCCTTCAGGTCCCAGCAGCTGTCGGGCTTGAGGTCGGCCTTGGTCGTAGCCTTCTCCAGTGTGTAGATGTAGGTGTGCGACGTGCCGGCCGGCTGGCCGCTCTGCAGCAGGAACTTGATGATAGCGTTCATGTCGCCGGACTGGCGAGCCAGATCGGTCATCACCACGGCGCCGTAAGTTCCGTCCTGCAATTTGTCGCAATCGGCCGCCTTCTCGCCGCCGCCGGTGGTGACCAAAAAGACCTTGCCGTCGAGCTTGGCGTCGCGGATGGCGGCGGATGCGCCGGTGGCGTCGCCATCCCAGAAGTCGATGATCGAGCAGATGTCGGGGTTCTGCTGCAGCATTGTCGTCGTCACGTTGCGCGACGTCGTCGGATCCCAGTTGGAGTCGGGCTTGGCCACGACTTTGAAGTCGGGGTGCTTCTCCAGCACCTTCATGATGCCGGCATACTGGTAGAGACTGGACGAGTTGGCCTGATCACCCTGCACAAGGCCGATCTTCTTCGACGAATTCTCGCCGCAGCCCTTGATCGCCGCTTCGGCCTCGAGTTGGCCGAGCCGGTCCCAGTCACTGCCGACAAAGGCGTCGGCCGGGAAGTTGGCGGGATTGTCGACCAGTATGACGTAGGTTCCGGCAGCCTGCGCCTTCTTCATCAGCTTGGAATAGGAGTTGAGATCCGGCGCATGGATGATCAGCACGTCCGGCCTTGTGTCGGACGAGATCGCGTCGGTGATCGCCTGTGCGCCGGCATCGACGACCCAGTTCGGATCGCGTGTTTCGAAGGTGCCGCCCCAGGCCTCGACTTCCGTCTTCAGATAGTGCGACCAGCCCTGCGCAAGGTCGAAGCCCATCGCCAGCGGCACCAGCATGACGCGCTTGCCCTTGAGCGCCTGCGCGTATGCGGCCGGGCCCGGATCGTCGGCGGCGAAGGTCGGCGCGACGAAGGCGGTAGCGGCAAGCGCCGTGGCGGCCGCCATCAGTGTTCTGATCAGTTTCATGTCACATCCTCTGTTTTTCACTTATTGCCGGCCGGTCGGCATGACCCGGTCGGGTACCCCTTAGATGTCGCCCTGCTGCGCGGTCTGTTCGTCACGCGGATTGATGATGCCGTCGACGATGATGGCTCCGAGCAGGATCGCCGCCTTGATCAGGTTTTGATAGAGCAGCGGAATGTCGATGATGGTCATCGCGTTCGACAGGATGCCGATCAGTGCAGCGCCCACCAGCACGTTGCGCACCCCGCCCCGCCCGCCGGAAAGGCCGATGCCGCCGATCACCGCCACCAGCACGATGTCATAGAGCAGCGTCGAGTTGACGACGCGGGTGTTGATCGAATGCAGGCTTGCCGCCGTAAGCAGGCCGGCGATCAGCGCGACAAAGGCCGAAACCACATAACGCAGCACCAGCATTGGCCGCACCGGAATGCCGATGTTGCGCGCGGCGACCGGATTGTCGCCGGCGAAATAGATGTAGCGGCCCCATTTGGTGTAGCGCAGGAACACGAAGAACAGGAAGGCGAGCCCGGCGAAGACGAACACTTCGATCGGAATGTCGAGGAAACGCAGGCCGCCGAGCAACTCCACCCAATGGCCCTGAGGCACCGGCACCGCATCCTGTGTGATCAGTTGCGAGCGGACATAGCCGAAGACGAAGGAGCCGGTCGCCAGCGTCA
The DNA here is from genome assembly GCF_040321955.1 of Mesorhizobium sp. M0217. Lineage (NCBI taxonomy): Bacteria > Pseudomonadati > Pseudomonadota > Alphaproteobacteria > Hyphomicrobiales > Phyllobacteriaceae > Mesorhizobium > Mesorhizobium sp. M0217. The sequence continues at coordinate 251,072 of NZ_JAMYSN010000003.1, read as the reverse complement.
CGAAGATCGCCGGCACGTCGGCATAGGCGACGAGAAAACCGTTGAGCAGGCCGATGGCGAGCACGCCTGCCAGCACATAGGCGAAGGCGAGCCCATCAGGCGTTCCGGCGTTGAGCAATTGTAGATACCAGGCGACCGACATCGCCATGATCGCCACCGCCGACAGGTCGATGCCCCTGCCGATTATGACGACCGCCATGCCGAGCGCCAAAATGCCCAGCACCGACACCGAGCGGACGATGGCAACGAGATTGTTGGCAGCGATGAAACCAGGCAGCCCAATGGCAGCGGCGACGAACAGCACCACGGCGATGGCAAAGACAATGCCTTCCTGATTCAGGCTCCTGACATTTGGCCAGCCAATCGTGTTCATGTCTGCATTCGCCCCGATGGCAGCTCTGCCACCCCTTCCGAAGAAAGCTAATCGGCTCGGCGCCGCTTCGTCAAATGAATCCGCGCTCGGAACGCCCGTTGGCAGTGATAATCTTCCAGTGGACGCACCGATTGCTAGAACTGGCGCAATCCTAGGAAAAGGCTGCGCTTTTGGCATTCCGTTGCGCCATTGCGTGTATGCGCGAAGGTGCCGTTCTGAGGCGAAAGCACAAGGCGCAATTAATTGCCGCCTGAGCGGCGAAAATCGCGAATTCAGGTCCTGGTCATGTGGCCTGAAACTTCGGCGCCTGCACCGGGCGGCAGCACGAGGAACCGCAACGCCGCCGCCAGCCCGATGGCGCCGATGACCAGGAAGGCGATGCGAAAATCGACGAGGTCGAGCGCCGGCCGGTGCCTGACGATCTGCGACAGGTTCAGAATGGCAGCCGCCACCGCTACGCCGAACAGCATCGACATCTGCTGCAGCATGGACGACAAAGTTGCCGCCGAGCTGCGCTGCGCCGCATCGATATCGGCGAAGGCCAGTGTATTCAGCGCTGTGAACTGCATCGAGCGCGTCAGGCCGGCGATCAGCATCAGCGCTACCACCAGCGCCTGCGGCGTCTCCGGCGAGATCGCCGCGCACGCCATGATCGAGGCCGAGGCGATCAGGCCGTTGACGACCATGACCGTGCGAAAACCAAAGCGTCGCAGCATCGGCGTCGTCACCGTCTTCATGCCGAGATTGCCGAGGAAGTAGGCCAGGATCATCAAGCCGGCATCGACCGGCGAAAGGCCAAAGCCGACCTGAAACAGCAGCGGCAAAAGGAACGGCGTGGCGTTGATCGCCACGCGAAAAATGGTGCCGGCGGCAAGCGTCGAGATGGCGAAGGTCTGCACCCTGAACGCGCTGAGATCGAGCAGCGGATGCGGCGCGCGCCGGAGATGCCGCACCGCCAGCCAGCCGATGACGATGCCGGCGGCAACCAGCAGCACGGCGGGCAAGGCGCCGTCTTCCGGATGTGCGATGCGCTCAAGGCCGTAGAGCAGCAGCGCGAGCCCCAGCGACGTGAGGAAAAACCCCGGCCAATCCAGCGGCTTGGGATCGGCCGCGCGGTCGCCCGGAATGAAGCGCGCGACCAGCGCCAGCCCGACCAGCCCAAGCGGGATGTTGATGAAGAAATTCCAGTGCCAGGAGAGATAGGTTGTGATGAAGCCGCCAAGCACCGGCCCGACCACGGGCGCAAACAACGCCGGCCAGGTGATCAGCGCCGTGGCGTTGAGCAGCTCCGATTTCGACGCATTGCGCAGCACCAGAATGCGCCCGACCGGCGTCATCAGCGCGCTGCCAAGGCCTTGCACGACACGGGCCGCGACGAACTGGGTAAGGCTCTGCGAGAAGCCGCAGGCCAGCGAGGCCAGCGTGAACAGTACGATCGCCAGCAGGAAGATGTTGCGCGCGCCGAAGCGGTCGGCAAGCCAGCCCGACAGCGGCACGAACACTGCCATGGTCAGCATATAGGCGGTGATGCCGATGCTCATCGCCACCGCCGGCACGCCGAAGGATTGTCCCATCTGCGGCAGCGAGGTCGAGATGATCGTCGAATCCAGCAGCTGCATGAAAAAGGCGATGGCAACGATCAACGCCACGCGCCGCGCATTGCTGGCGGCTACGGCGGAGGCCTCGGTGTCGGGAACGGCAGTCATGGCGAACCGCGTTGAACAGCATATGGCTGGCCCCGTCCAGAGCTTATCCAACAAACTTCCGTGTCGGCTCGCAGCCTGTTATGGATGGGCGGGCGGCCAAGGACATTGCATGAAGCCTATCTATATCGACTACCTCAATGCCCTAGATATCGAAGCCCTGGAGATGACCGACGGCGAAATCATTGCCGCTGTCGAAGCCGGGCTTATCGCGCAAGGCAATGGCCAGACGGTGATCGAGCCGCGCGTCCATCTTGAACCCGACCCTTCCTTCCATGGCCATTTCAACGTTCTGCGCGGCTACGTTGCGCCGCTCGATACGGCGGGCGTGAAAATCGTCGGCGACTATGTCGACAATTATCTGCACGGGCTCCCTTCAGAATTTGGCATTCTAAACCTGTTCGATCCGCGCACCGGCACGCCGCGCGCCATTCTCGACGCCACCGTCATCACCGACATGCGCACCGGCGCCGTCACCGCTATCGGCGCCAAACATCTGGCGCGCAAGAACTCCAAGGTGCTGGCCCATATCGGCGCACGTGGCACCGCCTATTGGAATGTCCGCCTGCTCGACCATCTCTTCGACTTCGACGAGATCCGCGTTCATTCGCGCCGCCCGAAAAGCCGCGACGGCTTCGCTGCCAAACTCTCGGCCGATCTCGGCAAGAAAGTTACCGCGGTTGCCGACTGGGAGAGCTGCGTCAAGGGCGCCGACATCGTCGTCGAGGCCTCGCGGCTGCCGGAGCCGCAGCCGCTGCTCAAGACCGAATGGATCAAGCCCGGTGCGCTGGTCGTGCCCTATGGTACGATGAGCGCGGTGGAGCTGTCATTGACCGACATCATGCAGAAAATGGTCGTCGACGACTGGGGCCAGTGCAAAGGCGGCAAGTTCGGCTCGCTGCGCGCCCATGTCGAGACCGGGCGGCTGGGCGAAGCGACGCTGCACGCCGAGCTCGGCCAGATCGCTGCCGGTCTCAAGCCGGGACGCCAGAGCGACGACGAGACGATCCTGTTCTGGCATCGCGGCCTGTCGCTGTCCGACATTGCGCTGGGCAAGGCGATGCTGGCCAAGGCTGCTGATAAAGGCATCGGCCAGAGGCTGCGCTTCGCATGAGCGCGCTCGTCCTCACCGGCGCCGGCGTCAGCGTCGAGGACGTTGCGCAGGTCGCCCGCGGCGGCCGCAAGGTCGAGGTTGAACCGACAGTCATCGAGAGGCTCGACAAAGCGCGAAAAGTGCTCGATCAGGTCGCCGCGTCCGGTCAGCAAATCTATGGGCTCAACACCGGGCTCGGCGCCAATCTCGGCACATCGGTCGAGGGCGATGCCAGCGCCTTCCAGCGCCAGTTGCTGGAAGGGCGAAGCGGCGCTGTCGGCGAACCGTTGCCCCAAGAGGCGGTGCGGGCGACCATGCTTGCGCGCGCAGCGATGCTGGCAGTCGGCGGCTCCGGCATTTCGCCGGCGGCTTTCACCGCCCTTGTCGATGCGCTCAATGCAGGCGTGCATCCGGTAATGCCGCAGTTGGGCTCGATCGGCGCCGGCGATCTCGTGCTGATGGCGGCGCTCGCCCGTCTGCTGACCGGCGACGGCGAAGCTGACTATCAGGGTCGGCGCATGCCGGCGGCCAAGGCGTTGATGATGGCGCGGTTGGCTCCGATCAGCCTGGCGCCGAAAGACGGCCTGTCGCTGATCAACGCCTCGGCGGTATCAGCCGGCACTGGCGCGTTGGTACTGGCCGACGCGCTGTCGGCCTTTGCGCAACAGCAGCAGGCCGGCGCGCTGACCATGGAAGGGTTTGGCGCCAACCGCACCATCCTCGATCCGCGCCTGCATCTGGCGCGGCCGGCAGCCTGCCAGCAACTCGCGGCCAAGGGCCTGCGCGACCTGCTTGCCCGTGACGAGGAGCCGGCGCCGACCACCTTGCAGGACCCGTTGTCGATCCGCTGCATGCCGTCGATCCATGGTGCATTGATCCAGGCGATCGATCAGGCGCGGCTGGCGCTGGAGATCGAACTCAATGCCGCCGCCGACAATCCGCTGGTGCTGGGCGATGACGGGCTGGTTCTGTCGACCGGCAATTTCCACACCGCATCGCTGGCGCTTGCCTTCGAGACGCTCGGCCTGGCGATCGCGCAATGTGCCGCGGCAAGCGTTGCCCGCTTCATCCAGCTCGCCGGCTCCGGCCGCAACGGCCTGCCAAAATATTTGTCACCGGTCGGCGGCGCCTCGGCCGGTTTCGTGCCGCTGCAAAAGACCGCAACGGCAATCCTGGCCGGCATCCGCCACAAGGCCAATCCGGTGATGCTGGATTTCCTGGCCGTGTCCGAAGGCGTAGAGGACCACGCCACGCAGACGCCGCTTGCCGTGTCGAAATGCGCCGGGATGATCGCGCTGTGGCGACGGCTGATCGCCTTCGAACTGATGGCCGCCGCACAGGCCGTGGACCTGCGCGACGGTCTCAAGCTGGCGCCCGGCACAGCAGCGGTCCATACCGCGGTGCGCGCGCATGTAGCGATGCTCAGGGAGGACCGGCCGCTGGGAACGGATGCCGAGGTGCTCCATGCCATGCTCGCTGACGGAACATGGCAAGGTGCAGCGATGATCGGCAAGGAGGCCGAGTAGTTAGCCCTTTGCGTCCACCCGTTTCATGAACAGGCTGAGCTCGGCCGGATCCATGCGCACGACATGCCTGTCTTCCGGATAGGCGCCGCTATCGACGTCGGCAACGTACTCGGAAAACGCCGCGACGCGTTCCGCCTGCAGACGATCGTACTCGGCGGCGAAGTTGCGGTAGACCTTGGAATGGCGCGGCATGTGGCCCCGGTTCTGGCCAAGAATATCGTCGGCAAACAGATATTGCGCGTCGCAGCCGGTGCCCGCACCCATCGACAGCATGATCAGCGAGGTCCGTTCCGAGATCGCCTTCGCCACCTCGATCGGCACCACTTCGATCTCGGCGCCGAGAGCTCCAACGGCCTCATACTGCTTGACCGCCTCAAAAATCTGCATGGCGGTGTCGGCGGTCTTGCCGACGGCCTTGAAGCCGCCGGTCCAGGTGGCGCGGGACGGAATGAGGCCGACATGGCCGATGACGGGGATCGCGTCGTCGGCGAGCCGCTTCACGGTGGCGAAACCGGCGCTGCAATAAACGGCGTCGGCGCCGGCCTTGTAGAGCCGGAACGCCCAGCGCAGGAAATCGTCCGCCGTGCCGATCTCATAAAAATTCTCGCCCGGCATGGTGAACAGGCTGGGCGCCGCATCGCGATACTCAGGGTTGAGCACCAGCTCGGGCGGCACCGAGACGATATCGACCCCTGCCCGCTCGGCAGCCTCGGCCTCGTCCATGGTCAGGACGCGCAGCATGGTCAGCTGGCGCTTGCCCTTCATGGCGCGCAGATCGGCGACGGTCGGTCTCTTTCGGCTCATCGGGATGTCCCTGTTGGCTGGTTGCTTTTCCCGGTCACCTTACCGGCCCCGTAACAGGCCGGATAGAAGGCGGGTGGTTTATTCGCTACTCGGCCGCCGCCGACATATCGAGCTCGTGAAATTCACCGCGATAGGGCCGCGCCGTCGGCGGCAATTCGCGCTTGAGGAAATAATCCTCGTACCGCAGCTGCTTCAGCAGCACCGGCCAGACCTCGCGATAGGCATGCCACATCGACGGGTTCGGCACCGGCAGGTCGTGCTTGATCAGCTCGTGCAGTCTTGGCAGCGCATGATAGGGCACCATCGGGAACATGTGGTGTTCGACGTGGTAATTCATGTTCCAGTAGATGAAGCGGCTGACCGGGTTCATGTAGACGGTGCGCGTGTTCAGCCGGTGGTCGACGACATTGTCGGCCAGGCCGATATGCTGCAGCAACCCTGTCAGCACCATGTGCCAGCTGCCATAGAGGCGCGGCAGGCCGATCAGCACCAGCGGCAGCCATGAACCCAGCGCGATCGCGAGGGCGATCGTCGCAACGTACACGGCGACATGCCAGCGCGCCGCCGTGATGGCCTTGCCCTGTTCGGTCTCAGGAATGTAGCTCTTTTCGTCGTCCGACAGCTTGCCCAACGCCTGGCGCGCCAGGATCGGCAGCGAATAACGGAAATCGAGAATGCCGGTGAAGGCAAGCGCCGCCTTGACCAGATTTGGCGGCCGCATTACCGCGATCTCGGCGTCACGGCCGACGATGATCGTGTCGGTGTGATGCCGCGCATGGCTCCAGCGCCATTGCACCGGATTGCGCACCACCATGAAGCTGGCGATTTCGTAGATCGCATCGTTCATCCAGCGTGTGCGGAAGGCGGTGCCATGGCCGCATTCGTGCCAGCGCGAATCGCTCGACGATCCATAGAGCACGCCATAGACGAGCAGGAACGGCACCACCCACCACGTGCCCCAGAACCACACGATGCCGGCGGCCGAGCCCAGGATGGCTGCGATCCAAATCACTGTATCGCGGATCGCCGGCCCGTCGGAGCGCTGCATCATTTCCTTCATTGCCTTGCGCGGCACGTCGGTGTGATACCACTCGGCCGAGGCCAGCCCGGTCTCGATCGCCCGGCGGGTGCTTTCGCCGACCAGGCCGTAATCGCGCTTTGTCTTGGCCGCCGTCGCCATCACCGTCTCGCCTACCTCAAAGCCCGTTGGCGCGGAACTTCCCGTCGAGAAATGTTTTCGCCCGCGGCACGTCGTCCTCGGTCAGATGCTCGATGATAACAGGGATGTTCGGGTGCTTCTCACTGAGCCGCTGCAGATAGAGATCGTAATTCAGCGATCCCAGCCCGGGCGCCGGCAGCTCGATCTCGCCGACGCCGCGGAAGGTCAGCCCCTCATGCGCGTCCGCGTCGCCGATATCGGCATGCTTCTCGGTCTTGTCGCTGCCTGAGCGCTTGACGTCCTTGGCGTGCGCGATGCGGATCTTGTCGGCCAGCGTGTCGAACACCTGGTTCAGCACCTGGTCCATGCGGTCGATATTGTGCGCCTCGAAATAATTGGTCGGATCCATCAGCAGGCCGAGGCCCGGATGGTCGACCTGCGCGAACATTTTGACCGTCTCCTCGACCGAACCGACGACATTGTTGACATAGGTTTCGAGCAGGAACACCGCGCCATGGTCGTAAGCCGTCTGGGCAAGATCCGAGATCACCTTGCGGCATTCCTCGAAGCCTTCCTCGGTCTTGTTTTTGGGATGATGCACCCAGTCGGATTCGGTGTTGTAGGTGCCGGTCTCCGAGATCACGTAGGGCGAGCCGAAGTCGCGCGCATTGCGGATGATTTCCTTGAGATAGCCGACGCGCTTCTCGCGCTCGGATTTGTCGGGATGGATGATGTTGGTGTAGCCCGAGATGCAGCAGACCGGCAGATTGTGGTCGCGAAACGTGTCGCGCACTGTCCTCGCCTTGTCCCCGGTGATCTGCCCGGCCGTGAGATCGACATCCCTGAAATGCATGTCGAGCTGCACTGTGTTGAAGCCGAGTGCACGGATGCGGCGGGCGGCCTCCGCGAGCTCATAGGGGAAATAGCCGGTGAAGATACCTGCCTGCATCATGATGTGAACTCCTCCCGGTAAGCGATTCAGCCGCCACACTATTCGGCGGCATGTTCAGTCGATCGATATCTCGGACAGTTTGACGGTGCGGCCTTGCGCCATCGAGCGGTAGCCCGCCTCGACCAGTGCCATTGTCTTGACGTTATCGGCGACGGAGAGCGCCGGCGGCGCGCCTGTCTTCACCGCATGCTGCAATTGCTCCATCACGCCGATGAAGGCATGCGGGAACCACATCGTGTCCCAGCTCGGGCTGACCCATTCGCCGCCGGTCGTCTTGGTCGACGCATAGGTCAGCGTCGAGGCCACGCCTTTCGGCCAGCCGATCGTGCCTTTGGCGACACCCTTGGTGCCGTCGACGCGCCAGTTGATGTGCTGGTCGTCCTCATAGCCCTCCTGGCGCGGTCCGGACCAGACATCCTCCAGCGACACGGCGAGCACGCCGGAGGGAAAGCGCAGCGTCGAGACGGTGATGCCGTCTGAATGGTCGAATGTCGTGCGCGGATCCTTGCGCGTCAGCGTGGTGATTTCCGAGGGATCGCCGAACAGGAAGCGCAGCACGTCCAGATGATGCACGCTCATATTGGCGAGCGTCAGCCGGTCGTAGTCCTGAAGGAAAGTCTGCCAGTGCGGGATCGCATGCATGTCGATCTGCGCAAAGACGATGTCGCCCAGCGCGCCGCTGTCGATGATCTGCTTCAGGACGCGCATCGACTGGTCGTAGCGCATGTTCTGGTTGACCGAGAGGATCTTGCCTGACTTGGCTGCCTCGTCGCGCAGCTTCACGGCTTCATCGACCGACAGCGCCAGTGGCTTCTGCGCCAGGATCGCCTTGATGTGAGGCTGCTTCAGCGCATGGCGGATCAGCGCCGGCTGCTGGTCGGGCGGAAAGGCAAGGTCGACGATCTCGACCTCAGAATCCTCGATCAGCTGTTCCGGTGTGTCGTGGACGGTCGCAATGCTCCAGCGCTTCGCCACCTTCTCGGCGCTGGTCTTGGTGCGCGAGGCGATGGCGACGACTGGGAAACCGGCCTGCGCATAGGCGGCAAGATGGCATTCGGCCATGATCATGCCGGCGCCGATGCAACCGATCCGGTATTCGCTGGTGCGAACCCTCACATCCGGCTCGAAACCCTGGCCTGCCATCCATTCCTCCCTTGGACGACAGGATATAACGCCATGGCCGGCCCATCAGCCAAGGTCCGCTCCATCAATTCCCATCAGAACCATGCCGGGGTGACGGTGCGAACTAGTTTGCGGCAATCAGCACGGTGCTTTCCGGCGACCAGCTGAGCATTACATTCTGGCCCTCGGCCAGCCGGTCACTGCCGGTATTCTGGACGATGACTTTCAACGTCTGGCCGGCACGCTCGACGAAATAGGTGCTGTTGTTGCCGGCGAAAATGCGCTTGGAGATCTGGCCCTTCAGAGCGTTGGCATTGGCCGCATCCGCAACCCCGGCATCGGTCGCGATGCGAATGCGTTCGGGACGCACGGCGCAGCTGGCCTTCGTACCGGCGGCAAGCCGATCACCCACCCCGGCGGCGATCGCCGTGCCGTCAGGCAGCCGGATGCCGTTGCCGGTCGCATCGCCGCGAAAAATGTTTGCGTCGCCAAGGAAGGTGGCGGCGAATTCGCTCTTCGGCCGGTCGTAGATTTCCTCCGGCGGCCCTTCCTGCACGAGCCTGCCGTCCCGCAATATGCCGATGCGGTCGCTCATCGTCAGCGCCTCTTCCTGGTCGTGGGTGACGAAGATGGTGGTGATGCCGATCTCGCGCTGGATGCGCTTCAGCTCGATCTGCATGTCGACGCGCAGCGCCTTGTCGAGCGCGCCGAGCGGCTCGTCGAGCAACAGCACGCGCGGCTTGGTGACGATGGCGCGCGCCAGCGCCACACGCTGGCGTTGGCCGCCGGAGAGCTGGTGCGGCCGGCGCTCGCCGAGCTTGCCGAGCTGAACCAGATCGAGCGCGCGCTGCACTTCGGTGGCGATCGTCGCTTTCGTTTCGCCGCGCACCGACAGGCCGAAGGCGACATTATCGGCGACGCTCATATTGGGAAACAGCGCATAGTTCTGGAACACCATGCCGATGCGCCGCTTTTCGACCGGCACCCGTTCGACGCTCTCGCCGCCAATGGCGATGCGGCCGGAGTCGGGAAAGTCGAAGCCGGCGATTTGCCTGAGCAGCGTGGTCTTGCCGCTGCCCGAGGGGCCAAGCAGCCCATAGAAACCGCCATCGGCGAAATCGATGGAGACGTGGTCCAGCGCCTTGTGCGCGCCAAAACTGCGGGAGACGTTCGATACCTGCACGCCGGCCATTATTTCTCTCCGCCGAATTTGAAGAAGCGCGCCGTGAACAGCATCAGCGCCATCGACACGACAATGATGATGGTCGAGACCGCGTTGATCTCGGGCGTGAACCCCTTGCGGATCGCGGCGTAGATTTCGACCGGCAGCGTCGTCTGCCCCGGCGTCGCCAGGAAGTAGGAGACGACAAACTGGTCGAACGACACGGCAAATGCGAACAAGCCGCCGGCAATGACGCCGGGCATGATCCACGGCAGCGTCACACGCGCGGTCACCTGCCACTGGTTGGCGCCGAGCGAGCGCGCCGCCTCTTCCAGCTCCGGTGCAAAAGTCTGCAGCCGGGCCGAGACGACGACGATGACATAGGGCAGCGCCAGCGCCACATGGCCGAGCAGGATGGCTAACAGGCCGCGGCCAATGCCGACGCCGAAGAAGAAGATCAGCATCGCCGTGCCGGTGATCAGCCACGGAATGGCGATCGGCGGAAACAGCAGCGCCTGCAGCACTTTCTTGCCGCGGAAGTCGTAGCGGAAGAGCGCCAGCGAAGCGGCCGAGCCAAGCACCACTGAGATGAGCGTGGTGATGACCGCGATCTCGAGGCTGTTCCAGGTCGCCGCGATCAGCTGGTCGTTCTGCCAGAGCGAGGCATACCATTCCGTCGTCCATTCGAACGGCAATTGGTAGAAGGGCGAGACGTTGAACGACATCAGCGCCATGATGATGATCGGCAGATAGAGGAAGACGAGCAGCAGTCCGATGTAGAAGCGGCCTAGTCCTTCGATTATGCGGGTCGTCATCATCAAGCAGCCCTCCGCAGCACCGGCGAGGCAACCGCCAGGATCACCAGCACCACCGCCAGCAGGATGAAGGAAAGCGCCGCCCCCAGCGGCCAGTTGAAGACGGCGACGAACTGGTCCTCGATCACCGTGCCATAGAACGTGCCGGTGCGGCCGCCGAGAATGCGCGGCTCCATGAACGAGCCGACGACCGGCACGAAGATCAGTGCAGCACCTGCCACCAGGCCGGGCATAGACAGCGGGATGATCACCCGCTTCAGCACCTGCAGCCGCGAGGCGCCCAGCGAACGTCCGGCCTCGATCAGCGAGTCGTCGATGGCCTGCAAAGTGAGGTAACAGGTCAGCACCATGTAGGGCACGTAGGAGTGCACCAGGCCGATGATGACTGCGGGGTAGGAATACATCAGGTCGATGTTGATATTGAACGGCAGCACGGCGTTGAGCGCCGTGTCGAGGATGCCGCCCTCGCGCAGCACCATCGCCCAGGAGAAGATGCGCACCAGCCCGTTCGACCAGAACGGCAAGATGACCAGCAGGAAGATCGCCTCGCGGCTGCGCCCCTTCAGCACCTTGGCCAGCACATAGGCCGCGGGATAGCCGATGACGACGCACCAGAGCGTCACCTCAAGGCCGAGCCGAAGCGAAGCCAGCAGCAGCGTCAGGTACAGGCTCTGCGAGAAGAAGGCGGCGTAATTGCCAAGGGTGAACGCCCACGGCTTTCCCGACAGCGGCAGGTCGGTCATGAAGGAGAAGAATACCATGGCCGAGAGCGGCAGGAAGATCGCCACCGTCAGCCAGAGATAGGCCGGCGCCAGCAGCGGCAGGGCCGATCTCAGCCCGCTGCGCGACGCGACCGCACCCTGTACTGCCATGATACCCTCCTCCCCAGGATTGAAGGGCCAGCCGGCGCCAACCGCCGGCTGGTCCGGACGTGAGCGTTACTTCACGTCGACTTTGAGCTGCTGCCACAGCGCCAGATAGGCCTCGCGCTGCGCGTCGGTGATCGGCGCCTGGAACTGGATGCGCTTGGCCACCTCGGGATCGCCCATCACCTTGCGGTTGAAGGAGTCTTCAGGCAGCGCTTCCACCGCCTTGGTGTTGGCCGACACCGGAGCGCCGACCTTGGTGACCCATTCGACATAGAATTTCGGATCGATCATCCAGTTGATGAAGGCCTGCGCACCTTCGACATTCTTCGAGCCCACCGGGATCGAGAACGCGTCGAGCCAGGCGACGGCGCCTTCCTGCGGAACGACCAGCGAGACCGGCAGCTTGAAGTGGGTCTTGGCGCGATCGGCCGAGCCGCTCCAATAGGTGCCGATGTCGATCTGGTTGGAGGCGACCATCTGGTTCCAGTCGTTCTCCGAGCTCCAGAAGGTCTTGATCTGCGGCATCAGCGAGGTCAGCTTGGTCTTGACCGCGTCCATATCCTTGATGTCGTTGATGTTCTGGCCGGTGGCGATGGCGCCGAACTGCACCGCTTCGACAGCGTCGTCGCGAATGACGACCCGGCCCTTATGCGCTGGGTCCCACATTTCGGCGATCGAGGTCGGTGGCTTGTCGAAGGACTTTTCGTTGATAGCCAGCGCCGTCAGGCCCCACACCCACGGCACGCCATAGACCTTGCCGTCATGGTCGAGCATCGGCGATTGCGCCTTGTCCTTGCTGATGTCGGCATAGTTCGGCAGCTTGGAGGTATCGATCGGCTGGATCAGCTTTTCCGCCATCGCCTGATCGTTGAAGGCGGCGTTGATCATGACCACGTCATAGAGGCCCGGATTGGTGCGGATCTTGGTCAGCATTTCCTGTTCGGAATTGAAGAAGTCGTTGACGACCTTGTTGCCGGTCGCCTTTTCGAAGGCTTCGATCGCCCACGGCTCGTCGGCGCCGTAGCCCTTCCAGTTGAGCACATGCACTTCGGCGGCACTGGCGGCCAGCGTGAGCGCGGAGGTGATGACGGCGGTCGCCGTCAGCAGGGCAGTCAGTCTTGGCATGCGCATGTTCGTTCCTCTCTTGTTTGCCCGCTTGGCGGGTCAGGCTGTCTGATGGGCCTTCTGGTTCTGGCCCGGCTCGCCCGTGGCGGCCTGGCTCAGGAAAGTCTGGATCTCGCTGTCGGTCGGCGCCGATGAGCCGCCATGGCGGGTGACGGAAAGTGCTGCCGCCGCATTGGCATAGCGCGCCGCCTCGAAGGGATGCACGCCGCGCGAGAGTGCACTGACCAAACCGCCGATATGGGTGTCGCCGGCGCCATTGGTGTCGATGGCATCGACCTTGAAGCCGGCAATGGTCTGCGTCTCGCCATTGACCAACCTCACGAAACAGCCCTTGGCGCCGGCGCGGATAACGACGCCTTCGGCCTTTGGGCAGTGGTCGGCGAGCAGCCGGGCGGCGAGTGCCTCGACATCGCCTTGCCCAGCGATCTCGACCGCTTCCGTCATGTTGCAGCTCAGCCATGTCGTACGGGCAAGCACCCGCGACAGGATGGGACGTGGGATATCCGCGATGACCGGCGTTGGATCGAAAACGAAGGGAATGTTTTCTGGCAGCGCCTCGATCCAGTCGGTCAGCGCGTCGCGGCTGCCGGAATAGCTAAGCGTATAGCCCGACGTGAACACCCAATCATCAGGCGCGACCACCACGGGCCTCATCATCTCGAGGCTGAGAATGCTCTCCGCACCGGGCCACGACACGAAGGTGCGCTCGGCATCCCCGGAGATCATGGCGACGCAATTGCCGCTGTCCATGACCGGCGATGGCGACGTCAGCGTTATGATGCCTTCGGCCGCAAACGCGGCGCGCAAAAAATCGCCATTCGGTCCGCTGCCGAGCTGGCCGCCGAACACCACCGTCATGCCGGTGCGGCTGGCCGCGACCATCATGTTGAAGCCGCCGCCGGCGACCTGCGCAAAGCTCGACGCGGTCTTCTCGCAGCCCGGCGCCGGCAAGGCGTCGATGCGGTAGACATAGTCGACGACGGCGCTGCCGATATGGACCAGACGCCCACTCATGCCGCGGCATCCTTGCTGGCCTTTGCGGTGCGCGCCGCGACGAGGTCTTCGACAAGCGAGCGCACCTCCCCCATATCTATGCCGACGAGCCCGGCAATGTGTTGTTGCGGCAGTTGCGAAAAGCCGACGCAGGCGCCGGCCATGCCTGAGGCAATCGCGCCGATCGTGTCGGTGTCGCCGCCGAGATTGGCGCTGATGATTGCCGCTTGCCAGGGATCGCCCTGCGCGACTTCAAGCACGGCGAAAGCTGCCGGCACGGACTCCTGGCTGGCCACACCGGTGCCGACGAGATCGGTGATGAGCCCGATCGCATCCCGCATGGTCTTGCCGCGCACGAGCTCCTGCGCCCAGGCGATACGCGCGGCGATATCGCCACCAGTCACCCAATGTCCGAGCCGGGCGCCTCGCCGCGCGGCTGCTACCGCGCTGTCGGAAGCGGCACGCCAGTCGCCACCGGCGACGCCGTGGCTGGCGGCGGCGGCAACTGCTGCGGCCGAAGCGATGGCGATCGAGGTGTTGTGCGTGGCACGGCAAGTTTCGGCCACCTTGGCGACGAAAGCGTCGAGCGGTTCCAGCGGCATCATGATGCCGACCGGCGCGATGCGCATGGCCGCGCCATTGGTGTCGCCCCGGCTTCCCGCCTCTTCCGCCGGCACGCCGTCATTGATGGCGTCGATGGCGCGCTTGGTCGATGGTCCCAGCAGGTCATAGCTGCCGCGCGCCTTGACCTCGCGCTCCCAGTCGAGCAGCGCGTTGACCCAGCGCGCATGGTCGAAGCGGTCGCCGGATTCGACCAGAATGCGGCCGAGCAGCAGCGCCTGTTCGGTGTCGTCGGTGACGGTGCCGGCCACGAGCCCCTTCGACACCGGATGGTCGGCGAAGGGCGCCACGAAATCCTCGACATGGCCGTATAGCTCGGCGATCCGCGCCGGCGACAGAAGCTGTGTCGGCATGCCGAGCGCATCGCCCAGCGCGCCCCCGACAAGCGCGCCCATGGCGCGATCGAGAATGGTTCTGTCCGGCATCGCTCAAAACCTCATATGCAGCGCGAAATGCGCCGGGTTGAGCAGGCTGGTTACATATTCGATCGGCCGGTCGTCGGCCGCACGCGTCAGCCGGCGTCCGCGCAGGAACGGCGTGCCTTGCGGGCAGCCGAGAATGGCGGCGTCTTCGGCATTCAGCATCTCGATGCCGACCCATTCCTCGCCATGGTCTGGGATGAGGCCGGCGCCGCGCAGCGTCTGGTGCAGCGAGCCTTCGCGCAGACCGCGCAGCGGCACGTCCTCCAGTTCGGGCGACAGCGGCAGGCGGCTGCGTTCGATGGAGATCGCATGGCCGTCGCTAGCATTGGTGCGCACCCGGTCGACGGCGATGAAGAACGGGCTTTCGATGCCAAGCAGCGCGGCAAGATCGGCATCCTCGATCACTTCAAGCCGCAGCGTCCGCGTCTCGGCATTGGCGCCGGCATTGGCCAGCGCCCGCGACCAGCCAATGCTGTCATCGACCGGCTTGCCGTCGAAAGTGACGAAGGAGCCGATGCCGACCTTGGTCGTGATCAGCCCACGGCTGGACAACTCCTCGAGGCCCTTGCGGACCGTGTTGCGGCTGACGGAAAAGCGCTGGACGAGTTCGTTCTCGCTTTGCAGGCGGTCGCCGAAGCCAAGCACGCCGGAGCGGATCTCATGTTCGAGAACGGTGGCGATCTGCTCGGGCTTGCCCGTGCCGGGAGACAGTTGAACCGCGCGCCGCTTCATATGGGTACCTGTTCAGTAAACCTGTATAGTCCTGTTCGATATTGGAGTTGAAGGGCGACGTCAACGATATATTTGGATTCACGCATATGCGTTGTGCTCAGGAGGTGCCCCGGGCATCGTTTGTTCGCATGGCGACGCGAACCGCGCAGGGCGTCCCGTCTCCGAGACAGAGCGGGGGCAGCGCTTCCCTCAGGCGATTAGCCTTGCGCTCACACGAAGAAAAATTCCTCGATCCGTCGCTTGGCCTTCCCCAGCGCCGGCAGGATATCCCGCTCCATCGCCTCGACGGAGAACCGCGCCGACTGGGTCGAGACGTTGATCGCCGCGACGGTCTTGCCCGCGCGGTCACAGATCGGCACGGCGATCGAGCGCAGGCCGAGCTCCAGCTCTTCATCGACGACGGCAAAGCCATCCGCCCTCGCCGCGTCGATGGCCTTGGCCAGCGCGGCGCGGCTGGTGATCGTCTTCGGCGTCCGCCGTTCGATCTTGGCTTCTGCAAGGAAGGCCTTCAGCTCATCCGCGCCCAGCCCCGCAAGCAGGACGCGCCCCATCGAGGTGCAATGCGCCGGCAGCCTGGTGCCGACATCGAGCGAAACGCTGAGGATGCGGCGGCCAGGAATGCGCGCGACATAGACGACTTCCTCGCCCGACAGCACCGCCGCGTTACAGGCCTCGTCGAACTGGCCCGCGACGTCGCGCATGATGGATGCCGCGAATGTCCACAGCGAGGCGCCGCCGAGCCAAGAGCGCACGATGGTGAGCAGGCGCGGCGATAGCGAAAACTGCCGGCCGGATTGCGTGGCATAGCCGGTGGCGGTCAGCGTCAGCAGGAAGCGACGCGCGCCGGCGCGGGTCAGCCCCGCCTCCTCCGCCATTTCGGTCAGTGTCAAGCCCGCCGGATGCCTGGCCAGTATCTCCATGACTGCAAGGCCGCGCTCCAGCGAGCCGACATGGTCGCGCGTCGTTGCCTCGTCCTCCATGCGGCCTCCGCAAGACAATGCGCCGCCTTGACTCGTCTCGGCGGCGCGATGTAAAAATATCTCATACAAAACAAATGTTCGCAATACGAACTTTTGGAGTTTTCTGCGATGGTCAAATTCCTGCGCCTCAAACAGGCCGTGGCGGAGAACCTGCACGATGGCGACACGGTCGCCTTCGAAGGCTTCACCCATCTGATCCCGACGGCGGCGGCGCATGAGGCGATCCGCCAGGGCTTTCGCGACCTCACCCTCATCCGAATGACCCCCGACCTGATCTACGACCAGATGATCGGCATGGGCATGGCGAAGAAGATCATCTTCTCCTATGTCGGCAATCCCGGCGTCGGCCTGCTGCGCCGCGCCCGCGATGCCATCGAGAACGGCTTTCCCCGGGCGATCGAGATCGAGGAGCACAGCCATGCCGGCATGGCCAACGCCTATGAGGCGGGCGCGGCCGGCCTGCCCTGCGCGGTTTTCCGCGGCTATCGCGGCGCCGGGCTGGCGGCAGTCAATCCCAACATCCGCTCGGTCACCTGCCCGTTCACCGGCGAGGTGCTTGCCGCCGTTCCTTCCATCCGACCGGACGTGACCTTCATCCACGCTCAGAAGGCCGACAAAAAAGGCAATGTTCTGGTCGAAGGCATTATCGGCATCCAGAAGGAAGCGGTGCTCGCGGCCAAGCGCGCCGTGGTGACGGTAGAGGAAGTCGTCGACAATTTCGACGACCTGCATCCCAACCTCACCGTGCTGCCGCGCTGGACCATCGCTGCGATCTCGGTGGTATCAGGCGGTTCGCATCCCTCCTACACGCACGGCTACTATGCCAGGGACAACGCCGCCTATCTCGAATGGGACGACATCGCCGCCGACCGTGAAAAATTCCAGACCTGGATGCAGGCCAATGTCCTCGATCGCACGGCGGACGATTTCGCCGGCCGCGTAAAGCATCTGAGGAGCGCGGGATGAGCGGCTTTACTCCCAATGAGATGATGACGATTGCCGCCAGCCGAGCCCTGAAAAACGACGATGTCTGCTTCGTCGGCATTGGCGCGCCGTCAGCCGCCTGCAACGTCGCGCGGCTGACGCATGCGCCCGACATCACGCTGATCTATGAAAGCGGCACCATCGGCACCGCGCCCGATGTTTTGCCGCTGTCGATCGGTGACGGCGAACTTTGCGACACCGCCGTCACGACCGTCTCGGTGCCGGAGATGTTTCGTTACTGGCTGCAGGGCGGCCGCATTTCGATCGGTTTCCTCGGTGCCGCCCAGCTCGACAAGTTCGGCAACATCAACACCACCATCATCGGCGACTATGCGCATCCCAAGACCCGCCTGCCCGGCGGCGGCGGCGCGCCGGAGATCGCCACCTCGTCGAAGGAGATCTACATCACCATGGCGCAGTCCAAGCGCGGCATGGTCGAGAAGATCGACTTCTTCACCTCCTTCGGCCATGGCGATGGGGGCGATCACCGCCAGCGCCTAGGCATCGACACCGCTGGACCGACGCTGCTGATCACCGACCTCGCCATCTGGAAGCCCGACCCGATGAGCAAGGAATTCACCGTGGTGTCGCTGCATCCCGGCGTGACGCGGCAGCAGGTGCAGGACAGCTGCGGCTGGATCGTAAAGTTCGCCGAGGCGCTTGACGAAACGCCGGCGCCGACGGAACTCGAGCTGACGACATTGCGTGACCTGCAGGCCCGCACCAAGGCGGCGCATGAGGGAAGCGGAAAAGAAAAGGCTGCATGACATGACCGAGGCATTCATCTGCGATTACATCCGCACCCCGATCGGCCGTTTCGGCGGCTCGCTGTCGTCGGTGCGGGCCGACGATCTCGGCGCCATTCCGCTGAAGGCGCTGGTCGAGCGCAATTCCGGCATCGACTGGCAGGCCATCGACGACGTCGTCTATGGCTGCGCCAACCAGGCCGGCGAGGACAATCGCAATGTCGCGCGCATGTCGCTCCTGCTCGCCGGATTGCCGCAGGAAGTGTCAGGCTCGACCGTCAATCGCCTCTGCGGGTCCGGCATGGACGCGCTCACCATCGCCGCCCGCGCCATCAAGGCGGGCGAAGCCGAGTTGATGATCGCCGGCGGCGTCGAATCGATGAGCCGCGCCCCCTTCGTCATGCCCAAGGCCGAGACCGCCTTTTCGCGCCATGCCGAGATCCACGACACCACCATCGGCTGGCGTTTCATCAACCCGCTGATGAAGAAACAGTATGGCGTCGATTCCATGCCGGAGACCGGCGAGAACGTCGCCGAGGATTTTTCAGTGTCGCGCGCCGACCAGGACGCCTTTGCCGTGCGCAGCCAGGACAAGGCCGTCGCGGCACAGGCCAATGGCCGGCTGGCGAAGGAGATTACCCCGGTGACGATCCCACAGAAAAAGGGCGATGCGATTATCGTATCGAAGGATGAGCATCCCCGCGCCGGCACCACGGTCGAGTCGCTAGCCAAATTGCCGACGCCGTTCCGCCAGGGCGGCACCGTCACCGCCGGCAACGCGTCCGGCGTCAATGACGGCGCGGCAGCGCTGATCATCGCCTCCGAAGCGGCTGTGAAAAAATACGGCCTGACGCCGATCGCCCGCGTCCTCGGCGGCGCTGCTGCCGGCGTGGCGCCACGCATCATGGGCATCGGCCCTGCCCCGGCGACACAAAAGCTCTGCGCCCGCCTCGGCCTGACACCGCAGCAATTCGATGTCATCGAGCTCAACGAAGCTTTCGCCTCCCAAGGCATCGCCGTGCTCCGCCAACTCGGCATCTCCGAGGACGCGGAGCACGTTAATCCGAATGGCGGCGCCATCGCGCTTGGTCATCCCTTGGGCATGTCGGGCGCGCGTATCACTGGCACCGCGGCACTGGAACTGCGCGAGCGCGGCGCCCGCTATGCGCTCGCCACCATGTGCATCGGCGTCGGCCAGGGCATCGCAGTGGCGCTCGAACGGGTTTGAGATCGCACTGCCCTTAATAGGGCAAACCGACATAGTTCTCCGCCAGCGCGGTCGACGCCGCCTGCGAATGCACGAGATAGTCGAGCTCGGCTTCCTGGATGCGCTGGCCGAACTCGCCCGTATCGGGAAAGCGGTGCAGCATCGTCGTCATCCACCAGGAGAAGCGCACCGCCTTCCACACCCGAGCCAGCGCTTTGGCTGAATAGGCGTCGAGCCCGGCCGGCGACTTGTCCAGATAGAATTCGCGAAGCCCGGCAAAGAGATAGCGCACGTCGCTGGCGGCGAGGTTGAGCCCCTTGGCGCCCGTCGGCGGCACGATATGGGCGGCGTCGCCGACCAGGAACAGCCGGCCGAAGCGCATCGGTTCGGCGACGAAGGAGCGCAGCGGCGCGATCGATTTTTCGAAGGACGGGCCGGTAACGACGGCGGCTGCGGTCTGTTCCGGCAGGCGACTGCGCAACTCGTCCCAGAAGCGACCGTCGCTCCAGGCGTCGACCTGTTCGTCAGCCGCGACCTGCACATAGTAGCGGCTGCGATGCGTCGAACGCATCGAGCACAGCGCAAAGCCCCGCTCATGGTTGGCGTAGACCAGATCGTGATCGGCCGGCGGCACTTCGGCCAGCACGCCGAGCCAGCCGAAGGGATAGGTCCGCTCGAAGGTTTTCAGCGCCTGCCCAGGCGCCGATTTGCGGCTGACGCCGTGATAGCCATCGCAGCCGGCGATGAAGTCGCAGTCGATGCGATGGCCGACGCCGTCCTTCCCGTAGGTGACGTAAGGCGCTTCGCCATCGAAACCATGCAGCGCGACGTTGGCCGCCTCATAGACGGTGGTCAGCCCGGCCGCCTCGCGCTTGTCCATCAGATCGTGCGTCACTTCGGTCTGACCATAGACGGTGACATGCTTGCCGCCGGTCAGTGCCGTGAGGTCGAGCCGGTGCAGGCCGCCGCCGAACGCAAGCGAGATGCCGGCATGCAGCAGGCCTTCGGCATGCAGCCTTACAGCTGCGCCCGCCTCTTCAAGCAACTCGACGGTGCCTTGTTCGAGCACCCCTGCCCGCACCCGGCCAAGCACATGCTCCCGGCTCGAACGTTCGAGGATCACCGTCTCGACGCCAATGGTGCCGAGAAGCTGGCCAAGCAGCAGCCCGGACGGTCCGGAGCCGACAATGACGATCTTTGTGCGCATCAGTGTCCCAGGCTTTCGATCTGTCCGGCGAGTTCGGCGGCGAGCCGTAGCGCAGCCGCGGTCGCTATCGCCATTTGCGGCAAGAGCAGCCATTCCAGCGTCCAGGCAGCACCGGAGCGCTCCTGCTCATGCACCAGCGCCTGGTGCATGCCGGAAAGCTGGGTGGCGTTGAAGCGCGCCAGCGTCACCAGCACTTCCGCCTTCACCGGGTTCTGCTTGTGCGGCATGGCCGACGAGCCGCCGCCGCCGGACAGCTTGATGTCGGTTCCACCTTGCGCCATCAGCGCAACGTCCTGGCCGAACTTGCCGAGACTGCCGGTGATGAGCGATAGCAGCCCGGCGAATTCGGCCAGCGCATCCCGCTGGCTGTGCCATTGCGGCGCGTCGCCAAGGCCGAGCTTTGCGGCAAGGGCCGCGCGCACCGCAGGTCCTTTGTCGCCCAGCTTCTCCAGCGTGCCGGCGGCGCCGCCAAACTGCACCACGAGCAGACGCTTGGATTGCTCCGACAGTCTCTGCTGATGCCGTTGCAGCGGCGTGCGCCACACCGCCACGCGATCCGACGCCTGAATTGGGATCGCCGGCTGCATGCGCGTCATCGCTGTCAATGCACGGCTGCCAAAACGTTCTTCCAGCCCCACCAGCCGCAAAATGTTTTCAGTCAGCAGCAGGTCGAGATGTTCAATGAGCCGGCGCAGCCGAAGCACCAGGCCAGTGTCGATGACGTCCTGGCTGGTTGCGCCGAAATGCACGCCGGCGTCGTGCGGCGCGCCGACCGCTGCCTTCAACTGGCGCACCAGTTCGGGCACGATCACGCCATCCTTCGCCACACCGGCCCGCAGCCGCGCGGTGTCCGGCTTGTATGACAACAGGACAGGTATAATCGCCGCGGCGGCATCCGTGCCGATAATCCCGCTTTCGGCTTCCGCTTGCGCCAGCGCGCGCTCGAAATCGAGCATGGCGGCGATTTCCGCGTCGACCGAAAAATGCCGAGCCGCCTCCTCGTCGCCGAGCAGGCCGGAAAGCAGCGGATGGTCGAAGGGCGATACGGTCATATCTCTGTTCCCTGACCGTCAGATGTCGAAGAAGACCGTTTCCTTCTCCCCCTGGAGATGGACGTCGAAAATATAGTTGTCGCCTTGCCGCTCGGCGATCAGCGTCGGCACTCGCACCTTGTGCTCGATGCGGGCCAGGATCGGATCCTCGGCATTGGCCTTGGCCTCGTCTGAGAAATAGAGCCGCGTATGTAGGCCGATATTGATGCCGCGCGCGACGATCCACAAGCTGATATGCGGCGCCATCAGCCGCCCGTCGCCATACGGCACGCGTCCCGGCTTGATCGTCTGAAAACTGCACAGGCCGGTTTCCATGTCGGTCGGCTGACGGCCCCAGCCCTGAAAATCCGGATCGGCATCGCCGCGCAATTCGGCCGGCGAATTGTAGAAGCCATTGGCATCCGCTTGCCAGATTTCGATCAACGCATCCCTGAGCGGCGTGCCGGTGCCGTCGAGCACGCGAATGCGCAAACCGATGCGGTCGCCCTTGGCGTTGTCGTTGAGCATCGTGGCGCCCAAGTCTGTCGGGTAGACGCCGCCGATACCACCGAAATTCGGCGTCAGCCCGATATGCACGTAGGGCCCGGCGGTCTGCGACGGGCTCTCCTTCAGCCGGGTCAGCGATTGCGCCATCAATTGCCCTCCGGACGGTTTTCGAACAGCGAGGCGCGGCGTCCGCGCAACACGATGTCGAACTTGTAGGCGCGCGCGTCGAACGGGATCGTCGCCTGCATGTCGAGCGCGGCGACCAGCGTCTCAATCGCCGCCTTGTCGCGGATACCGCGCACGATCGGGCATCGCCAGATCAGCGGGTCGCCCTCGAAATACATCTGGGTGATCAGCCGCTGTGCGAAGCCGTGGCCGAACACCGAGAAATGGATGTGCGACGGCCGCCAGTCATTGGGCCCGTTCGGCCAGGGATAGGGACCTGGCTTCACCGTGCGAAAGGCATAACCGCCATCGGCATCGGTGATGGTGCGGCCGCAGCCGCCGAAATTCGGATCGAGCGGCGCGAGATAGCCGTCCTTTTTGTGGCGGTAGCGGCCGCCTGAATTGGCCTGCCAGAATTCGAGCAGCGCGCCTGAGACGCCCTGGCCGCGCTCGTCGAGCACGCGGCCATAGACGATGATACGCTCGCCGATGGCGCTCTCTCCGGGCTTTGCGAAATTGTGGATCAGGTCATTGTCGAGTTCGCCCAGCATGGCGTGGCCGAACACCGGACCGGTGATTTCCGAAGCCGTGTTGTCGAAGGCCAGCAGCGCCTTTTGCGGCGAGCGCAGCACTGACGTCTTGTAGTCGGGCGTCAGCGCCGGCGGATGCCAGCCGCGGTCGCGCTGGAAGAAGGCGCCGCTCTCGGGCCTGCGGTTCGAGCCGGCATCAGCTGGCATGGCCAGCCCTGCTTCCGTCCATTTCCGAAAACACCTCCTTGGCGATCCTGAAGGCGCGGTTGGCGGCCGGCACGCCGGCATAGATCGCGACATGCAGGAACGCTTCGCAGATATCGTCGCGCGACGCACCGGTGTTGGCGGTGGCGCGCACATGCATGGCGACCTCTTCATCATGGCCAAGGGCGGCCAGCAGTGCCAGCGTCACGATCGAGCGTTCGCGCCTGCTGAAGCCCGGACGCGTCCACACAGTGCCCCAGGCTGCCTCGGTGATCAGCTCCTGGAACGGCCGGTCGAAATCGGTGACGGCATCCTCGCTGCGATCAACATGCGGGTCGCCGAGCACCGAGCGCCTGACGGTCAGCCCGGTCTGGTATCTGGTTTCGTTTTTGGGCAGTTCATCCATGGGTCTGCTTTCTCAGGGGAAGCGCCGCGACGAAATCGCGGATCAGGGTGGTCAGCGCCTTGGGCTGTTCGACGCAAGGGATGTGCGCGGCGTCACGAATGATTTCGAAATGTGCGCCTGGGATCAGATCGGCCAGCCAGCGGACGAGATCCGGCGGCGTCGAGCCGTCCTGGTCGCCAACGACGCAAAGCGTGGGTACCGCGATCCCCTGCGCGGCCTCGGTGAAATCGGCATCGCGCACCGCGGCGCAGGTGCCGATATAGCCGGCGACGGCTTGCCGGGTCATCATGTTCCAGTAGCCGTCGAGCTCGGCGACACGGTCCGCGTGGAAGGCAGGCGTAAACCACATTTTGAGCACGGCATCGGCGATGGCCTGGATGCCTTTGCTTTCGACCGTTTCGATGCGGGTGTTCCAGCTGTCGGCCGTGCCGATCTTGTGTGCGGTGTCGCACAGGATGAGGCCGTCGACGATTTCGGGGCGCCGGGCATAAAACCCTTGCGCAATCAGGCCGCCCACCGACAGGCCACACAGCACCGCATTGTTCAATTCGAAATGATCGATCAGGCCCGACAGATCATCGACATGCTCGTCGATCGAGCTGACGCCACCAATGTCGGACAGGCCATGGCCGCGCTTGTCGTAGACCAACGCAGGCATTTCGCCACCCAGTTCGGACAACACCTCGTCCCAGATGCGGAAGTCGGTGCCCAGCGAATTGATGAACACGATCGGCCGCGCATTTCCCTTCGCCTTGATATGGCGATGGTGCAGCGTGATGCCGCCAATGTTGACGAATGGCACGATTTCGATCCTCCGTGTTCACATTGCACAAGGCATTTGGTTTGGTAAAATGATATTTTACGCCGTTTCATTAACTGCTAGGTTATGAGAACATGTCCGAAAGCCGCATAAGGTTCCGTCACCTGCAGGCATTCCTTGAGGTAGCGCGGCAAGGCAGCGTGGCGAGGGCGGCCGACTTTCTCCATGTCAGCCCACCGGCCGTGACCAAGACGTTGCGCGAATTGGAGGAGGCGCTTGGCATCGCTGTCGTCGAACGCGACGGCCGCGGCATCAGGGTGACACGGCTTGGCGAAATCTTTCTCGGCCATGCCGGCACGGCGATCACGGCACTGAAGCGCGGCGTCGATTCCGTCCGCCAGGACGGCGCCATCAACCGGCATCCGATCCGCATCGGCGCGCTCCCGACAGTGTCGGCCAAGGTGATGCCACGCGCCATAAGCCTGTTCCTGAGTGAAAATACCGGTGCTGCGATCAAGATCGTCACCGGCGAGAACGCGGTCCTGCTGGAACAGTTGCGCGTCGGTGCGCTCGATCTCGTCGTCGGCCGGCTTGCGGCGCCGGAAAACATGACCGGCTTCTTCTTCGAGCATCTCTATTCCGAACCGGTGCTGTTCGTGGTGAGGGCCGGCCATCCGCTGCTGCAGCCGGGCCAGGACATCTTCGCCCGGCTCGATGAATTCCCGGTGCTGATGCCGACGCGGGAGTCGGTCATCCGCCCCTTCGTCGACCGCCTGTTCATCACCAACGGCATGACGGCGCCTGCGACCGAGATCGAGACCGTCTCGGATTCCTTCGGCCGTGCCTTCCTGCGCCAAAGCAATGCGGTCTGGATCATATCGACAGGCGTCGTCGCCAACGAACTCTCCAGCGGCGCCTTCGTCGCCTTGCCCGTCAACACCGAGGAAACCAAAGGGCCGGTCGGCCTGACGATGCGGACCGACACTGCGCCTTCGCCGGCCTTCACCATCCTGCTGCAGACCATTCGCGAGGCGGCCAGCCAGAACGCCTGAGCACCTTTCGCCAATCTGGCGCAGAGCGGGCCTTCAGCCGTATTTCCATAACCTGTTGGTTAACGAAACACCGCAAAATATCATTTTACCAAACCAAACACCTAGGGCACTGTGACGATGGGAGGATCGAAATCGTGCCGTTATCGGCATTGGCGGCGTTCCGCTGCCGCCTCAAGGCCTGCCGGGGCGATCTCCGATCTTAAGAACGGGCGGCATCGATTTTGAGCAGGCCGGCGGTGACCTCCAGGTGCCGTCAGGAAAGGGAGGAATACCAGCATGACCTCAAGCAAATCCGGCGTCTCGCGGCGCCAGTTCATCGCCACATCGCTCGCCGGCGGCGCGGCACTTGCGCTCAGCCGCGGCCAGGCATTCGCGCAGGCCGCCGACACGCTGAAGGTCGGCTTTGTCAGCCCGCGCACCGGGCCGCTCGCCGGCTTCGGCCAGACCGACGGCTATGTGCTCGATCTCGCCCGCAAGGCGCTCGCCAACGGCCTCGACATCGGCGGCAAGAAATACAGTGTCGAGATCATCGACCAGGACACGCAATCCGACCCGTCGCGCGCCGGCCAGCTCGCCAAGGACCTCATCAACAACCAGGCCGTCGACCTGATGCTGGCGGTGTCGACGCCGGAGGTGATCAACCCGGTCGCCGACGCCTGCGAAGCCGCCGGCGTGCCTTGCCTCTCCACCGTCATGCCGTGGGAGGCCTGGTATTTCGGCCGCGGCGCCAAGCCCGGCGAACCCTCGCCGTTCAAATGGACCTATCATTTCGGCTTCGGCGTCGACGAGTTCTTCCGGACCTACATCTCGCAATGGAACCTGATCGAGACCAACAAGAAGGTCGGCGTCATGTATCCCAACGACGCAGACGGCAATGCCATCCGCACCCATCTGGCGCCGTTGCTGGCAAAGCAGGGTTTCACCATCGTCGATCCCGGCGCCTACGAGACCGGCACCACCGACTATTCCTCGCAGATCGCGCTGTTCAAGCAGGAAGGCGTCGAGATCTTCAACTCCTTCCCGATCCCGCCGGACTTCGCCGCCTTCTGGCGTCAGGCTGCACAGCAAGGCCTGATCAAGCAGATCAAGATCTGCCAGGTCGCCAAGACCGGATTGTTCCCGTCCGACATCGAGGCGCTGGGCGATCTCGGCAACAAGATTTCGAGCGCCGCTTACTGGCACAAGGCCTTTCCCTACAAGTCGCCGCTGACCGGCGTTTCGGGAATCGAACTGGCCGACGGTTATGAGGCCGCCAGCGGCAAGCAATGGACGCAGCAGCTCGGCGCCTCGATGTCGCTGCTCGACGCCGGCTTCGAGGCGCTGAAGGCAAGCACCGACGCCAAGGACAAGGCGGCCGTCGCCAAGGCGCTGAGCACGCTCAACACCGAGACCATGATCGGCAAGGTCGACTTCACCAGCGGCCCGGTCGCCAATGTCTCTCCCGGCCCGATCATCGGCACCCAATGGGTGGCGGCCAAGGAAGGCGGCAAATTCCCGCTCGACTACGTCGTGACCGAGAACGCCACCGACCCGAAGGTTCCGGTCGAGGCCAAGCTCCAGCCGTATAACGGCTGACGGACGGCTACGGGGATCGCATCGTGAACGGTTCAGCAAACGCCGCGATCCTCCACGCTGCCGGCATCCAGAAACGCTTCGGCGC
Source organism: Mesorhizobium sp. M0217 (assembly GCF_040321955.1). Taxonomy (NCBI): domain Bacteria; kingdom Pseudomonadati; phylum Pseudomonadota; class Alphaproteobacteria; order Hyphomicrobiales; family Phyllobacteriaceae; genus Mesorhizobium; species Mesorhizobium sp. M0217. The sequence continues at coordinate 224,162 of NZ_JAMYSN010000003.1, read as the reverse complement.
GCTGGTGGTGCTCGACGATGTCGACTTCGCCATGAATGCCGATGAGGCCGTCGGCATCGTCGGCCCGAACGGCGCCGGCAAGACGACGCTGCTCAGCATCTTATCAGGCGCCTTCCCGCCGAGCGCCGGCACGGTCGCCTTCAAGGGTGGCGATGTGACCGCGATGCCGGCTACAGCGCGCTGTCGTCTCGGCCTGGTGCGCACGCACCAGGTGCCCAAGCCGTTCAGCGGCATGACCACGTTCGAGAACGTTTTTGTTGCCGCGTCGCATGGCGCCGGTCTCGCCCGCGACGAGGCCTATGAAGAGGCGCTGGAGTCGCTGAAACTGTGCGGCATGATGGGCGTGGCCAACCGGCGCGCCGAAACGCTCGGCCTGCTCGACCGCAAGCGGCTGGAACTTGCCCGCGCGCTCGCGGCAAGGCCTACGCTGCTTCTGCTCGACGAGATCGGCGGCGGACTGACCGATGGCGAGGCGAGCGAACTTGTCGATACCATCAAGGAATTGCGCCGCCGCAAGATCGGCATCGTCTGGATCGAGCACATCGTCCACATCCTGCTGCAGGTGGCAGAGCGGCTGATCTGTATGGACGCCGGCAAGATCATCGCCGATGGCGAGCCGCAAGCGGTGATGGCCGACCCGGAAGTCGTGCGCGCCTATCTCGGCGGAGGCCCGAAATGAGCCTGCTCGCAATCGAGAATCTGGTCGTCCGCCATGGCCTGTTGCAGGCGGTGCGCGGTGTGAGCTTTACGATCGAGCGCGGCGAAACGCTGGCGCTGGTCGGCGCCAACGGCGCCGGCAAGACGACGCTGCTGCGGGCGATCGCCGGCGCCCATGAGCCGACGGCCGGCCGCGTGCTGCTGAATGGCGCCGATATCACCGGCGTTCCCTCGCACAAGCGCGTCGGCATGGGCGTCGCGCTGGTGCCGGAAGGGCGAAAACTGTTCGTGCAAATGACGGTCGAGGAGAACCTCCTGCTTGGCAAGACCGCCGGCCGTCCCGGCGACTGGAGCGTGGAACGAGTGCTCGACACGTTCCCCAATCTGAAGCCGCGCCGCCATGCCAAGACCGGGCATCTCTCCGGTGGCGAGCAGCAGGCCACCGCCATCGGCCGCGCTTTGATGAGCAATCCCGAACTGCTGCTGCTCGACGAGGTCTCGCTCGGCCTGTCGCCGCTGGTGGTCGACCGCGTATACGCTTCGCTGCAAGGCCTGATCAGCTCCGGCACGACGATCATCCTGGTCGAACAGGACCTCAATCGCGCGCTCTCGGTCTCGGACAAGGTCATCTGCATGCTCGAAGGCCGCGTCGCGCTGGAAGGCCCGAGCAAGGGCATGTCCCGCGATGAAGTGACGAAAGCCTATTTCGGTCTGCACAGAAAAAGCGCCGGGAGTGTGCCGGCATGAGCAACCAGATCGTCCAGGGCATCCTGCTCGGCGGCTACTACGCGCTTATCGCCTGCGGCCTCTCCTTCATGTTTTCGGTGATGCGCATAATCAACCTCGCGCATGGCAGCCTGGCCGTGTTTTCCGCCTATGCGCTGTGGTGGCTCGCCTCGCAATTCCATATCTCGCCCTTCGTCGGCCTGCTCATCGTGCTGCCGCTGATGGCGGCCATCGGCTGGGCGCTGCAGCGCTTCCTGCTCGAGCGCAGCGCCCGTGGAGGCGCGCTGCTGCCGATCCTGACCACGTTCGGCCTCGCCATCGTCATCGACAATGCGCTGTTCGAGCAGTTCGGCGCCGACACACGTTCGCTGGCGCCCTATATCGGCAGCCTCTCCTACGATTCCTGGGAATGGCCGGGCAGCATCTATGTCGGCAAGCTTGCCGTGATCATGTTCGCCGCCGCCGTCATATTGCTTGGCGGACTGCAGCTGTTCCTTACCAACACCAGGCTTGGCCGCTCGATCCGCGCCACGTCGGAAGATCCCGACACGGCCGGTCTCGTCGGCGTCGATGCGCGCCGCGCCAACGCCCTCGCGGCCGCCATCGCCATGGTCACGGTCGGTCTTGCCGGTGCCTTCCTCGGCATGCGCGCCACCTTCGATCCCTATACCGGCGCACCTCAATTGCTGTTCGCTTTCGAGGCGGCGGTGATCGGCGGCGCCGGTTCGCTATGGGGCACGCTGGTCGGCGGCATCGTTCTGGCGCTCGCCCAGACGCTCGGCGCGCAGATCCATCCGCAAGGTTTTCTGATCGGCGGCCATGTCGCCTTCCTGATCGTGCTGTTCATCCGGCTCTCCACCTGCGGCCTCGGCCTGCGCGGCCTGCTGCGCCTGCCCGCGAGGAAAGCATCATGAGCGCGGTTTTAAACGCCCCCGCTATCGAGCGCGGCACCTCCGCCTCGCGCATCTCGGCGATTGCGGTCGGCGTCATCATCGCGCTACTTGGCGTCGCGCCGCATTTCCTGTCGGCCGGCGCCGTCGACCGCGTGACCGCCTTGTTCATCTATGTGATCCTGGCAGCGATGTGGAACGCGCTGGCCGGCTTCGGCGGGCTGGTTTCGGTGGGACAGCAAGTGTTCTTCGGCCTCGGCGCCTATTTCACCATCCGCCTGGCCGATGCCGGCCTCAACCCGTTCGCCTCGCTGTTCGTCTCCGCGATCATTGTCGGCGCGATCTCCTGGCCGATGTCGCTGTTCATGCTGCGGCTCAGGAACGGCGAGTTCGCCATCGGCATGTGGGTGATCGCGGCGCTCACCCATCTCCTGGTCAATCTCGACCGGCTGGTGCAAGGCGAGACCGGGACGTCGCTGATCTCGCTCAACGTCTATGACGCCGGTTCCAGGCGGGCGACGATCTACTGGCTGGCGCTGGCCGCGATGACGGCGCTGCTCGCCACCCTGTTTAGCCTGCTGCGCGGCAGCACGGGTGCGGCCATCCGCGCCATCAGGGACAATGAGGAGGCCGCGGCATCGGTCGGCGTGCGCGTCACCGGAACCAAGCGGCTGCTCTTCGTGCTCGCCGCCTTCGGCATCGGCATGGCCGGCGCGCTGTGGTTGGCCACGTCGATCACCTTCCAGCCGAAAACCTACTTCAACGTCCAGTGGACCGCCTACATGATCTTCATGGTGCTGGTCGGCGGCATCGGCACCTTCGAGGGCGCCATTCTGGGTGCGCTGCTGTTCTTCCTCATCGAGACCTGGTTCGGCGGCACCGGCGTCTGGTATCTGATCGGCCTCGGCGCCACGGCGGTGCTGTTCTCGCTGTTCCTGCCGCGCGGCGTGTGGGGAACGCTGGAGGAGCGCCTTGGCCTGCGCCTGCTACCGGTCGGCTACCGGGTCAGGCTGCCGGCAAACGCCGGCGATAGTGACGCGACGCCTTCGCCGCAACAGGCCGCAACGCATAGTGAAAAGGCGTGACCATGCTGTTCGGCAAGACCATCCTCATCACCGGTGTCGCCTCTGGTATCGGCGCTCGCACGGCCGAACTTGCCGGCCAACTGGGCGCTGACGTGATCGGCGTCGATATGCGTGAACCGGCAGCATCGGCCGGCAGTTTCGTCAAGGCTGACATCTCATCCAAGGCCGGCGTCGACGATCTCCTCGGGCGCCTGCCGCAGCGCATCGATGCGCTCTGCAATGTCGCCGGCCTCCCCGGCAACACCGGTGCGGTGTCGACACTGGCCGTCAACTTCTACGGCCTGCGCGCGCTCTCGGAAGGCCTCGCACCAAGACTTCGTGAAGGCGGCACCGTAGTCAACGTCGCCTCGATCGCCGGCTATGGCTGGCGCGCCAATCTCAACCGCGCGGCATCGATGGTCGGCATCGAAGGCTTTCCCGATGTGGCGAAGATGATCGCCGACCATCAGGTGAAGAACGAGGAAGGCTATCCCGTTTCCAAGGAGCTGCTGCTGTTGTGGACGCAGCGCGCCGCGCATCAGGACCTGTTCAGGAGCCGCGGCATCCGCGTCAATGCAGTGAGCCCCGGCCCGGTCGAGACGCCGATCCTCAAACAGTTCCGCAATGTGCTGGGTGACGCCCGCGTCGACAGCGACATCGCCAGGGTCGGACGCGCCGGAACCTCGGGCGACATCGCGCCTGTCGTGCTGTTCCTGTGCTCGGACGGCGCACGCTGGGTCAACGGCGCCAATGTGCCTGTTGACGGTGGGCTTGAAGCATCGATCAATGCCGAGGTGCTCGGCTTCTAGACCATGATCCCGAAAAGTGGGAGCCGGTGTTCGGATCAGATCGTGGTCGATAATTGATAGAAAAGACGCTCCACGGCGAGCGAGGGAGAGAACAATGGACATCGGACTTCTGATCGACGGCGACAAAAGGGATGCCTCCGGCTCAGCCTCTTACGAGCGCATGGACCCGTTCACCGGCAAGCTGGCGACCCGCGCTGCCGCAGCCAGCATCGCCGACGCCAATGCCGCGGTCGAAGCCGCTGCTGCCGCTTTCAAGACGTGGTCGAAGACCGGTCCGGGCGAGCGCCGCGCTTTGCTGTCCAAGGCGGCCGATGTCATGGACTCCAAGGTCGGCGAATTCACCAAGTTGATGATGGAAGAAACCGGCGCGACCGGCCCCTGGGCTGGCTTCAACGTCATGCTCGCCGCCAAAATGCTGCGCGAGGCAGCCGCCATGACGACGCAGATTTCGGGCGAGGTCATTCCCTCCGACAAGCCCGGCACGCTGGCCATGGCGATCCGCCAGCCGGCCGGCGTCTGCCTCGGCATCGCGCCGTGGAATGCACCGGTCATCCTCGGAACCCGTGCCATCGCCATGCCGATCGCCTGCGGCAACACGGTTGTGCTGAAAGCTTCGGAAATGTGCCCAGGCACGCACCGGCTGATCGGCCAGGTGCTGGTCGAGGCCGGCCTGCCCAAGGGCGTCATCAATGTCGTCACCAATGACCCCAAGGACGCAGCGGCAATCGTCGAAACACTGGTCGCGCACCCAGCAGTCAGACGCGTCAACTTCACCGGCTCGACGAAGGTCGGCAGGATCATTGCCGAACTCGCCGGCCGTCACTTGAAGCCAGCGCTGCTCGAACTTGGCGGCAAGGCGCCGCTGGTCGTGCTGGACGATGCCGACATCGACGCCGCGGTCAATGCGGCGACCTTCGGCGCCTACATGCATCAGGGCCAGATCTGCATGTCGACCGAGCGTCTGGTCGTTGATGAAAAGGTCGCCGACGAATTCGTCGCCAAGCTCGCCGTCCGCGCGGCGCAGCTGCCGGCCGGCGACCCGCGCGGCCATGTCGTGCTCGGTTCGCTGATCAGCAGCCAGGCCGCCGACAAGATGGAAGAACTGGTTGCCGACGCCGTCGCCAAGGGCGCCAGGCTTGTGGCCGGCGGCAAGCGCACCGGAACCGTGGTCGAGGCGACATTGCTCGACCACGTGACGCCGGCGATGCGCGTCTATTCGGAAGAATCCTTCGGCCCGGTCAAGCCCGTGATCCGCGTTGAGGGCGAGGACGAAGCGGTACGTGTCGCCAACGACACCGAATACGGCCTGTCTTCAGCCGTGTTCAGCCGCGACATCCGCCGTGCCATGGCGGTTGCCGCGCGCATCGAAGCCGGTATCTGCCACATCAACGGCCCGACCGTCGGCGACGAGGCGCAAATGCCGTTCGGCGGCGTCAAGGGTTCAGGCTACGGCCGCTTCGGCGGCAAGGCCTCGATCGCCGAGTTCACCGACCTGCGCTGGCTGACCATCGAGGATCCGGGGCAGCACTATCCGTTTTGACTGCACCTTCTCCCACAGGGGGGGAGAAGGGAAGGAGCCCTCAGGGCCGTTGCCTGGCGAGCCAACGGATTCCCGCATCAAAACCCGGCAAGGCTCGAGTCGCGCGATCGGCGGCCCCTCCCGGAGTTGTAAATCGTTTGATCGTGGGTATTTTACCCCTCAAGCACATGCCGCCGGACGGCGGCAAGCGGTTTTGGGGACTACCACAAGTGCAAAGCAAAATACGCGATACGGATCGCGCCGGGGAGGAATCGTTATGCCAAACAAGGCCCTGCCGCTGGTCATCAGCGCGCCGGAACCACGCACGCTCGACCTGATCTTCACCTCACCGCAGCTGGCGCGCCTCAAAGCGCATTACCGCGTCGTCGAGACGACGGCCGAGGGCGTGGCGAACTTGCCCGCCGACGTGCTTGCCGAAGCCCGCTATATTATCGGCCAGCCGCCGATCTCGCCCGAGACCTTGGACCGGATGCAGGCGCTGCGTTGCGTCTTCAATGTCGAGACCAACCTCATCAACAACATGCCCTATGAGACGCTGTTTGCGCGCGGCATCCATGTCGTCACCACCGGCCTCGTCTTCGCCGAGCCGGTGGCCGAGCTTGGCCTCGCCATGGCGCTCAACCTCGCCCGCAACATCGTCGATGCTGACCTCGCCTTCCGCAAAGGCGAGGAGCTGTGGGGCGGTGACGGCAATTTGACGGCGCGGCTTCTGTCCGGCGCCGATGTCGGCATCATCGGCTTCGGCGATCTCGGCCGTGCGCTCAACCGACTGCTGTCGGGTTTTCGCACCCGCACCAAGGTCTTCGACCCTTGGCTGCCGCCGTCTATCCTGATCGACAATGGCGTCGAGCCGGCCTCGCTGGCCGAGGTGCTGACATCAAGCGATTTCGTCTTCGTCGTCGCTTCGGTGACCTCGGAGAACCAGGGTTTCCTCGGCGCTGAGGCCTTTGCAAGTATGCGCAAGGGCGCCGCCTTCATCCTGCTCAGCCGCGCCGGCGTCGTCGACTTCCCTGCCCTGATGGCGGCGGTGAAAAGCGGCCACATCGTCGCCGCCAGCGATGTCTTCCCTGAAGAACCGCTGGCGCAGGACCATCCGGTCCGTGCGATCCCCGGCTTCCTGCGCTCCGCCCACCGCGCCGGTGCGCTTGACATCGCCTTCAAGCGCATGGGCGACATGGTTCTGGAAGACATGGACCTGATCGACCGTGGCCTGCCGCCGCTGCGCTCCAAGCGCGCCGAGCGCGAGACCGTGTCAAGGATGCGTTCGAAGCCGGCGGACAGGAACTAGTTATCGCGATAAATCCGTCTGAAATGGATTTCGGAGTTGGCCAAGCCGCGTTGTCATCGTCGCTCAGGATGACCGCAAGCGCGGGAACCTTTGCACGGCGATACCCCGCCAGGCCTGGCCGGCGGGGTATTGATTTGCGGATGACGTAAAAATCTGCGTGCTATCCGGCAGCAACGCCGGCTGCCGAGCGATTGGCCAGCACCAGCCCGACCTCGCCGACAACCTGATCGACGCGCTTCAGGATGGGTTCGGCCCGCAGCACGCCGTCGGAAAAGTCCTTGTCCGTGGCATAGACCCCTGTCGGCAGCGTCAGCGCCTCGAAGAAGCCGAACAGCGGCCGCAACTGGTGCTCGACGATCAACGCGTGGCGATCGTTACCGCCGGTGGCAAGCAGCACCACCGGCTTGCCGCGCAAGGAAGCGGGATCGAACAGATCGAAGAAGTGCTTGAACAGGCCGGTGTAGCTGCCCTTGTAGGTCGGCGACCCCACCACCAGCACATCGGCATTGACGACGCTGTCGAAGATTGCCCGCGCCTGACCGTCGAGATCGCGCGCCCATTTGGCAGCGCCAAGTGAGGGGCCGAGGTCTTCGATGTCGTAGGTACTCGCCGACAATCCATGCTGGCGCGCAATGTCCCTGACGACCTGGTCGACGAAGCCGCGCGTCTTGGACGGCCGGGTGAAATTGCCGGAAAACCCGACGACGGTTGGATTGGGCATGTTTCTCTCACCTCTCGCGGACCTGCTTGATGCCGCATATTTACAGGCTTGCGCCTGCCGCAAGAAGCAAATGACTGACCTTGCAGCACCATAGTGAGGAATTTTTTTCCGTTTGCCCGCTCGTCTCAGGCCGCGAGAAGCCGGCCATAGGATTCCAGGTAGAAGCCGGGCGACCTTGCGCAGGTCCGCACCGCCTCCCTGGCGGCAACCGTTTCCTGCCACCGCAGCAGGCGCTCGCATTCGGTCGGCATGGCAAAGCCCAGATATTTCTCAAGCACGCACAGCTGTTCGAACCAGGGATAGAAGGCGACGTCGGCGGCGCTGAATTCCGAGCCCAGCAAAAACCGTTCGTCCGCCCCTCGCCTCGCAAAGGCATGCTGTTCCACAAAGCGCAGGGCGTCGCCAAGCTGGGCCTTGATCCGCTCATGAACCATAGCGTCGGAACTGTGCATCATGGTTGCCGTCCTGGCGTAAAGCTGCGTGTCGGCGAAGCTGATCCAGATGCGCGCCTCAGCGCGGGCATGAGCATCCCTGGGGAAAATCGGCCGTTCGGGGAATGCATCATCGAGATATTCGCAGATGATCGCCGACTCCCTGACATATTGCCCCTGATGGCGCAGCAGCGGCACCTTTCCCGTCGGCGTGAGTTTCAGGAACCACGCCGGCTTGTTGCGCAGATCGATTTCGATTTCCGTCGCCTGCAGGCCTTTCTCGGCAAGGGCGAGCCTGACACGGTGCGCATAGGGACAAAGCTGCGCGACAAAAAGCTCGATTGGCGGCATGAATAACTCCTGAGTTTCGTTATCGCCGGCAAGCGGCCTGTCGGGCATAGCTAGGTCCAGTAAGGCCGGCGCGCTATTCGACAGCGTCTGGATTGATTTATCGATCGTCTGTTTCTGGAGCGAAGCGTGGATCTCCTGGCTACCCTCATGCGCGAATTGCACTTCGCAGCCGCCGGGTACCGGCGCCTCGAACTGGCCGCGCCCTGGGCGATCTCGTTCAGCCAGGCTGGACTTCGCGGCATTCACGTCGTCATCAAGGGGCGATGCGAGGCGGTGTTCGGTGAGGAAGATGTCGAGCCTCTCGATGCCGGCGACCTGATCATTGCACCGCGCGCCGATCCGCATGTGCTGCGGTCGCCCGGCGCGCTCAAAAGCGCGAACGTCCCCGCCGCCGAACTGGCGACCCAAACCGCAGCCGGGCGTATTCGCAGCGGCGGCGAAGGCGAAAAGACCGTCATCCTGTGCGGCGCCTTCGCCTTTCGCGACGCCGACCATCCGGCACTTGCCGGCCTGCCGCGCATCGTTCACATCCGGGGATCGAATGGCCGTCTGCCCAAATGGCTGCGTGGCTATGTCGAGGCCTTGCTGGTGGAAGCGACCGACGAAGGTCCCGGCAGCGACGTAGTAATGGCTCGCCTGTCTGGGGCCATCGTCACGCGCGCCTTGCGCTCCGGTCTGGAAAGCATGGACAATCCAGGTTGGCTGAGGGGATTGCAGGACCCCGCGATCGCCAGAGCGCTCGCGACCCTGCATGAAGCCTATGGCCACGACTGGACGATCGAGACCCTGGCACGCGCGGTCGGGCTCTCCAGGGCAACCTTTGCCGCCCGCTTTCGCGATCTCGTCGGCGAAGCGCCCATGGCCTATCTCTTCGGCTGCCGCATGCGGCAGGCCAGCCGGCTGCTGCACGAGGGCAAGAGCCTGGGCCAAGTCGCCGAGGCGGTCGGCTACAGCTCGGAAGCCGCCTTCTCCACCGCCTTCAGGCGCCACGCCGGCGTCTCGCCCGGCCAATTCAGGAAACGGAAGGATCTGTAAGGCAGAGCGATATTGGCGGCGGCCGCGCCTCGCGGTAGGACTTTGCCAGCACTATGTCTGATCATATCCCGACGCGGTTCGCCGCCGCTTTGCCCAGGAGATGCTTCGTGCCCAAAGGTTCTGACCTGCTTGTTGCCGCCCTCGAGAATGAGGGCGTCGATCGCATCTTCGGCATTCCCGGCGAAGAAAACCTGGACGTCGTCGAATCCATCCGCAAATCCTCGATCCAGCTCATCCTCACCCGTCATGAGCAGGCGGCGGCGTTCATGGCCGCCACCCATGGCAGGCTCACCGGCAAGCCAGGTGTGTGCATCACCACGCTGGGACCCGGCGCCCTGAACCTGACGACGGGTGCCGCCTATGCGCTGCTCGGCGCCATGCCGATGATCATGATCACCGGGCAGAAGGGCATCCGCTCGTCGCGCCAGGCCCGCTTCCAGATCGTCGACATCGTCGCCGCGATGAAGCCGTTGACCAAGCTGTCACGTCAGATCATCTCGGCGAAGACCATTCCCGCCGTGGTGCGCGAAGCGTTTCGGATTGCCGAGGAGGAGCGTCCGGGGCCGGTGCATCTGGAACTGCCCGAAGACATCGCGGCCGAGGAGTGCGACGATGTCGCGCTGATCCCGCCGCATCCGGTCGAGCTTCCGCTGGCCAGCCCGCTGGCGCTCGACCGTGCCGCTGAGATGATCATCAAGGCGCAGCGGCCGCTGGCGATGCTGGGCGCCGCCGCGTCGCGGCCGCGCTCGACCTCCGACCTCGCCCAGTTCGTCATCAGAACCGGCATTCCCTATTTCACCACCCAGATGGGCAAGGGCACGGTGCCCGGCGGCACCGAACTCTACATGGGCACAGCGGCGCTGTCGGAGCGCGACTATGTGCATGAGGCGATAGAACAGGCCGACCTCATCATCACCATCGGCCACGACACGATCGAGAAGCCGCCCTTCATTATGGGCGACAAGGGACCGAAGGTGATCCATGTCGGTTACCAGCCAGCCAATGTCGAGCAGGTCTATTTCCCGCAGACCGAAGTGATCGGTGACATCGGCGCTTCGCTCAGGCTGCTTGCCGACCGGATCGAGGGCAAGATCCCCAACGCGCAAGCGTTGCTGCCATTGCGCGAAGGCATTTTGACCCGCATTGCCGCCCGCGCCACCGAAGACCGTTTCACGCCGCAGCGTCTGGTTCATGACGTGCGCGCGGTGATGCCGGCCGATGGCATCCTGGCGCTCGACAACGGCATGTACAAGATCTGGTTCGCGCGCAATTACCGCACGCGCGTCGCCAACACTTTGCTGCTCGACAACGCCCTGGCCACGATGGGCGCCGGCCTGCCCTCGGCGATGACGGCCGCGATGCTCTATCCCGCACGCCGCGTCATGGCGATCTGCGGCGATGGCGGCTTCATGATGAACAGCCAGGAACTGGAAACCGCCGTCAGGCTGAAGCTCAATTTGGTCGTGCTGATCATCGAGGACAATGCTTTCGGCATGATCCGCTGGAAGCAGGCGGTCGACCAGTTCCCCGATTTCGGCATGACCTTCGGCAATCCCGATTTCGTCCGCTATGCCGAGGCCTATGGCGCCAAGGGAACCAGGGTCGGCGCCGTCTCAGAAATACAATCGACGCTTGAACAGGCCTTTGCCGGCGGTGGCGTCCATCTCGTCGTCGTTCCGATCGACTATTCGGAGAACGAGCGCGTGCTGGTCGAGGAACTGCGCCACCGGTTGCCGGCGCCACCGGAGGCCTGACGGTGGAGTAGATACCGCCGCAGCAGCGCTCAGGCGGCCCGGACCTTGGCGCTCCCACGCGCCCAGGTCGGCAGCCAGTCGCCATGCGTCGCCAGCAACTCATCGACCAGCGCCCAGATCTGGTCGAGATCGAGTTCGGCCGCCGTATGCGGGTCCATCATCGCCGCGTGGTAGATGTGCTCGCGGTTTTCGGTCATCAACGCCTGCACCGTCAGTTCCTGCACATTGATGTTGGTGCGTATCAACGCGGTGAGTTGCGGCGGCAGCTCGCCAATATAGGTCGGCTGGATGCCGGAGGCGTCCACCAGACACGGCACCTCGGCGGCGCAATTGTCCGGCAGCGAGGTGATGCAGCCATTGTTGCGGACATTGCCGTAGATCACCGAAGGCTCCCCGGTCCACACCGAGTTCATGATCGAGGACGCGTATTCCTTCGATTGCTCGACCTCGATGCGGTCGGCCGAGCGATAGGCCTCGGCCTTCCAGCGCTCGATCTGTTCGATGCAGCGCTTGGGATATTCGTCGAGCGGAATGCCGAATTTCTCGATCAGGTCGGGCCGGCCTTCCTTGATGAAATAGGGCGTGTATTCGGCGAAATGCTCGGAGCTTTCGGTGACGAAATAGCCGAGACGCGTCAGCATCTCGTAGCGCACCTTGTTGGGGCAGCGCGGGTTCCAGCCCGGCTTCGGCGCCCTGCCCTCGCGATAGGCGCGGACCAGGTCCGGATAGAGGTTGCGGTAAGACCCATCCGGCTGCAGGTGCTCGAACTTCAGGTAGAAGGCCATGTGGTTGATGCCGGCCGAGCGGTAGCGTATCTCGTCGTAGGGAATGTCGAGATCGTGCGCCAGTTCCATCGCCGTGCCTTGCACCGAGTGGCAGAGGCCTACCTGCTTGATCTCAGGGTATTTCTCTGAGATCGCCCAGGTGTTGATCGCCATCGGGTTGACGTATTGCAGCATGATCGCGTCGGGGCAGACGGCCAGCATGTCCTCGCAGATCTTCCACAGATGCGGCACGGTCCGGAGGCCGCGCATGATGCCGCCGACGCCGAGCGTGTCGGCAATGGTCTGGCGCAGGCCGTATTTCTTCGGCACCTCGAAATCGGTGACGGTGCAGGGCTCAAAGCCGCCGATCTGGAAGGCGACGACGACGAAGTCGGCGCCGGCGAGCGCCCTGCGCTGGTCGGAATAGGTCTCGGCCTTCGCCTTCACGCCCAGCGTCTCAATCAGCTTGTTGACGACGATGGCGCTCTCTTCCAGCCGCTGCGGATTGATGTCCATCAGCGCGATCGTCGCGCCTGACAGCGATGGCCGCTGCAGCACGTCGCCGACAATGTTCTTCATGAACACGGTCGAACCCGCGCCAATGAAGGTGATCCTGGGATGTCTTGCCACTATTAAACCTCCGGCACTTTGCTACGCCACGTCGAAGGCGGCCCTGACGAGCCGTTCGGTGTAGGCGGTCTTGGGATGGGAGAGGACCTCGTTCACGGGTCCCTGTTCGACGATCTTGCCGTTCTGCATGACGATGACTCGATGGCAGAGCGCGCGCACCACCTTGAGGTCGTGCGAAATGAAGAGATAGCTAAGGCCGCGTTCGTCCTGCAGCTTGCGCAACAAGTCGATGATCTGCGCCTGCACCGAAAGGTCGAGCGCCGATGTCGGTTCGTCGAGCAGGATGAATTCGGGCTCCAGCGCGATGGCTCGGGCAATGGCGATGCGCTGCCGCTGGCCGCCGGAAAATTCGTGCGGGAACCGCGACAGGATATCGCCGGGCATGCCGGCGCTGACCAGGGCGTCGCGAACCCGACCGACCCGCTCGCGCCGTGTCGCGCCGATCCTGTTGACGACCAGCCCTTCCTCGATGATCTGGCCGATCGTCATACGCGGGTTGAGCGACGAGAACGGATCCTGAAAAACGACCTGCATGCGCGAGCGCAGCGGCCGCATCCCGGCGCGCGACAGGCCGTGGATCGGCTGGCCGTCGAAGCTGACCTCGCCGCGCTTGGCCTCGGTGAGCCTGAGCAAGGCGAGACCGAAGGTGGTCTTGCCGGAGCCGGATTCGCCGACCAGCCCCAGTGTCTCGTGGCGGCAAAGCTTCAGGCCGAGATCGTCGACGGCGACCAGCTCGCGCCAGTCCGGCTTCAGGAAGCTGCCATGGCGTAGCATGAAGCAGACGCGCATATCGCGGGCCTCGAGGATGGTGCCGCTGTTTTCCGGCAGCGGCTGCGGCTTGCCGTGCGGCTCTGAAGCGAGCAGCCGCTTGGTATAGGCATGCTGCGGGTCGGCGAACAGCCGCTCGGTGACGTTGTGCTCGCACATCTCGCCATGCTGCATGACATAGACATAGTCGGAGAATTTTCGCACCACGGTGAGGTCGTGGGTGATCAGGATGACCGCCATCCTGAGTTCTTTTTGCAGATTGCGGATCAAATTGAGGATCTGTGCTTGCACCGTGACGTCGAGCGCTGTCGTTGGCTCGTCGGCGATCAGCACATCAGGGTCGTTGGCGAGCGCCATGGCGATCATCACGCGCTGGCGCTGCCCGCCCGACATCTGGTGCGGATACTGTTTGATGCGCGCTTCCGGCTCGGGGATCTGGACATGCCGCAAAAGCTCGAGCGCCCGCGCCCAGGCTTGCTTGCGGCTGACCTTTCGATGCACTCTGATCGCCTCGACGATCTGACTGCCGACCGTATAGATCGGGTTGAGCGAGCTCATCGGCTCCTGGAAGATCATCGAGATGCGATTGCCGCGCAACTTGCGCCGGGCGCTCTCGGGGAATTTCAGTATGTCCTGCCCGCAATAGTGGATGGTGGATTTCGGCGACACGGTGGCCCGCTTTGACAAGAGCCCCATGACAGCGCGCGCCGTCACCGACTTGCCGGAACCGGACTCGCCGACGATGGCGATCGTCTCCCCGCGATAGAGCTGGAACGAGACATCCTTCACCGCGTCGACGACGCCGTGCTCGACCTTGAAGGCGACCTCGATGTTGCGGGCATCGATGATGGGTTGGTCGTGGCGGCCGGCATGGTCGAACCGGACGGCTGGTGCGAAGGTGGCTGCGAGCGCTACAGTCATCCCGGCCACCTCAATAAGGATCGACGGCATCGCGCAGGCCGTCGCCCAGCGCGTTGAAGGCAAAGACGGTGATCAGCACGAAGCCGACCGGCGACAGGATCCACGGATAGGTGCCGATGACCGAATAGGTAGCCGTGTCCTGCAGCATCAGCCCCCACGAGATCAGCGGCGGCTTCACCGCGAAGCCGAGGAAGCCGAGAAAGGCTTCGAGCAGCACCACCGTCGGGATGGCGATCGTCACGGCGACGATGACGTGGCTCATCACATTGGGGAAAATGTGCTGCATGATGATGCGCATGTCGGTGGCGCCGACCGCCATGGCGGCGCGCACATAGTCGATCCGCGCCAGCGCCAGCGTCTTGCCGCGCACCTCGCGCGACATCTGCGCCCAGCCCAGCGCCGACATGACGATGATGACGAAGGCGAGGAAGACGTTGGTCGGCGCGGTCACCGGGATCAGCGTCGTCAGCGCAAGATAGAGCGGCAATTGCGGGAAGGCGAGCACCAGCTCGACAAAGCGCTGCATCCAGACGTCGAAGCGGCCGCCGAAATAGCCCGAGACCATGCCGACCGTGGTGCCGATGACGGTGATGATGAACACCACCGTCAGCGCTATCATCAGCGAGACGCGCGAGCCCTGGATGGCGCGCGACAACACATCCCGGCCGAATTTGTCGGTGCCGAGAAAATGCACCGGCTGGCCGTCGGCCGAAGCGAAGAAATGCCGGTTGGCGGGGATCAGTCCAAGCAGCCGGTAGTCGGCGCCCTTGACGAAGAAGCCGAGCAGGCGCGGATGCTCGTAATCCGGCCCGACGACCGGCTGGAAGGTGACCGGGTCGAGGTCAGCAGAATCCGCCAGCGCATAGACCCGCGGCTGGAGCACGAAATTCCCGTCTCTGTCGTGAAAACTCATCACTTGCGGCGGGGCGAAAGCGACATCGGTCACCTTGGGGTCCATCGGCGCGAAGAAATCGGCGAACAGCGCCATCAGCACCAGAAGCACCACCAGGATCAGCCCGGCCATGCCGGTCCAGGAGCGCCTCAGCCGGCGCCAGACCAGCGCCATATAGCTCTCATTGCCGCGCGGGGTCGCAATCGCGGTTGCTTCAGCCGGTGGCGGCGGCGGGGATGGGTCGCGCGCCAGCATCTAGCTCTCCCTGAACTGGCGCACGCGCGGATCGAGCAGCGCGAGCAGCATGTCGGCGATGATGTTGCCGACGATCAGCGTTGCCGACAGCACCATCATGAAGGTCGCCGTGACATAGACGTCGCCGACCGCCATCGAGCCGACAATGGCCGGCCCGACCGTCGGCAGCGCAAAGATGATCGCCGTCTCGATCTCGCCGGTCAGCATGTAGGGCAGCACCACGCCCTGATACATGATGAGCGGGTGCAGCGCGTTGGGCACGGCATGGCGCATGACGACGGCGCTGCCGGTCAGGCCCTTGGCCTTGGCCGTCTCGACATATTGCGCGTTCAGCGTATCGAGCAGATTGCCGCGCATGACGCGCATATTGTAGGCGAGCCCGCCGAAGGTGGCGATCGCCACCACCGGCCAGACATGCTTGACGAGGTCGGCGAATTTCGCCCACGACCACGGCGCGCCGCCATATTGCGGCGAGAAGAAGCTGCCGATCTCCGACACGTTGAACTGGAAGACCAGGAGATAGACGATGATCAGCGCCATCAGGAAGCGCGGCACCGTCATGCCGAGGAAGGAGATGGCCGACAGCACCGAGTCGATCCACGTGTATTGCCTGGTCGCCGCCCAGATGCCGAAGGTGATGCCGAGCACCGAGGCCAGCAGATGGCAGACCAATGCCAGCAGCAGCGTGCGCGGCAGCCGCTCGCCGACCACGGCGGCGACCGGCTTGTTGTAATAGAGGCTGTAGCCGAAATCGCCGCGGGTGATGATGCCGGCGACCCAGTTCAGGTACTGGACGGGCAGCGGTTTATCGAGGCCGTGCTCGACCCGATAGGCCTGCGCCTGCGCGTCGGCTTCGACAAAAGACGCCCCGCCCTGGTTGATGAGCTGCGAACGGATATAGTCGGCATAGTCGCCCGGCGGCGCCTGGATGATGGCAAAGGTGACCAGGCTCAGGATGACCATGACCGGCACCGCCGATGCTATGCGCATGGCCAGGAATCGCAGCATCGGACCGTTTCTCCTCCTTGGATCTAATCTGTTGCCGCTGACCTTACTCCGTCCCGGCCGCGCGCGCAGCGCGGCCGGGCGTCAGCCAGGGGAGGAAACTCAGTTCGTCGGACCCTTGTCGCCGGGCTTGCCGGGAAGCTGGTCGGGAAAGAGTTCGTATTTCTGCTGCTTGTCGGCGGCGACGAAGACGCGTTCGCGCACGATCGAATCCTCGGCCCAGTTGAACATGAAGATCGGCGTTCCCTGCGGGATGTTGGAGAAGCGCTTGTTGATGATCAGGGCGCCGGGATATTCGGTCAGTCCGATATTGTAGACATGCTCCGTCGAGATCTTCTGGAACGTCTTCATCAGGCTGGCGCGCTCGTCATTGTCTGACGAGGAGACGAACTTGTTGACGATGTCGACAAGCTCCTTTTCGAACGGCATCAGGTCGACCACGCCGCTTTCGGGCGCGCGGTGATCCCAGCTGGTCTTGGGTCCGACGGGCGCGAGTTGCACGGTATTCTGCACGACGGAAGTCAGCTCCTGCTCGTTGCGCCTGATCAGCCAGTCGAAGCGGCCGGAATATTGCGAGGCATCACGCTGGGTGCCGTTGAGGCCGTTGAGCACGACCCTGATGCCAAGCTTTTCCATCTGGCCGACGACGCCTTCGGCGAGGCTCTTGTCGGTGCCGTAGTCATTGTTGACCAGCATCACGATCTCGACATTCTTGCCGCCGGCGGTCCCGGCCGGGAAGTTCACGAAGCCGTCGCCATCCGTATCCTTGAGACCAGCCTTGGCCAGTTCCGCCTTGGCGCCCTCGATGTCGAAGGGATAGTAGACGGTCGAGTTGCGGTCATAGAAGCTGGTGCCCGAGGAAAAGCCACCGGGGTAGATGGCGGTGAACGGCCCCTTGACCAGCGAGTCGCCGAGCGCCTTGCGGTCGAGCGCCATGGTGATGCCCTTGCGGAAGTCCTCATTGCGGTTGAGCTCGCGGATCGCCTGGCCGCGTTCGTCGGGATTGCCCCAGCCATTGGCTGAAAAGTTCATGCGCAGATTGTAGCCGATCAGGCGCGGGCCAAAGGCGAGCCGGGCCGGCGCGTCCTTGTCCGCCGCTCGCTTCAGCGAAGCGACGAAATTCTCCGGCTGCTCGAGGTTGGAGAAGTCGGCGGCCCCTGCCACCGCCTGCACGTCGCGGTCGGCCCAGGTCGACAGCTTGTAGTGCAGTTCGTTGAGATAGGGCAGCTGGTTGCCCTTCTCGTCGACCTTCCAGTAGTAGGGATTGCGGCGCAAGACGATGATGTCGTCGGGCCTATACTCCACCGGCACCCAGGCGCCCATCACCGGAATGTTCATATATTCCGGCGGGAACGCGTTCTTGAACTGCTCGTAGGTATTCTTCGAGTACTTCGGATGCTGCGGCTTGAGGATATGCGCTGGGCCGGGGCAGAAGGTGCCGTAGGCCATGGCGTAGAGATACTGTTTGGGGAAAGCGTCCTTGAAGGTCCACTCGACGGTGTAGTCGTCGACCTTCTTCAGCGTCGTGCCGACACCGAAGGTTTCCGCTGTGGCGCCGTTCAACGGCGAGACATTGGGGTCGACGACCTCATCGTCCCAGTAGAACATGACATCGTCGGCATTGAAGGCAACGCCGTCAGACCATTTGGCGCCTTCGACCAGGTGCATGGTCAGCGTGTGGCCATCCTTCGACCAGTCCCAGCTCCTGGCGAGGTTGGGCAGCGGCTCGGTGTCCTTGGCCTCGACCTGGAACAAAGGCGCGGTGCGCGTCAGGCATTCCGAAAGGCCGATGTCGATGCCGCCCCATCCTTGGGTCTGGCCGGCGCCATAATTCCAGCCTTCCGGCCGGCCGCCAATGACGTGGCGCATGGTGTCGCCATAAACGCCGATGCCGTCCGGCATGTTGCCGGTCTTGAACACCAGCGGCTCCTTCGGCAGGCGATCCTTGACCGGCGGCAGCTTGCCAGTCTTGACGTATTTCTCGGTGACCCACTCGGGCTCGTGATATTCGGGCAGCGCCTTGAACTCCAGGATGGAATCGCGGGCGACGTATTTGATCTTGCCCTCGGCGGGAAACGCCGCCGGCGCCGGCGGCGTGGTCGGCTCGGACGCGTATGCACTGCCAAGCGCCGATGCCGAGACGCTCAGCGCCAGCCCGGCGAGAATGCCAATTCTTCGCCCGGCGAGAATGCCAATTCCACGAAAGTTCCTCATTGTGTTCCTCCCAGATGTTTCGACGTCTGCTGCTGCCCGCATCTATTCATGACGGCTGATTGGCGAACCGGCCTCCCGCTGTCCGCCTGCCAGCATTCTCAGCCGGCCTGTTTCAGGGCCGTTTTTTCGGCGCGCAGTTCCTCGATCGAGCGCACTTTGCGCCGCGCCGCACCCGCCCAGTCGCGGGTTTTCACCATCGATTTCGAAAGCCGCTCCTTGGCGGCCGGCACGGCATCGGCGTATTGCGGCAGCCAACGCGCCTGGGCGACGACCATCTCGTCGACCATCTGCCAGACCTCTTCCGGCGTCGACACCGCACCCACCAGCGGATCGTGCAGCACCGCGAGCTTGAGCAGGTCAATGTCGCCCGTAACAGCCGCATGCACCGACATGCGCTGGACGTTGATCGAAGCCATGCAGGTGGCCGCGCAGGCTTCCGGCAGCGTGATGCCTGACGCCATGTTGATGCCGAAGCGATCGACGAAGCCGGGCGATTCGATGATCGCGTCCTGCGGCAGATTGGTGATGATGCCGGCGTTCTTGACGTTGAAGTGGCCGCGATAGACGCGGTTCGTCTCCAGCGCTTCGAGAATATGGCTGGCATGCTCGTTCGAGCGCTTCGATACGTCGAGCGGCTTCGACGCCGCTTCGAGGAATTGCGGATATTCCGTCTCGAACCAGTTGCGGGTTTCCGTGGAGTAGCGAAGATAGCCGCCGGTCTCGCCATGGATCCAGTCGGACATGTCGATCCAGCGGGTGATTTCGTCCGGCCGCTTGCGATACCAGGGCAGATATTCGGAGAGATGACCGTTGCTTTCGGTGGAGTAGACGCCGAAGCGCTTCAGCACGTCGATGCGCAGCTTTTCCTGCTGCGAATAGACCGGATGCGCCTCGAAGGCAGCCACCAGTTCGTCCTTGCCGATCTTGCGGCCGTTGAGGCGCAAATCGATGAACCAGGTCTGGTGGTTGATACCGGAGCAGACATAATCGAGTTCGCTGTGCGACTTGGCGCCGAGCACTTCGGCGATCTGTTCGGCGCCGTGCTGGACACCGTGGCAGAGGCCGACCGTATCGACCTTGCCATATTCGATCGCCGCCCAGGTGTTCATTGCCATCGGGTTGGCATAGTTGAGGAATTTGGCGCCTGGCTCGGCGACCTCCAATATTTCCTTGCAGAAGTCGAGGATGACCGGGATGTTGCGCTGGCCGTAGAGGATGCCCCCGGCGCAAATCGTGTCACCGACGCACTGGTCGATGCCGTATTTCAAGGGAATGCGGATATCGTCGGCATAGGCTTCGAGCCCGCCCACCCGGACGCAGCTGATGACGTAGCGCGCGCCTTCCAGCGCCTTGCGGCGGTCGGTCGTCGCCGTCACCTTGGTCGGCAGCTTGTTGGCCTCGACGATGCGGTCGAGGATCGCCTTGATCATTTGCAGATTGTGTTCGCTGAGATCGGTCAGCGCGAATTCGATGTCGCTGAATTCCGGGATGCACAAAATGTCGGTGAACAGCTTCTTGGTGAAGCCGACGCTGCCCGCGCCGATAATAGCGATTTTGAAACTCATCACCTTCCTCGATCCATTCGAATGCCGGGTAAGGAGCAACAGGAAAGGGAATGGCGGCCCGCCTTGGCGCGCATACCATTCGAGCCGGAATTCCGGCTCGTTCTCCTCCCCGCCCGCCCCTCGACCGCGGGTCTTTCGCGTTCTCAGGATTTGGATTATGCCGTTATTCCAGGGCGCGGCCAGAGAACGATTATGCTTTCGAGGGTAATTTTGTGCTGCATGATCTGATCGCCAACGGACAGTTGATGCGCACCATTTCGCTGCCGCGCGGCCGCCAGCGCCTGCATGCCATGCCGACCAGCACCGGCTATGAAGTACGCGAGGGCGTGACCTATGACTGGGATGGGCGCAAGCGCGGCCAGACACCGTTCACCGTGCTGCAGCACACGATCAGCGGCACCGGCCAGCTGCGCTACGAGAACCGCAACTACCGCCTGCAGGCCAACGACACGCTGCTGGTGCTGGTGCCACACAACCATCGCTACTGGCTGGAGAAGGGCGACCGCTGGGAATATTTCTGGATCTCGATGAATGGCGAGGAGGCGCTGCGCGTCCACAAATCCATACTCAGCGTCTCCGGCCCGGTGTTTCGGCTGCAGCCGGAGACGATCGATCATCTCGCCGATTGCAGCCTGCGCCTGATCAAGGGCGGCGCTTCGCCTGGCGCTGCTTCGGCAATCGCCTATGAGGCGGCGATGGCGCTTTACGACGATGTCTTCGGCTCGCACGCCTTCACTGAGAAACAGAGCGTCATGCAGCCGGTCATCGATCATATCAACGCCAATCTCGACAAGCCCTTGCCCGTGGCCGAGCTCGTCCAGATCAGCGGCCTCAGCCGCGCCCATTTCTCGCGCTGCTTCGCCGAGAGCGAAGGCGTTCCGCCGGCCGAGTTCGTGCTGCAGCAGCGGCTGCAGCGGGCGGCGAAGCTGCTAACCAAAGCCGATTTCCTGCCAGTCAAGGAGGTCGCCATCCTGTGCGGCTTCGAGGACGCCAACTATTTCTCGAAAGTCTTCCGCCGGCTCTACGGCATCAACCCGACGCAGTTCCGCACCACCGGCATGTATGCCAGCCTGGGCAGCCTTCGATAGGATTACCCGATGCGGTTGCCGCTTGCGGGATCGAACAGATGCAGCGCCGCCGGATCGGCAGACAGCCGCACCTTATCGCCAGGCCGGATAGTGCTGCGTCCCATGACGAAGACACAAACCAGCTGGTTGGCGAGCCGGACATAGAACTGCGTCGACAGGCCGAGCGGCTCGACCACCTCGACCTCTGCCTTGAGCGGACCATCGTCGGCAAGCTGGATGTGCTCCGGCCGTAGCCCGACGGTGAGCACATCGCCATCCTTCAACGGCAAGCCATCAGGCAACCGCAGCTTCTGGCCGTCGGCCAGCACCGCGTCCACCTTGCCGCCCTTGGCGATTGTCGCCGGAAAAAAGTTCATGCCGGGCGAGCCGATGAAGCCGGCGACGAAGGTGTTGATCGGCCGATCGTAGAGTTCGAGCGGATGGCCGACCTGCTGGACGTAACCGTCATGCATGACGACGATGCGGTCGGCCATGGTCATGGCTTCGATCTGGTCGTGGGTGACATAGACCGATGTGGTCTTGAGCTGCTGGTGCAGCGCCTTGATCTCGGCGCGCATATGCACGCGCAATTTGGCGTCGAGATTGCTGAGCGGCTCGTCGAACAGAAACACTTTGGGATCGCGCACGATGGCGCGGCCCATGGCGACGCGCTGGCGCTGGCCGCCGGACAGTTGCCTGGGCAGACGTCCGAGGAAACTGTCGAGGCCGAGGCGCTTGGCCGCCGCCCCTACCCTGCCGTCGATCCTCGTCTTCTCCGCCTTCTTCAACAGCAGGCTGAAGCCCATATTCGACGACACATCCATGTGCGGATAGAGCGCGTAGGACTGGAACACCATGGCAATATCGCGGTCCTTCGGCGCGACATCGTTGACCAGCCGATCGCCGATATGGATCTCGCCGCCCGACACCTCTTCCAGCCCGGCAATCATGCGCAAAAGGGTCGACTTGCCGCAGCCGGAGGGACCGACGAGCACGACGAACTCGCCATCGGCGATTTCGAGATCGACGCCATGCAGGATGCGCAGCGAACCGTAGTCCTTCTCGACGTTTTGCAGCGTTACGGAAGCCATCGATTATCCTTTGACCGCGCCGGCGGTGAGGCCGGTGACGAGATAGCGTTGCAGGAAGGCAAAGAAGATGCAGACCGGGATAAGCGCCAGGATCGATGCCGCCATCATCTGCCCCCAGTCGACGGCGAACTTGCCGATATAGGTGAGCAGGCCGACGGCAAATGTCTTCTGGTCATCGCTGGAGATCAGCATCAGCGCAAACAGCAATTCGCTCCAGGCGGCGGTGAAGACAAAGCCGAGCGTCGCGCCCATGCCGGGCAAGGTCAGCGGCACGATCACCTTGCGCATCGCCTGGGCGCGAGTGCAGCCGTCGATCATCGCCGCCTCCTCCAGATCCTTCGGAATGCCGTCGAAGAAGGACTGCATCAGGAAGGTGGCGAAGGCGGTGTTGAAGGCGGTGTAGATGATGATCAGCCCAACCAGGCTGTTGGTCAGGCCAAGCTCGCCCATGACACGGTAGATCGGCGGAATGACCATCACCAGCGGGAAGGTTTGCGTCAGCAAAAGCATGATCGCCAGTGTCGCCTTGCCGCGAAAGGTGAAGCGCGACATGGCGTAACCGGCGAGCGTGGCGATGACCGTGACGAGCGCCGCCGTCGACACCGATACGATGACGCTGTTGAGGAAATAGCGGGGGAAATCCGAGGCTTCAAGTACAGTGATGAAGTTGCGGAAGGTGGTCTGCGACGGCCACAGCGTGATGCCCTCGGAATAGAGCAGCCGCTCCGGCGTCACCGAGATCTTCAGCGTCCAGAAGATCGGAAACAGCGCAAAGATCATATAGGCGGCAATCGCCGTGTAGAGGCCGATGCCGCTGAAGATGCGCGAGGAGGTGGAGCGTCCGGCGATCATCAGACGTGCCTCACCAGCAAGCGGCGGATGGCGATCAGCGCGATCGCATAGGCGATGAGCAAGACCAAGAGCAGCACCGCCACCGCGGAGGCATAGCCCTTGTCCAGCGACTTGAAGGCACTGACATAGATGTAGACCGGCACCGTGCTGGTCGAGCCTGCCGGCCCGCCCTCGGTCATGACAAAGATCAGATCGGCGAAGGTGGCGATCCAGATCGTACGCAGCATGACGGTGATGACGATGGTCGGCGCCAGGAACGGCAGCGTCACCTTGGTGAAGCGCTGCCAAGGCGAAGCGCCGTCGATTGCGGCCGCCTCATGCAGTTCCGACGGGATCGACTTCAGCGACGCCAGCAGCGTGATGGCGAAGAACGGAATGCCGAACCAGATGTTGGCGATGATCGGCCCCCACATGGCGGTGGCCGGATCGGACAGCACATTGGTCGGCTCGGCCTTCAGCCCGAGCGCAAACAGCCAGTGCGGCAGCGGGCCGATGATCGGGTTGAACAGCCATGCCCAGGTCAGGCCCGACAGGAAGGATGGCACCGCCCAGGGCAGGAACACCACCGCCTGCACGAACTTGCGCCCGACAAACGGTTTGTCGAGCAGCAACGCCAGACCCAGGCCGAGGAAGAACTGGAAGAACAGGCTGGCGACGGTCCACCAGAGCGTGTTGACCAGCGCCTGCCCCAGCACCTGGTCGGTCAGCATCGCCTGATATTGGCCAAGGCCGACATATTCGGATTTGAAGGCGGAGAACTTCCGGAACGAATAGCTGATGCCGATGATCAGCGGCACCAGCAGCACCACGACCAGCAGAACGATCGCCGGGCTGAGATAAAGCCAGGGCTCGATGGCCGCATGCGTCAGCCGCTTCTTTCGCGGCCGGCCTGCGGATCGTATTTCGGACACGGCATAGGTCATTAGCGCTCAACAGTCATGGGTGGGTGCCGACAGCGGCAACAGCACCCTTCTCCCCGTTCACGGGGAGAAGATGCCGGCAGGCAGATGAGGGGCGGCGCCAGCCTTGGGGTGCTCGCGCTGCCCCTCATCCGGGCCTGTCTGTGCATGTCGTTGTCCCAAAACCGCTACGCACTTTTGGGCGACATGCATTCGGGCCACCTTCTCCCCGTAAACGGGAGAAGGAAGAAGAACTACTTCTTGTTCTTGGCCAGCCAGTCCTGCTGCTCCTTGGTCAGGAACGCGGCCCATTGATCGGCGACGTCCTTGGCCGACTTCTGGCCGAGCAGCACTTCCTGGAAATTCTTGATCGCCACCTGGTCGACGAAATTGCCGAGGTTCTCCAGATGTGTCGGCGGCGTCACCATTTCATATTTGGAAGTGTCGCTGAGTTCGGTGAACCAGCCTTTGAACTGCTCGGTCTTGAAGTGGGCATCCTGGTCGGCGCCATTGTGGATCGGCACGACGCCGACTTCCTTGGCCCATTCGAGATTGTCCTTGGGCGACAACAGCGTCGCCATCAGCTTCCAGGCATCGTCCTTGTGCTGCGAATTGGCGAACATCGCCCAGCCGGCATAGCCCAGCGTCGGATAGGATTTGCCGCTTGGCCCCACAGGCAGCGGCGCCACGGCAAAATCGTCGGCACTCATCTTGTCGGCAATGCCGATCAGCGCATCCGGATCCTGATTGAGCATGGCGCAGGTGCCGGAATAGAAGCCGGTGACGGTCTCGTTAAAGCCCCAGCTCACCGCATCCTTGGGCGCCAGCCCGTCCTTGTACATGTCGGCCAGCATCTGCAGGCCCTTGACCGAGCCCTCCTCGTTGATGGTCGAGGTGCCGTCCTCGTTGAAGTAGCCGCCCTTGCCAGCGGCGATGTTCATGAACATGTGCATGCCGTTGAAGGCGCCCGGGCCACCGCGCAGGCAGTAGCCGTACTTGCCCGGAATGGCGGAGATCTTCTTGGAATCGGCGATGAAGTCGTCGAGCGTCGCCGGCGGGCCGTCGAGACCGGCCTCCTTGAACAGCTTCTTGTTCCAGAACAGCGCATTCACATAGTAGCCGTACGGGATCATGAACTGGGTGTTGTTGACGGTCGAGCCGAATTGCTTGGCGCGGTCGCCCAGCGTCTTGGCGTCGTCCCATTTGGCCATGTAAGGGCCGAGATCCTCGAGCTGGCCGTTGGTGGCGTACAGGCCCATCCAGCGCTCCGGCATCTCGACGATGTCGGGCGTATCGCCGGCCTGCACCATGGTGAGGAATTTCTCGAAGGCCTGCCCCCAGGGCAGCGAGACCACCTCGACCTTGACGCCGGCATTGGCGGCCTCGAACTCGGCGATCTGCTTCTTCAGGAATTCGGTGCGCTGCGGGCTGGTGATGACCTCGACCAGCTTGAGGGTGGTGTCGGCCAATGCGCCACTGGCGGACATCGCCAGGCCGGCAGCGGTGGCAAGCATGATGCTCAGTCTTTTCATGTTCAGAACTCCCATTTTGAACCCAGTCATTTTTTTGCTTTGTCGAAGGCCTGGCCGATGTCGGCCCAGAGGTCTTCGACGCTTTCCAATCCGACATTGAAGCGGATGGTTCGGGGGCTGACGCCGAAGCGCGCCATCGAATTGAGACCCGGTGTCTGCTCGAGCGAGGCCTTTGCCGGCACGACCAGGCTTTCATGACCGCCCCAGCTGACGCCGATGCGGAAAAATTTCAGCGCATCGACGAAAGCGGGAATGTCGACATCCTCCGTCACCTCGAAAGAGAACAGCCCGGCATAGCCGGCAAGCGTCTTCTTGCCGGGATGGTTGGAATAGGCGGGATGATTGACCCGCTCGACCTTGTCATGCGCCTTCAAGCGCTCGGCGATGATGAGCCCGCTCTTCATGTGATGCGGCAGTCTCAGCGGCAGCGTGCGCAGGCCGCGCAACAGCAGCCAGCCCTCGAAGGGCGACAGCTTTGCGCCGAGCTGCGAATAGGTCTGGTCGTTGATGTGCTTGATATGGGCGGCCGAGCCCGCCACCACACCGGCGACGGTATCGCTGTGGCCGCCGAGATATTTCGAGGCCGAGTGCAGCACCAGATCGACGCCGTGCAGGATCGGCTTCTGGAACACCGGCGTCGCCCAGGAATTGTCGATTGTGGTGACGATGCCCTGCTCTTTCGCCAGCCGCGTCAGATGTTCGAGATCCTGCAGCTCGAACATCATCGAGGTCGGGCTTTCCAGGTAGAGCAGTTTCGCACCGGGAAGTGCCGCGGCCACCGCATCCGGATCGGAGCCGTCGACATAGTCGACCTTGATATGCAGGCGCGGAAACAGCCGCTCGAACAGTCGGTAGGCGTCGCCATAGCAATTGCGCACCGCAAGGATGCGTTCGCCTGCGCCGACGAAAGCCAGCAACGTCGCGCTGATCGCAGCCATGCCGCTCGAAAAACCACGTGCTGCTTCAGCACCTTCAAGCGCTGCGACGCGCGACTCGAATTCCATCACCGTCGGATTGTCGCCGCGCGAATAGATCGGCTGTTTCCTGCGCCCGGCAAAGGTGTCGGCCATGTCGGCATAGCTGGCGAAGGTGAACAGCGAGGTCTGGTAGATCGGCGGCACCACCGCATTGCCGGGGAACGGGTCGTCATGCGCCAGAAGCGTCGCCGCCTCCGCGAGATAGTCGCTGCCGGAAATGCTTGGGTCGAAGCTGTGCTCGTTCATGTGCGGACCGAAAGTTTGAGGTTGGCGGCGCCGCGCTTCAAATCGTCCTCGACCGTGGCGATCAGCTTCAGCGCTTCGGCCCGGGCGCCTTCCGGATCGTGCGCGGCGATGCAGTCGAACATGGTGCGGTGGTAGGGAAAGCTTGCGTGGCCGAAATCGCGCACGCCGAGCGGATGTTCCCAAAAGCGGTGGAACAGTTCGTGCATGGCGGCGATAATCTGCTCGAACAGCGGATTGCCGCAGGCGCGGTAGATCGCCTGATGGAATTCCCAGTCCTCTTCCGACGACATGCCGGCGCGGCTGAGAAACTCTTCCTCCATGATGTCGAGCTTGCGCTTGATCTCGGCGAGGTCGTCCTTGTCGGCACGAATGGCGCAAAGGGCGGCGGCTTCCGCTTCCAGCGCGCGGCGGATTTCCAGCGTGCGCATCAGGCCGGTGAAATCATTGCCGCCGGCAAGCGTCAGCGGCATGTGCAGCATGTCGAGCGAGACGGCGGCCTTGAGATAGGTGCCCGAGCCCTGCCGGCGCTCGACCAGGCCAAGTCCTTCCCAGCGCGTCAGCGCCTCGCGCACCGTGTTGCGGCTGACCTTCAGACGCTCAGCGAGGATGCGTTCGGTCGGCAGCCTCTCACCGGGTTCCAGCTTCTCGCGCATGACGAAGCCGGCCAACGCCTTCAGCACCGCGTCGTCGCGGGCCGTCGTCTGGATCGGCGGAAGGCTGAATTCGGTCACCGGGGCTATTACCGAAGTGGTTCAATGGTCCAACCAATTTCTGCACAGACGAAGGGACCTGTCAACAGTGGAAACGCAGCGAGGCCGAAGGGCCAGGGGATGCACCTTCGGCCTTGCTGCTTCAGCCGTGGATGCGCGCCGGCGCAGCGGCGGCGCGAGCCTCGCGCCAGCGAGCGAAGATTGCCTCGCGAACCCGCCTCGAACCAGAGAGGCGCTTTTTTGCCTGCGCCAGCACCGCAGGCGACGCCTCGGCGGGCGTGCCGGACCGAAAGGGAGGAGCCGGGGCGTATTCGAGCGAGAGCTGCACGATCTCGGCCTCCTCCTGTCCAAGCAGCCTCGCAACCAGCGCCAGGCCGAAGTCGATCCCCGAAGTGACGCCGCCGGCGGTGATGAGCTTGCCGTCTTCGACGATACGCTCGTCGACCGGGATCGCTCCGAACTCCTCAACGAAATCATGCGCATACCAGTGCGTGGTCGCGCGCTTGCCCCTCAGCAGTCCGGCCGCCCCAAGCACCAGGGCACCGCTGCAAACGGAGGTGATGTAGCGCACCTGCCCCGCGCGCTCCCACACGAAATCGAGGACTGTCTGGTCCTCCAGCAGCGCGTTGACCCCGCCCCCGCCAGGAATGCACAGCACGTCGAGGGGCCGGCAATCGTCAAAGGTCGCGGTTGGCGTCAGCGAGAGGCGCGTCGATGACGTCACCGGGTTGCGATCCTTCCAGATCAGTTCCACCTCGGCATCCTTGGCCGATGCCAGGACTTCGTATGGGCCGGTGAGGTCGAGTTGTTGGACGTCGGGGAATACGAGGATGCCGAAACGAAGGGGCATGGAAATCTCCGTGGGTTGACTTCCGGCAATCTACGGCATCATGGTTTGGCACGATTGCCATTCATCCCTCGCTTCGGGCCAAACCAATGCGCCGTATCGAAGTACTTGCCTATCCCGACATCCAGCTCCTCGACGTCAGCGGACCGCTGCAGGTCTTTGCCAGCGCCAATGATTTCAAAAGGCAGGCCGGCGAACCGGCTCCTTACGAGGTCGTGGTCGTCGCCGCCTCACCGCGCATCCGGACATCGGCCGGTCTCGTGCTGGAGGCAGCAGTGCTGCCAACCCACGGAGGTAAGATCGACACGCTGCTTGTCCCCGGAGGATGGGGCGTCAACGCGGCCTGCGACGATCCCGTGCTGGTCCAGTGGATCGCCGGTCGCTCGCGCGATGCCACCCGAACCGCTTCCGTCTGCAGCGGCGCCATGCTGCTGGCGACGGCTGGCCTGCTCGACGGCCGCCGCGCGGTGACCCATTGGGGACGCTGCGCGGAGTTCGCCCGGCGCTTTCCCGCGGTCCGGCTCGAACCCGATCCGATCTTCATCCGCGACGGCAATGTCTGGACATCCGCCGGCGTAACGGCGGGGATCGATCTCGCCCTCTCCCTCGTCGAGGCCGACCTTGGCCGGCACACGGCGCTCGGCGTGGCGCGCGAGTTGGTGGTCTTCCTGAAACGTCCCGGTGGCCAGGCGCAATTCAGCCAGACCCTCAAGCTGCAGCAAGGCGACGGGCGCTTCGACCGGCTGCATGGCTGGATCCTCGAAAATCTGGCCGGTGACCTGTCGCTCACGCAGTTGGCCGACCACGCCAATATGAGCCCGCGCAGCTTCTCGCGGCGCTATCGCGAGGCCACCGGCCGGACACCTGCCCGCGCGATCGAGGAGATCCGGATCGAGGCGGCGCGGCGGATGCTGGAGCGGGGCCAGCCCGTCAACCAGACGGCCCGCCGCTGCGGTTTCGGCTCGGAAGAAACCATGCGGCGCGGCTTTCTGCGCGTGCTGGGCACCAATCCGCGCGCCTATCGCGAGCGGTTCTGATCGCGACTGCTTGCTCCATTAGGCCGGCGGTCGATGCCGTAGAAATAGAGCCTCTCCAGCGTTCAGGCGGGATGCTGTAGCTGGCTGAGCCCGCCATCGACGACGAGGGTCGCCGCGTTCATGAACGGGCACTCCTCAGAAATCATGAACACAGCGGCCAGCGCGATCTCGCGCGCCGAGGCGATGCGGCCGCCGGGATGCAGCGCCAGCGTCTTGGCGCGCGCCGCAACCGGATCGGCAAAACTGTTCCAATAGTCGGTCGCCTTCTGCGTCTCGACATAACCGGGCGCCAGCGCGTTCACGCGCACGCCCTGCCCGGCATATTCCAGCGCCAGCGACTTGGTCAGCCCAAGCAGCGCGTGCTTGGCCACGGGATAGGGGAAGGTATGAGGGATGATGGTGAAGCTGTGCGTCGAGGCGATGTTGAGGATCGCGCCACCGCCATTTGCGATCATTGCCGGCAGCACCGCCTTGGCGCAGTTCCAGGCGCCTTTGACGTTGACATCGAAATTGCGATTCCACTCCTCCTCGGTCGCCTCGAGCGGCGTCGAGAACACATTCATCCCGGCATTGTTGATTAGCGCGTTGATCGGCCCGATCGCGTCGGTCGCCCGGCTGACGGCAGCGGCAATCGCGGCCCCGTCGCTGATGTCGGCTGCGGTATGTCCGACATGGCCCTGCGGTGCGGCAAGGCCGGCGACCGTTTTGTCCAGCAGCGCGCCGTCGCGATCGACCAGGAACAGCCTTGCCCCTTCGGCGAGGCAAGCTTCAGCGATGGCAAGCCCAATGCCTTGCGCGGCTCCGGTGAGGAAGATGCGTTTGCCGGACAGGCGCTCAGCCATGGCTGTCACTCCACTGGAAGATGGTCAGCGCCGGCCCAGTGCCGACGAACGCAGATTGTCGAGCAAAACGGCAAGCAGCAGGATCACGCCGCGCACAATGTATTGGTAGAACGCCGGGATGTTGAGCAGGTTCATGGCGTTTTCGGCGATGCCCATGATCAGCACGCCGACGATGACGCCCGACATGGTGGCGCGGCCGCCGGCAAGCGAGACGC
This sequence comes from Mesorhizobium sp. M0217, assembly GCF_040321955.1. Lineage (NCBI taxonomy): Bacteria > Pseudomonadati > Pseudomonadota > Alphaproteobacteria > Hyphomicrobiales > Phyllobacteriaceae > Mesorhizobium > Mesorhizobium sp. M0217. Next base: position 193,567 of record NZ_JAMYSN010000003.1, on the reverse strand, counting down.
CGCCGAGCACGCAGGCCGAGATGACCGAGAGTTCAAGCCCGACCGCCGCATTGGGCTGGCCCGACGTGATGCGCGAGGCCAAAAGGATGCCGGCGATGCCACAGATCACGCCTTGCAGAGCAAAGATCCAGATGCGCGTCCAGTCGACATTGACGCCGGCCAGGCGCGAGGCCTCCGGGTTGCCGCCGATGGCCAGCGTGTTCTTGCCGAAGACGGTACGATTGAGGACAAAACCGAAGATGCAGAACAGCACGGCCAGGACCCAGACCGGCGTCGGAATGCCGAACAGCTTGGATAGCGCCAGCTGGTAGAAATCCGGGCTGTTGATGCCGACGGCGCGGCCATCGGATGCGATCAGCGCAAGGCCGCGCACGATCTGCATGGTGGCAAGCGTCGTGATCAGCGCGTTGATGCGGAATTTGGCGATGACGACGCCATTGATGAAGCCGACGAAGGCGCCGCAGGCGATTGCCGCGAGAAGCCCGAGCAGGATCGAACCGGCATAGTTCGACGCCATTACCGCGACCATGCCGGCGAAAGCAACGATCGAACCGACCGAGAGGTCGAAGTCGCGCGCGGCGAGGCAGAACATCATCGTGCAGGCGACGATGCCGACGGTGACCACCGATTGCAGCAGGCCGAGCATGTTGCGGTCGGTCAGAAAATTCGGCACCAGCAGCGACACCAGCGCGAAGGCGACGATGAAGATCACGACGAGGCCCTGTTCGCCGAGCAGGATCTTCTTCAACTGATCGGTCATGGCAAAGATCCTCAGGATGCGATCGCGTCGGGGGTTTTCTGATCGGGAAGAGCGGCGGCCAGGATCGCTTTTTCGGCGAACTGGTCGCGCGCGAGTTCGGCGCTGATGCGCCCGCCGCACATCACCAGGATGCGGTCGCAAATGCCCATCACTTCCGGCAGTTCGGACGAGACGACGACGATCGCCATGCCGTCTTCGGCAAGCTGGTAGAGCAGTTCGTAGATTTCCGCTTTGGCGCCGACATCGATACCGCGTGTCGGCTCGTCGACGATAAGCACGCGCACGCCCTGCTCCGACAGCCAGCGGCCGAGAATGACCTTCTGCTGGTTGCCACCGGAGAGGTTGATGATGTCCTGCTTGCGCGACGGCGTGCGCACCTTGAGCTTCTTGATGAAGGTCTCGGCGGTGGCGATCTCGCTGGCGCGGTTCAAGATTCCGAAGCGTGTGTGATGACGCCGCGACGAGATGTTGATGTTCTCCTCGATCGAGCGGCCCTGGATGATGCCGTCATGCTTGCGGTCTTCCGAGCACAAAACGATCCCGGCGCGGATCGCGTCATGCGGATCGGTGGCATGCACGACCTTGCCATCAACGGTAATGGTGCCACCTGAGCGCGGGTCGGCGCCGAACACCAGCCGCATCAGTTCCGAGCGCCCCGCGCCGATCAGGCCGAAGAAGCCGACGATCTCGCCCGCCCTCGCCTCGAAGCTGGCGGGCATCGTCAGTTTTACTCCGGAAACAGCGTCGACCTTCAGCCGGACATCGCCGGCCGGGCGTGGGCGAAAACCCCAGATATCGGAGATTTCGCGGCCGACCATTTCGGCGACGACCTGGTCGCGTGTGACGTTTTTCAGCGACGCATGGTGCGCCGCGAGCTTGCCGTCGCGCAGCACGGTCAGGCTGTCGCAGAGGCGGAACACTTCGTCCAGCCGGTGCGAGACATAGATGATGACCTTGCCCTCGCCGCGCAGGCGGTCGATCAGGGCAAACAGGATTTCGCTTTCGCGCGACGACAATGACGAGGTCGGCTCGTCCAGAGCGATGACGCGCGCGTCGAGCATGATCGCCTTGGCGATCTCGACCATCTGGCGCTCGCCGATCGACAGCGTCTTGACCTTGCGGCTGATATCGATGTCGATGCCGGCTGATTTCAGCTTGGCGCCAACATCGTCCAGCATCCTGGCACGGGCGATGATGCCGGCGTTGGCGGGGAAGCGGCCGAGGCTGAGGTTTTCGGCAACAGTGAGCTCGGGAACCAGCTGCAATTCCTGGTGGATGACGATGACGCCATTGTCGAAGGCATCTCGCGTCGTTGCATAGGCTTGCATCTTGCCGTCGATGAGGATCTCGCCGTCATCGGCATGCTGGTCGCCGGACAGGATCTTGATCAGCGTGGATTTGCCGGCGCCGTTCTCGCCCATCAGGCCGTGCACGGCGCCCTTGTCGACGCTGAACGAGACGTCCGACAGCGCCTTGACGCCCGGATAGGTCTTGGTGATTTCCGAGAAGTCGAGAAAGGACATGGGGCGCCTATCCTTTTGCTATGCCAAACAGGCGGCGACTGTGAGCCGCCGCCTGTTTGTACAGGGAGGATTATTCGATGCCGAGACCCTTGCGGACCGTCTGGTAGTCGTCGCGCTTGGCCAGCGCACCGGCGGTCAGGATGAGCTTCTCGGGTTCCTTGTTGTTGGCGACCCAGTCATACATGTTGAGCGCAGTCTCGTAGCCGTGACGCTTCGGCGAGATGATCACCGTGCCGACGAAGCCGGTGGCGGTCGGCTTCTTGAACTCGTTGATCGCCGAATCCGCGCCGCCAATGCCGACGCCGATCACGTTTTCGGCCGGGATGCCGACGCTTTCGGAAGCGCGCACGGCGCCGAGCACGGCTTCGTCGTTGAGGCCGAAGGAGACCCACTTCTTGATGTCGGCATGGGCGTTGAGCACCACCGTCGCCGCATTCAGTGCAGCCTCGGTGTCGGTCTTGGCCTGAGGCGCGTCGAAGATGTTCTCGGCCTTGAAGCCGTTGGCCTTGAGCACCGAGATGGCGCCTTCGACCCGGTCGACGGCGGTCGGCAACTGATCATAGGAGACGCGGATGGCGCCGACCTCGTCGGCCTTCCAGCCGCGCGCCTTCATTTCGTCGACGATCGCCTGGCCGACGGCCTCGCCGATCTTGGTCGCCGAAATGCCCATATGCGGCACGTCTTCCAGCGCCTTGCCGTCTGCGCCGACCAGACGGTCGTCAACGGTCATCAGCTTGAGATTGTTTGCGGCGGCCTTGGCGACGATGCCGGGGCCGAGTTTCACATCAGGTGTGCAGACGATGAAGCCTTGCGCGCCCTGCGCGCCGAGATTGTCGATCGCCGACATCAGCTTCTCACCGTCCTCGGCGCCGATCTTGACCAGGGTAAAACCCTTCTCCTTGGCGGCCTGGTCGGCGAACTTCCATTCGTCCTGGAACCACGGCTCCTCGGGCTGTTTGACGATAAAACCTATCTTGGTGTCCTGAGCATATGCTGCGATGGTCGTGACGGACAGCACGGCAAGGGCGCCCGCGACGAGCGCGGTCTTCAGAAGTCGCATGATTACCTCCCAGCGATGGCCGGGCGCTCAGCCCGGATGCAGAGTCTCTAATTCTTTTTATCATACTCGTCAATTGATCTGGTATGATAATTGAGCTACATGCTCTGACCAGGGATCGCTGGCGCAAATCATCCGCATCCGGTAAGGCCGGGGACGCGAGATCAGTGGTTTCGCCGCCTTGGAGGAGGGCTGAGGTGACCGAAACTTCGAAGAAGGCATCAGGCGACACCCGCCGCCCGCGCGTCATGCCCGATGTGACCAAGGCGCTTGCCTCAGACATCTTTTCCGGACGCTATCCCGCCGGCTCGTCTCTGCCGACCGAAAACGAACTCGGCGTCGAGTATGGCGTCAGCCGCACCGTCATCCGCGAGGCGCTGAAGGTGCTGGCCGCCAAGGGGCTGGTGCTGTCGCGGCCGCGCATCGGCACGGTTGTATGTGAACAGGACAACTGGAACATCATCGACCCGCAGGTGCTGGCCTGGCACGCGCCGCATGCGCTGGACGACAAATTGTTCGACGCCATCCTCGAAACGCGCCGCGCCATCGAACCTCTGGTAGCTGAACTGGCGGCGACTCGTGCGACGCTGCAGGAGATCGCCGATCTCGAAGCCGCCTGGCGCGGCATGGCCAATGCCGGCGAGGATCTCGCCGCCTTCTCGCGCTCGGACATCACCTTCCACCAGATCGTCTATGCTGCGAGCCACAACCCGATCTTCCGCCAGATCGGCAATCTGATCGACACCGGGCTGAAATTCTCGCTTGAAGCAACGGCGACCATTTCGCTCGCCCGGCGCATGGAAGCAGTGGCGGCGCACCGTGAGGTGGTGGAGGCACTGCGCATGCGCGATGCCGCGGCGGCGCGTGCGGCGGCAGGCCGGATCCTCGACCTTGCGGCGCGCGACCTGGTTAGCGCCAAGAAACTCAAGAACAACTGAGACCAGCATGAAAATCATCTCGCTCACCACCTACATCGTCCCGCCGCGCTGGCTGTTCCTGAAGATCGAGACGGATGCCGGCGTCACCGGCTGGGGCGAGCCTGTCGTCGAAGGCCGTGCGCTGACAGTCGAGGCAGCGGTCAAGGAACTTGGCGATTATCTGATCGGCAAGGACCCGCGCCTGATCGAGGACCATTGGACGGTGATGCATCGCGGCGGCTTCTACCGCGGCGGGCCGATCCTGATGAGCGCCATTGCCGGAATCGACCAGGCGCTGTGGGACATCAAGGGCAAGGCGCTCGGCGTGCCTGTGCATGAACTGCTCGGCGGCAAGTTGCGCGACAGCATCAAGGTCTATTCCTGGATCGGCGGCGACCGGCCGGCGGAAGTGGCTGCTGGCGCCAGGGAGGTCGTTTCGCGCGGTTTCCAGGCGCTGAAGATGAATGGCACCGAGGAACTGCAGATCGTCGACAGCCATGACAGAATAGATGCGGCTGTCGAACGAGTCGCCATGGTGCGCGAGGCCGTTGGGTCCAACATTGGCATCGCCGTCGATTTCCACGGCCGCGTCCACCGGCCGATGGCGCGCATGCTGGTCAAGGAGTTGGAACCCTACCGGCTGATGTTCATCGAGGAGCCGGTGCTCAGCGAAAATCGCGAGGCGCTGAAGGAGATCGCAGCCCTGGGCTCGACGCCGATCGCGCTCGGCGAGCGGCTTTACAGCCGCTGGGATTTCAAGTCGGTGTTCGAACAAGGCGCCGTCGACATCATCCAGCCGGACCTGTCGCATGCCGGGGGCATCACCGAATGCCGCAAGATCGCGGCGATGGCCGAGGCCTATGACATTGCGGTGGCGCCCCACTGCCCGCTCGGGCCGATCGCGCTTGCCGCCTGCCTGCAGCTCGATGCCGTCAGCTACAACTGCTTCATCCAGGAACAGAGCCTCGGCATCCACTACAACGCCGCAAACGATTTGCTCGATTATGCCGCCAACAAGGACGTCTTTCGCTACGAGGATGGCTATGTCGCAATCCCCGATGGTCCCGGCCTCGGCGTCGAGATCGACGAGGACTACGTCAAGGAAAGGGCCAAGGAAGGCCACCGTTGGCGCAACCCGGTCTGGCGTCACAAGGACGGCTCCTTCGCCGAGTGGTAGCCCGGCCGACCTTGCGGCCAGGCCTTCAGGACCTCGAGCTCAATTTCGCGGTGGCGCCAGCGTAACGCAGGCCTCTGATGTGCCGCAGCGCCGAGCACCAGCGCATGGGAACCGTCGGCGCCGGCAAGCCGCAACTGGCTGACCGCCTGGGTTGCGGCAAGCGATCGAAAGCAGTCGCTATCCATGGAACATGGCGGATGTCCTGTTCTCATCGACCTTTTCTTGGCCCGCCAGCCGCGTCACCTGCCCGCGGCGTGCCGGCCTGCGTTCCTGCCGGAGAAGATGCAGCTGCCGAGAAATGTCCCTTCCAGCGCATTGTAGCCGTGATAGCCGCCGCCACCGCCGCCGGCCACCTCGCCTGCCGCATAGAGCCCGGCAATGGGTTCGCCATTGCCGTCGAGAACCTGCGAATTGAGATTGGTGTGCAGGCCGCCAAGCGTTTTGCGCGTCAGGATGTTGAGGCGCACCGCGATCAGCGGCCCGTGCCTGGGATCGAGTATCTTGTGCGGCTTGGTCACCCGGAAGATCTTGTCGCCAATGTAGTTGCGGGCGCCGCGGACGGCTGTGACCTGCGCATCCTTGGTATAGGCATGGTCGACCTCGCGATCGCGCGCCACGATCTGCGCCTTGAGCCGGTCGTAGTCGAGCAGATTGTCGCCTGACAGCGCGTTCATGCCGGCGACCAAGTCGGCCAGGTTGTCGCGGACGACGAAGTCCTCGCCCTTTTCCAGGAACGCTGCCACCGATGGTGGCGCCTTGCCGCCGCGCCGGTTCTTCAGCACGGCCCGCCAATCCTTGGCCGTAAAGTCTAGGTTTTGCTCCGAACCCGACAGCACGAACTCCTTCGAAGCGATCGTCTTGCTCAGCACGAACCAGGAATAATCGTGTCCCGTCGACAGGATACGCTTCAAGGTGCCGAGCGAATCGAAGCTCGGGAAGAACGGCGCCTCCATGCGTTGTCCCAGAGCATCGAACCATAGCGGCGACGGCGCCGACAGGATGCGGATGCCGTGGTTCGGCCAGATCGGATTCCAGTTCTTGATCCCCTCGACATAGTGCCACATGCGGTCGGCGTTGATGACGGCCCCGCCGGCGTCCTGGGTGATCGCCACCATGCGGCCGTCGACATGGTGCGGCACGCCGGCAACCATACGCTTCGGCGCTGGCCCCAGCCGCCGGACCGGCCAGACCTTGCGAACCAACTCATGATTGCCGCCGATGCCGCCGGAGGTGACGATCACGACACCGGCCGAAAGGTCGAAATCGCCGACGGCCGTGCGGCTCGACTGCTTGCCGCGCTCGACATCGGATGCCTCCAGGATTTCGCCCGCGACGCCGGTGACCGCGCCGTTGGTCTTGATCAGCCGGCTGACCTGATGACGGAATTTCAAAGTGATCAGCCCTTTGGCGACGTGCTCGCGCACGCGCCTTTCGAACGGCGCGACCACGCCCGGCCCAGTGCCCCATGTCAGGTGGAAGCGCGGCACTGAATTGCCGTGGCCATTGGCCAGCGCGCCGCCGCGCTCGGCCCAGCCGACCACCGGCCACCAGCGCATGCCCATGGCGTAGAGCCACGGCCGCATCTCGCCGGCGGCGAAATCGACATAGGCTTCCGCCACTTTCCTTGGCCAATGGTCCTCGGGCCGGTCGAACTGGGCAGAACCCAGCCAATCCTGCCAGGCGAGGTCGCGGCTGTCCTTGATGCGCAGGCGGCGCTGCTCGGGCGTGTTGACCAAAAACAGGCCGCCGAGCGACCAGAATGCCTGGCCGCCGAGAAAACCGCCACCCTCTTGCTCGACGATGATCACGCGCTTGCCGGCATCGCCGAGTTCCGCGGCTGCGGCCAGGCCGGCCAGCCCGCCGCCAACGATGATTGCGTCCGCGTCAGCCATTGTCGTAGCTCCTGTGCCGGCTTTTGTTTTCGAGATCGGATGCTCGTTGCTAGCCGCGCAGCGCGTTCCAGATGATGCGCGGCAGCTTCAGGAGGCTCGGCTGGTAGTTGAACTCGGTGATCAGGCGGCCGACCATGTGTGCCCTTTTGTGGGTCAGGAACCAGGCCGGCTTCGGCATGATGCGGAACGGCGCTTCGAGCACGCTGCGTTCCGGTCTGTCGAACAAATAGGTGTTGTGGACGACGCCGATGCCGCTCTGCACGTCGTCGAGCGTGTGGCCAGGGAAAGCACCCCAGGTCGGGCGCAGCAGCGCGAACAGAACGCCGCTCCAGGAATTGATGCCGATGCCGCCATAGCGCAGTTCGGCAATGATTTCCTCGAACCGCTGCCGGCCGATCTCGGCGATCGTCCTGGGATGGATGAGGATGTTGGCGGCAAGCGTGCCGTGCAGCTTTTCATTGGCGTAGGCGACAGCGGCGCGCAGATAGGATTCCGCATTGCCCGCCGGCAGCCGCATGACGCTGAGCGCCGGCGCGAACACCTCGGCATTTTCGAGATAGGTATCCGTGCCCGGCCGGAACGGCACCACCACGCAGGCCGGCCCGCCGGGCCGCTCGAATTTCTGTACGCTGTCGGCATGCGCCTCGAAGGCGGCGAGGCGCTCGGTCGCGCCGGGATAATAGGCCGGGCGCGACGGGGCTTTCTGCATCACCTTTTCGAGGGCCGCCAGAAGCGCGTCGGATTTGTCCCAGCCTTCGGGCAACACGAGCATTTGGCAGGCGATACAGTTGAAACCGGAATTGTTGAGCTTCTGTGTGGCGATCAGTTCGGCGTGGTAGGCGATATCGGCATCCGACCACGGACCGGGCACCACAATGGTCGGTGCCACGCCGCCAAGCTCAGAGGTGATACGCCGGCTGTTGCGCGGCGTGCCCGCCGCCTTGTTCTTGCGGCCCTCCTCGCCAGGCCCCCAGACGATCGCGTCATGCGAAGCGGCGGCACCGGTGATGTGGATGTCGTCGACGAGATCGTGGTTGCACAGATACGCGCCGACATCGGCGCCGCCGCGCACGATGCGCAGCGCACCGAATTCGATCAGCGGCCGCAGCGCCGGCCGCAGGAAATCGATCAGATAGTCGTTGACCGGGTTCATCTTGAGCAGAACCACCTGGTGCTCGACCAAAAGCTTGTGCAGGCAGTCGAGCGGCGCGATCGAGGCGACATTGCCGGCGCCGAGCACGAGGCCGATCTTGCCCTTGCGGCTGGTGCGCGGCGCGTCATAGGCCGATGCGGTGTTTGCGGCCAGGTTCGCCTTGGTCACGCCGGGCTGCATCCAGATCTCGGCCTTCAGCCCGGTGAACAACACCTTGTCCCAGAGCGAATTCGGAACCACCGTCACCGCCACCTGTCCGCTGGGCAAGGTGCGGACCGGCAGTCTGTCGAGGAACTTCTTGCCCTCCATCAGGCTCAGCGTGTGGATGAACTGGTTGCAGCCATCCATCAGCGCCGCCGGGCCAGCCAGCCATTCCTCACCTTCCAGCGGCGAGCCGGTCGGGATGCCCTTCTTGCGCGTCGCGGTTTTGACCCACGCCTCGGCGACCTCGCGGATGTGATCCTTGACCTGCCGCAGCAAGGCGATCCGCTCGCCATTCGAGGTCTGCGCCCAGTCGTCCTTCCTGGCGTCGAGATCGGTGAGCGCGAGGTCGAGTTCGGCTGCCCATTCAGGCTGCACGGGCTGGGTTTTGACTGCCTTGGCAACCATCCTATCCTCCTCCACTTCGATCTCTTTGTTTGACGCAATTCCTGTGGGAAAACCGCTTCACACTTTTCCTGGAATTGCTCTACGAAAACGGCAGTGCGGCCCATTGCTCGACGAATTTCCCGCCGGAATAGACCTGGATCGAACCGAACTGCTGTAGCACGAATTCGCTCTGCGTCGGACGCAGGAAGGCGTAGTCGTCAGGCCCGACATTGACGTTGTCGGGCAGCGCCATGAATTGCTGATTGGTCGAAAAGCCGAACGTCTTGTCGGTCTTCATCCCCACGGGATGGACGGGCTTCGCCATCCATTTTCCGCCATAGAGAAAACAGCCGCGCCGCGGCAACAGCCCGAGCTTCTGCAGCAGCCAGGAGCGCTGGTCGAGGCCCGGCGCCTGGACATCGACCACTTTCAGGATCGGCGTCGCGATGAATGCGGCAGGCCACAATTGGCTGAGGCTCGGCACATCGAAATCGGTCGGCAGCATAAAAGCCGATCCGATGGACAATTCATTGGCGCCGACCCAGCTGTCATAGAGCAATGCGGTGCTGCTGCCGCCAAGATTGAGGATCTTGCGCTGGTCGGCGGCAAGGCAAGCGACATACTGGCGAAACAGGCTGATCGCCTTGACGCGCGCCTTGGCCGGTCCTCCCAGCAGTTTGGGGATATGGCCGATATGCGCCTCGTAGGCCATGACGCCTTCGCATTTCAGCCGCGGGTAATTCGCCAACGCGGAAACTGCCCGGGCCAGTGAGTCGGGATCGCTGATACCGCCGCGATGAAGGCCGACATCGACCTCGAAGCAGACGCGCAGCTCGCGGTCGAGCTCGGCGGCAAGCGAGCCATAGGCGGCCAGCCGCTCCTCGGTATCGATCAGCCAGACGATGCGCGACGTAGCTTCGCCGAGCCCGGCGAGAACGCCCTTCGTCAGCGCGTGCCTGGCGCCGGCAACCGGCATCGGCTTGCCCAACAGGAGATCGACTTGGGGAAACATTTTCAGCATCTCGGCGCTGATCGGCAGATGAAAGGTCATCAGCCTGTCGGTCGCAAACGCCGCGCGGATATAGTCGATCAGCGGCAGGCATGGCAGCGACTTGTCGACGAGGCGCAGATCGAGGCCCGTGGCGAACTTCGCCTTGATCGCAGCGATGTTGTGATCGAGCCGGTCGAGATCGAGCACCAGGCAAGGCTGAAAGATCCCGGCTGCCCTGAGCGCGCCCGACATTTCCGCGAAATAGGTGTCGGTCAGGCTCATGCCGCGACGCCGAGCAGCCTGGCAATATAGGGCGACACGAAGCGGTTGTCCGGGTCCATCTCGCGGCGGACCGCCATCGCATCGTTCCAGCGCGGATAGAGCGCGCTCAATTCCCTTGATGTCAGGCTGTGCATCTTGCCCCAATGCGGGCGGCCGCCGCGCTTCCTGAAGATCGGCTCGGCGGCGTTGAAGAACGCCATCGGATCGCGCTCGACGCCGTGATGGATGGCGATGGAACAGGTTGGGCGCTTGTAGAAGGGGCTGAGCCAGACATTGTCGGGCGCGACGACGCGCACCTCCATCGGAAAATAGACCTCTGGAAACCGCGTCTCGAGCAGCGCAATGATTTCGCTGAGTGCGGCCGCCCCTTCCTCGAACGGCAGGTGGTATTCCATCTCGTTGAACTTGACGTTGCGCTCGGAGGTGAAGACCTTCAGCCACTCCTCGATATAATCCTCGGCCGGCACCTTGGCGAAGGCCGAGCCGATGAGACGGCGGCGCAGCCAAGGGAGCCAGCTGAGATAGTCGCGCAGTTTTCTCAGCGTCGTCACCGCATCGTCGTCTTCCGTCGGCGGACGCACCGTCGCCGGCGCCTCGGTGATGTTGCTGGCAATCAGCAGCGCCTGGCCGGAAAACGGCACATAGTAGAACTCGGCCGAACGATGCGCCGTCATGGTGCTTTCGAATTGCGCAAGCACATCGGCGATCGGCGCCGTCCAGCGGCGGTGCCGCATCCGGTAACTCGCCACGTTGCGGATCGTCACTTCGGTGACGGCGCCGAAAGCGCCGAGCGAAGCGCCCATGGCTTCGATCATGTCGGGGCTCTTGGCACGGTCGAACTCTTTCACGGCGCCACGCCCGTCGACGATCTGCATCGCCTCGAGCTGGGTATGGTAAGCGCCGAGCGTGATGCCCGAGCCGTGGGTGGCGGTGCCCAGCGCCCCGCCGAACGCCTGCTTGTCGATGTCGCCCATGTTCGGCAGCGCCTGGCCGACGCCGTGCAACAGCTTTGCCAGCGCGCCGATCTTGGTGCCGGCGCCGACCCGTGCTGTCAGCCTTTCGGGATCGTGCGACCTCAGGCCCTCGAAGCGATCAAGCGACAGGATCGTCCCGTCATTCTTGACCAGAGGCGTGAAGGAATGGCCCGTGCCAGCGAATCGAACTGGTCCCGGCGCGTTGCGAATGGCACCACTCAGCTCATCGAGACTCTGCGGTTCGGCAAAAGCCTGCGGCGTGGCCGTGACATAGCCCGACCAATTGCTCCACTGGCTGATAGCCTCTCCCAAAATTGCCTCCCTGGGACGCCGGCTTTGCCGGTCTTTCTCCTAGCGCTGAATAATATGATACATACTCAGCTTTTCGGATATGATACATTGTCAGCTTTCTGTCAACCTGGCAATCGGAGGTGTCTTGTGTGGTCCCGTGTTCAAGTGCATGGCCTTTGGCCATGATTGGGCGCATTCCGATAGTGAGATTATCTCTAGGCAATTAAAAGGACAAACAAGGACACAAATATAATTAAAACAATCTGCTTAAATCTCACCACAAGAGCTTTGCGCTCATCCCGTTTTATTCTGATTTTTGTTTCATGTTCGTCATACTTTATATATCCATAAAACATGCAGCATGCTAACAAAACCAAAAAAATACCTCTCCTACCATGGCTTTCTCGGAAGTCACTGCTGCCAAACGCAACCACCCATCCGCCAATTCCGTAAATAACCAATGTTGAAGTGAATAAAACGAAAAGCATCGAGAAAACGTATAGTTTCTTTAACGCATTCCGACGACCGTCGTGCCCATCCATCACTACAGTTCCTTTGCTTGCACGAACGTAAATCAATACTGCATTATTCATGATTCATACTTGATTTCCGAGTACCCCTCTAGCTCACCTCGGGGCAACGGAACTTCACTACACAATAGCACGCCGCCAGGTCGTGGGGCGAACGGCTAGGTTCCTCGTCCGTCAGCGAGCCGCGCGCCGTACTAAGGGCCGTGCAAATCCATGAGGGCAACCGGCTGTATCACGAGCCTCACCGCGACCGGGCGATCGTGATCGAGCGTGGTATCTGATTGTCATCGGACGACATTCCGCGCCGGCCGCATTATCTACAGCGACGCACGCTGAGCCGGCGTCGGCATTGAACGCAGTTCGTTGCCCCTTCAAGCCAGCCCAAACGTTTCCACGGCCCGCATGATGCCGCGCAATTCGGCCAAACCCTTCAGGCGGCCGATCAGCGAGTAGCCGGGATTGATCCTTGTCTTGCCGATATCGTCGGCGAGCAGGTGGCCATGGTCCGGCCGCATCGGGATTTGCCAGTCGGCTCGGCCCTCCTTGCGGCGGCGCGCCTCCTCCTGCATCAGCGCCAGGATGACATGCGCCATGTCGGTGCCGCCTTCGAGATGCTCGGCCTCGTAGAACGAGCCGTCATCCTCGATGGTGATGTTGCGCAGATGGGCGAAGTGGATGCGGTCGCCGAATTCCTTGACCATGGCGACGATGTCGTTGTCGGCGCGCGTGCCGTAGGACCCGGTGCAGAACGTCAGCCCATTGGCCTGGCTGTCGACGGCATTGAGAATGAAACGCGCATCCTCGGCGGTCGAAACGACGCGCGGCAGGCCGTAGAGCGAAAACGGCGGATCGTCGGGGTGGATACACATGCGCACCCCCTCCTCTTCCGCCACCGGAATGATCTCGCGCAGGAACCACGCGAGGTTGCCGCGCAACTCCTTCGGCCCGATTCCGTCATAGTCCGCAAGCGCCTCGCGAAAACTGTCGCGGTCATACTTGCGCTCTGTAGCCGGCAGGCCGGCGATCAGATTGCGCTCGATCTGGTCCATCTTCTCTGGCGACAATTCCTTCAGCCGCGCTTCCGCTTGCGCAATACGCGCCGGCGTATAGCTGTCAGCACCGTTCTTGCGCTTCAGCACGAACAGATCGTAGGCGGCGAAATCAACGGCATCAAAACGCAGGGCGTAGCCTGTCGTCGGCAGACGGTAGGCTAGATCGGTGCGGGTCCAGTCCACCACCGGCATGAAATTGTAGCAGATCGTGGCGATGCCGGCCCTGGCCAGCGCGCGGATCGAATCGCGGTAATAGCCGGCATAGCGCTCGCGTTCCTGCGCGCCGATCTTGAAGGAATTATGGACCGGAATGCTCTCGACGACCGACCAGGTCAGTCCTGCTTCCTGGATAATGCGCTTGCGCTCCAGCACTTCGGCCTCAGGCCACGCCCGGCCGTCATAGATATGGTGGAGCGCCGAGACCACGCCGGTGGCGCCCGCCTGCTTGACATGATCGAGCGTCACCGGATCATCGGGCCCATACCAGCGCCAGCATTGTTCCATTTCGGCTTTCCTTCTGCGACAGGTTGGCAACTTATTGTTGGACCCCGATGGGAGTCGATAGAAAATGGAGGAGTTTTTAGAAATGACGGATTTCGACGGCAAGGTCGCCCTGGTGACCGGGACGACCGGAATCGGCCTGGCAACCGCCACACGCCTTGCGGCCGGTGGCGCCGCAATCATCGCCTGCGGCATCGACCGCGCCGCCAACGCGGCGATGAAAGCGCAACTAGAAAGTGCTGGTGCCGCGGTGCTGGTCATCGACACCGATGTGTCCGTCTCCGATCAGGTGCGCGACGCGGTCGCGGCTGGCGTCGCGAAGTTCGGCGGCCTGGATGTCATCGTCAATTCAGCCGCCGTCCATCCCTATGGCACGGCGACGACCACCGACTGGGAAAGCTGGAACCGAACGATGACGGTCAATGTCGGCTCGATCTACCTGACCGCGCATTTCGGCATTCCGGAAATGATCAAGCGCGGAGGCGGCGCCATCGTCAACGTCGCCTCGGTGCAGGGCTTTGCCTGCCAGCAGAACGTCGCCGCCTATGCCACGACCAAGGGCGCCATCCACACGCTGACGCGCTCGCTGGCGCTCGACTACGCGGCATCAGGCATCCGCGTCAATTCGGTCAGCCCGGGCTCGATCCGCACGCCGATCCTGGAGAAGGCTGCGCGCGGTGACGGCGGCAGCGATGCCGATGTCGAAGAGGCCTACAAGCGCTTCGGCGCGGCGCATCCGCTCGGCCGCATCGGCGAACCGGAGGAAGTGGCGGAACTCATCGCCTTCCTTTGCTCGTCGAAGGCCGGCTTCTGCACCGGCGCGGACTACAGGATTGATGGCGGACTGACCGCCGGCATCGGCGTCAGATAGAGCACTGATCGTGCTCTGCACGCTTGCCGGCGATCTCGAGCGCTATGTACCGCCTTATAGCTTCCACGTCCGCCTGGCATTGCCCGAAAGCAGCTTCGCCCGTTCGTCGGGACTGGCTCCCGCGATCAGCGCATGCGTCGCTGTCACCCAGGTCGCAAGGCCACCGCCAAGCGTGCACACCGGCCAGTCGCTGCCCCACACGACGCGGTCCCAGCCGAAGCAGCCGATCGTGTGCTCGACATAGGGGCGCAAGGTCTCGACGGTCCATGAGCCGGCATCGGCATAGGCGACGACACCGGAGATCTTGCCGATGACATTGGGACGCCGCGCGATCTCGGTCATATGCTCGCGCCACGGATGTTCCGCACTGGCCTTGATGTCGGGCACGCCGCAATGGTCGAGCACGAACTGCACATCCGGCGCCAGATCGGCGAGCGCAACCGCCCTTGGAATCTGATGCGGCAGGACGACGAGGTCGAAGGTCAGGCCGGTGCCGGCAAGCCGCTTGATGTTTTCGCGAAACCGCGCGCTGTCCGAAAGCTCGTCCGGCATGACATGCAGCACGCGGCGGAACCCCTTGACGAAGGGATCGGCCTGCTGGCGCCCGAGATAGGCGGCGAAGCCGGCCTCCTCCGGGCGGCAGGAGGCGATCGCCCCGCGCAACAGACTGCCCTTCTCCAGCGACTGCGCCTTCACATGGCTGGTCTCGGCCTGGATGTCGGCTTCATCGACGTCGACCTCCATATGCAGCGCGGCCTCGATACCGGCGCGGCGGGCCTGGATCGCATATTCTGCGTGCGGGAAATCGCGGTTGAGCGCCGGCTCGCGGCTGAGCCAGGGATAGCGCAGCGCCGACAGGTCGATCAGGTGCAGATGAGTGTCGATGATCATGGCTGTCCTCCTCGGTGATTTCAGATCATCGCCAAATGCCTAAACCCAGCGCATGACACAAGCTTTGGCTCAGGCCCGCTTCGGGATCTCTTTGTCCTCGAGCAGCAGCGTCAGCCCCATGGCGACGAAATAGAGCGCCGCCACCCAGATGAACATCACGTTGAAGCCACTGGAGTAATGGTCGAGCACCACTTCGCGGATCGCGCCCGGCAGGCTCGATGCGAGGTGCGGCGTCAACCCGTTCAGGCCACCCGGCAGCAGGGCGGCGGCGTCTGCAGGAAGCTCGGCTGTCTGCCGGTTCAGCGCCCAGATCATCACCGCGCCGTTCAGCGCCAGACCCAGCGATGCTCCGAGCGTCCGCGCCTGGGTGATCAGCGACGTCACCGCGCCGATATCCTGCAGCGGTGCCGCCGCCTGGATCGCCACGATCAGCACCTGGAACTGCAGGCCCATGCTGATGCCGAACACAGCCATCATCGTTGCCAGCACCCAGATCGGCGTGTGCTGGTTGGTGAGGACAAAGCCCAGCATCAGAAACCCGCCAATAGCCATGGCGACCACCGGCATCCATTTGTAGCGTCCGGTTGCGGCAATTACCCGCCCGGCGACGATCGAGATGACCATCGATGTCAGCGACGCCGGCAGGAACAGGAAGCCGACTTCGGCCGGGCTGAGACCCGTCAGCGTCTGCATGTAGAGGGCGAAATAGAAGAACATGCCCAGCGTCACCGTTCCGGCGACCAGCGACACGCCCGAGACGATGCTGACCGTCGAATTGCCGAACAGCCGCAACGGCACGATCGGCTCTTCGGCCCGGCGCTCCACCATGATGAACAAGGTGATGGCGACCAGCGCGAGGAGTGGCAATACGAAGGTGAGCAGGTCCGGCCCGCTGGGGTCGAGCACGTGATAGCCCCAATAAACGACCGCCGTTGTGCCGATGGCGAGCAGCGCGCCGCCGAGATAGTCGATGCGGTGCCGTTTTTCGTTGAACCGGCTGCGCATGGCGAAGGCCAGCACCGCCAGCACGATGATGCCTATCGGCAGATTGACCAGGAACACCCAGCGCCAGCCGAACAGGCTGGTGATGTAGCCGCCGGCCAACGGGCCGAGCACTGATGACAGCGCGAACACCGCCGAACTGTAGCCCTGATATTTCGCGCGGTCGCGCGGCGAAAACAGTTCGCCGATCATGGCGAAGGCCGAGACCATCAGGCCGCCGCCGCCGATGCCTTGCAGCACGCGCGCGGCGATGAGGCTCTCCATCGACCATGCCATGCCGCAGACCAGCGAGCCCAGCAGGAACAGGCCGATCGCCGTCAGCACGACATTCTTGCGGCCATACATGTCGCCGAGCTTGCCGTAGAATGGCGAGACCGCGGCGGTCGAGAGCAGGTAGGCGGCACCGACCCAGCCGAACAAATGCAGATTGCCGAGTTCGCCGGCAATGGTGGGCAAGGCGGTGACGACGATCTGCATGTCGATGGTTGCCATGAACATGGCGATCAGCGCGCCGAAATAGACGATCAAGGTCGTAAGGTCGGGCCTGACTTGGGCCTCCACGGGCGCTGTGTCCGGCAGCGTCTGCTCGACAGTCATCGGTGTCTCCGTAGCTTGGGGCGCGATTTATGTGCCCACAGCCGAGAGGTGTCAAATAGGCGAAAACGCCATGCCTGGAGGCATTCCGTCCGGCTAACGGGAAGAGCCTTAGCGGACGTGCAGCCGTGGATGATGGTCGTCGCGACCAGTTCCGCGGGGTCGTGTGCAATCGGGTCGACGATGCTGTCGATGAAGGCAGTGTGATCGAGCGCCAGCGTCGTCAGATTGTGGCTCTCCACCGTGAACACCTGGCCTCGGTGCGCATGGTCACCGACATCTCGGGCAACACTGTCGAAGGCAATAGCTACGCCATATACGGCGAAAGCCTCAACACCGGCTTCCATACCCAAAAGGGCTATATCGGCGAGCGCTTCGATGCCGAGACCGGGCTGCTGTATCTCAATGCCAGGTACATGGATCCGGTGCTTGGACGGTTCATCTCGCCGGATGACTGGGATCCGACTAAGGAAGGCGTTGGCACCAACAGATATGCTTACGCATGCAATGATCCGATCAATAGGGGGGACAATAATGGCCACATAGCACCCCTCATTTGGGCTGCTGCGATCCTCGGTGCATATTTCATGAGTGTCGAGCCTGCAAATGCTCCTGCACCAACGGATACGGCTAAAAGTGTCAGCGGTGGCCAATTGATAGCAAACATGGCAATGGGAGCTGCCACACCACTACTTGCGGCAAAAGCACCATTTTTGACAATGTCAGCGGCGGCAAGGTGGCCACGTGCTTTCCGAATTGGCTGCCGCTGAAACAGGCCTTTTTGCACCAGGAGCAGCCACGGTTGCTGGAGTAGGAGCAACAGCCGCTGCAACAAGTGTTGCTTCGCTTCGAGGGGGGGGTTACTCACGAAGCCGAACGGCTAGCGCAGTTAGGTCTTACCAAGAACAATGCCGGTTGGAGGCCAAACCAAGCTGATTTCGACAGCGCGGCGTTCAAAGTCATTGTGGGAGACGCAAAGTTTAGCCGGGGCGGATTGCCAAAGGGAACGATCTTTGACGGCATGAAGGTTGGAAATTTCGAGATCAAGGGAGGGCTTAGCATGCTGGATTCGACCTACCAACTTAGGCTCCAAACGTATCGATCGCTGAAAACGAACATGCCTCTTAGATCGAGACGACGCGGCCCATCAACCCTACCTTCCAGAACTGGCTAAACCGGTGGGGTGTTTTGGTTCCGAGACAGAAGTGATAGGCATGCGAAGGGATGGGCTGTGGAATTTATGATGACGAAGTGGCATGTTGCGAGGGGCGCGCGCGCCGATGCCGAAATAAATAATAAAATCTTTCTGATCAAAAACGTCTCTGAAATGAGGGCAACTTATCAGGTCAGACTTCTCCTTTATCGAGCTGTGCAGGAAGGTACGCGGTTGGTTTTAGACCTTCCAAAAGAATGCAAGTTGAGCGCCAATTTGAAGGCCTTGGCTAAAGAGCATCGCCGTAATTTTGAAATCACGAGAACCTGATGGGACTATATCTAGCTGTCTTTGATGGCGATGAGGAGCTGGATGGGGTTGAGGTAGGCTCGTATGCTGACTTCGAAACGTTCCGCTCTAAGGTTGCGACGCACGTAGAACAGGGCGTCGCAGGATCGCGGTGTCCAACACTGATGGTTCATTCTGACAGTGACGGACAATGGTCGCCCGAAGAGGCAGCTCTATTGCAAGCGGAGCTATTGTTGATCACCGATAGCTTCTTGAAGCTGCCCCCTGAGCCTCTTGGGGATGGTTGGAAACCAGAAGTAGCCCAGATGTTTGGGCTTCGGCCGAACAGCCTTTATGACTGTTTTTTTGATGTAGACGGCGAGCCTCTCTTGGACCGTCTGATTGGCTTGGCTCAACTGAGTACGCAGCGGAATCTTCCGATTTTGTTCCAATGAGGATGAGAGCCCGGATGACGACTTCAACCTTAACTGGCGAGGCACCCCGGTCCGCCGCAGGCAGACCGATCTGGCTTTCAGCCGTAACTTGAAGCCACCGCTTTTCAGGCGGTGGAGCATTAACTCGATCCCGCTGGTGCTCAATGCGCTGACCGACGCGCTCTCGGTTCTGCAGGAGAAACCCAACCCCCGGTCGCACCCACCCCCCACCACCAACCCTGTGGATAGACTCCAAATCCCCCCATCAATCCAAGCACTCAACCTCAGGACGTCCTAAACTAAGGCCCTTGGGGAATCGGGTGTATGTCAATCGGGTCAAGCAATCGCGTCGTATTGTGCCTGTTGCTTGCACTTGCCGGCTGCAATTCCACGCCGGGCAAGGACTTTTTCACCGAGACTATCGACAGCCTGCACGCCAAGAACTCGCCCTTGCGGGCGGGATACACCGGACCATCCACCGTCACCTCGGCCGCGAGCGCCGGGCAGCGCTTCAACGGCGCGCAGTATCAGGGGTCCGGCCAGTTCGTCTCGTCCAGCGCCCCCGTCACCCAGGTAACGACTGACGGCTCGGGCCAGTTCGAGCTCAACCTGGTCAGTGCGCCGATCGCCGATGCGGCCAAGGCGGTGCTGGGTGACGCGCTGCACCTCAACTACATCGTCGACCCGCGCGTGCAGGGCACGGTGACGCTGCAGACCTCGCAGCCGGTGTCGAAGGATGCACTGGTCGACATACTGGAATCAGCACTTGCGGTGAATGGCGCGGGCATCACCAAGCGCGCCGGCACCTACCAGGTCGTGCCGCTGTCCGAGATCATGTCCAACACACCGCCGGTCAGCGTGCCCTCGGTGTCGCCTTCGGGGCCCGGCGTCAAGGTGCAGGTGCTGCAGCTGCAATATATCGCCGCCGACGAGATGAAGACCATTCTCGAGCCGATCACCCGCCAGGGCTCGGTGCTGCGGGTCGATTCCACCCGCAACCTGATCACCGTCGCCGGCAATGACAGCGACCTCAATGCCATCCGCGAGGCGGTGTCGGTGTTCGATGTCGACTGGATGCGCGGCATGTCGGTGGCGCTGCATCCGCTGAAGACCTCGAAGCCGGAAGCCGTCGCCGCGGAACTCGATTCCATCTTCGGCACCAAGGACGGGCCGGGCGCCAAGCTCATCCAGTTCATCCCCAACGACCGGCTGAATTCGGTGCTGGTGATCACCTCGCGCCCGGCCTATCTCGCGCGCGCCGCCAGCTGGATCAACAAGCTCGACAGGCTGGCGGAGTCCAACGAGGACCAGCTCTTCGTCTACCAGATACAGAACCGCCCGGCCAAGGAACTGGCCGCTGTGCTGAGCTCGGTTCTCGGCACCTCGGTCAAGACCGAGGGCGGCGCGGACGGCTCGAACGTGTCGCCCGACCAGACGCCGATCGCCATGCAGTCGGACGGCATTACCCCGGTGCCGTTGACCGGGCCGTCGCCTTCGATGCCGCAGCAGGACGGACAGCCGCCCGCCCACGCCACCGTCGTCGCCGACATCGAAAACAACGCGCTGCTGATCCAGACCACGGCGCGCGACTATGAGCGCATCGAGCAGATCCTGACCAAGGTCGACATCTTGCCGACGCAGGTCATGCTGGAAGCGGTCATTGCCGAAGTCACGCTCAACGACGAGCTGAAATACGGCCTGCGCTGGTTCTTCGAGAATGGCGGCACGAAGGTATCGGTGACCGACGTGGCCAAGGCGGCTGCCGCCGCCACTTTGCCGGGTTTCAACTGGAGTTATGCCACCGACAACATACAGGTGACGCTGAATGCGCTGTCCTCGATCACCGATGTCAACGTCATTTCGGCGCCGACCATCATGGCGCTGAACAACCAGAAGGCGATCTTGCAGGTCGGCGACCAGGTGCCGATCCTGACCCAGCAATCGCAGGATACCGGCAGCGGCACGGCGCCGATCATCAACTCGGTGCAGATGAAGGACACCGGCGTCATCCTGACGGTGACGCCGCGCATCAACAATGCGGGCCGGGTGATGCTCGACATTCAGCAGGAGGTCAGCAACGTTGCCGAGACGAAGAGCTCCGGCATCGATTCACCGACCATACAGCAGCGCAAGATCCAGACCCGCGTGCTGGTCAATGACGGCGAAAGCCTGGCGCTGGGCGGCCTCATCCAGCAGAACAACAGTGTCGGCCGCACGCAGGTGCCAATTCTCGGCGACATCCCCATTATCGGCAACGCGTTCAAACAGAAAAACGACAAGATTGTGCGTACCGAACTGATCATCTTCATCCGGCCGCATGTCGTGCGCGACATCAACGAGGCCCGCGAAGTGACCGACGAATTCCGCGGCAAGATTAGCCTGCAGACGCCGATCCAGAAACGCCGCGGCGGCACCAAGCTGCAGCAGGATTTGAAGAGGCTGGCCTATTGATCGCGGCTGCGCACCCATCGCTCCTGCTGGCTGCCACGTTCGCCCTGGCGGCAATTCTCGCCGCCATTTCGATCGCCGATTTCCGCCGCCAGATCATCCCGGACGGGTTGAACCTGGCGCTGGCCGCCGTCGGCCTAGGCTATCAGGTGGCGGCAGCCGGGGCGGACGGCCTGCCGTTGCATCTCCTGTTTGCCGCAGCGACCTTCGCCGCCGCCTGGCTGCTGCGGCGCGGGCACTTCCTGATGACCGGCCGGATCGGGCTTGGCCTCGGCGACGTCAAGATGCTGGCCGCCGCCGCATGCTGGATCGACCCGTTGCTTCTGCCGGTGTTGCTGTTCATCGCCAGCGCCACCGCGCTGCTGTTCGTTGGTGGCCAGGTGGTAGCGAGCGGTCCGGCAGCCGCGCGGGCCCGCATTGCCTTCGGCCCGTTTATCACCATCGGCCTCGGCGCCAGCTGGGTGCTGGAACAATTCGCCGGTTTGAACATGGGACTGCTCTGATGATCATGCTGCGCTTTAAGCAAGCTTCCGAAAAATCCGGCCGCGACACCAGCGAAAGCGGGTTCACGCTGGTCGAGCTTCTGGTCGTTCTCGCCATCATTGCCTTGATCGCGACGCTCGCCGCGCCTCAGGTGTTGCGCTATCTCGGCTCGGCGCGGACCAACGCCGCCAAGGCGCAGATCCGCAACATCGAAAGCGCGCTCGAACTCTATTATGTCGACAACGCGAAATACCCGACCGACGAAGAAGGGCTCGCCGCCCTGGTCACACAGCCGGCCAGCGAAGCGCGCTGGAACGGCCCCTATCTCAAGGGCGGCCTGAAGGATCCCTGGGGCAAGCCCTATTCCTACGAGGTGAAGGCCGATGCGAGCGGCGTCGTCATCCGCACGCTTGGCAAGGACGGCAAGCCCGACGGCACCGGCGAGGACCAGGACATCACCAACTGATGCCCGCCAACTGAAGCGAGACGGGACGCGTTATGGGTCAGGCTCTTCAGCTCACCGGCGGCGGCACGGCGGTTGCCAGATCGAGGCGGGCAAAGCCCGTCGACGAGTAGGTCGCGCCGTCCCTCGCCACCGAGATGGTGAACCGCACGGCAGCAGGCAGACGCCGTGGAGCGGACCAGCTCGCCGACCATGACGGGACTTTGGCCGAGGCGTCGAGATATTCGAACCTTACCGCGCTGACGCCGGCGATCAGCAGCACCGGTTGGCCTCCAGTCGATTTGGCGGCATCGCTGCCGCGTCGGATTTTCTGCACGATGGTCAGGTCACTTCCAAGCGAAACGGCGACCTCGCGCAAGGCTGAGGATTTGAAGCCGATGGCCTGAACGGCGTTGAACTCGATGCGCGCGCCGGTGCCGCTGAGATAAAGCACCATGTCGGGCGTCGACTGCGACAACGGCAGCGGCTCGGCGCTGCCGATCGCCGTTTCGAGAAACCGCGCCGCGGCATCGACCTCCATCTGCATCTCGGTCGTCTTCTGGATCCGCATCATGGTCCGCGCCTGTCCGAGAAAGACGATCATCAGCGCGGAGATCACGCCGATCATCGCCAGTCCGACCAGCACGTCGATCAGCGCGAAGCCTTCGACCGATGCCGATGATTTGGGGCGCCGGTCGGTCCCGAATATTTGCTTGAGAACACGCTGCCCGGATGGCCGGCCCCCACGACGCGCATGGGCTTGGATCAGCCGCCGGATCATCGCGGGTCCTTCACCGGCACGAAGGTCAGGAACGGCTGGCCGGCGCCGTTACTCCTGCCAATGACGACGGCAACCATCTTCGTCTTCGACACCACGATCGGGCGCGTCTGCAACTGCCAGCCGGATCGCCTGCTGTCCGTTCCGGCCTCGTACTCCGACAGCATGATGCGCGCGGCCCTCGCCGCTTCGATCTGCGCCTTGGCGATGGCGATGCTGCGGCTGGCCAGCACGATCGACTGGCTGGCGATGCCGAGCACCAGCGCAAGGATCGTCATGGCGACGATCATCTCCAGGATCGAAAACCCGTCTTCTGACGAAGGCTCGGTCACGGCAATGCCCGCCATGTCGGAAGCCCGGTCAGCCAGTTGACCGCAATGCGCGCGGTCCGCGCCTTTTGCTGCAGCGAAATATCCATGCCCGACGCGCTGCCGTCGGGCATGAAGGTCAGCACCGTTTGCCGTCCGGCGACGACGGTCTCCTGGCCGGTAACGACCGTCAGTTTGACGTCATCCGGCAATGCGAAAACATCGCGCTCGCCAAAGCGAATGGTGCGGGCGTCGAGATCGACGAGGACCTCTCTCGGCCGCGCGGTGGCAATGGCCGATGTGCGCGACAGCCGCAGCCGCATGGTGATCTCGCCGGCCAGCGTCTCCAGGCTCTTGCTGCGGTAGTGGCTGACCAGCCCGGGCGCGGCGATAGCCGCCATGAGCGCCATGATCGCCAGCACCACCAGCATTTCGACCAGGGTGAATCCGGCTTCCGCCTGCTGGTCGGCTTTCGCGGCGGCGGCGGTCATTGCAGCGCCAGATCGTTGATCGAGAGGATCGTGGTCATCACCGAAATGACCAGGCTGCCGACGAGGAAGCCAAGCGAAATCGTCAGCGCCGGCGTCAGCAGCTTCAGCACCGTGTCGATCCGCCGCGTCAGCGTCAGCTGCAGCATTTTCGCCGCGCGATCCAGCACCACCGGCAGCGCGTTCGCCTCTTCGCCGAGCGACACCAGCGACATCGTCGCATGATCGAAAATCCCCGCCTTGACGACCGCGCCATGCAGGCGGGCGCCGTTGGCGACATTGTCCTCGATCGAGGCAAAGCTTGCTGCCAGCGAGCTCTGCCTCGACACATTGGCGGCGAGCCCAAGCGCCTCGGTCATCGCCACGCCATTGCCGAGTAGCAAGGCCAGCATTTCAAGGTAGCGCGCGATGACGGCATCCCTGACCAGCGCGCCGATCAGCGGTATCTTCAACACCGCGTGCGAGAACTGTTTTCTGGCGCCGGCAGAGCGAGACAGCACGAGATAGGACAAAAGGCCGAGCACTGCCGCCAGCGGGAAGACGAAGGGGTAGTCGCGGAACACCGTGCCGAAGACCGACAGCATCTTCATGGTGAACGGCTTGGGCGCGGATGAGCCCTCGAAGATCGGCTCCAGCGCCGGCACCAGCACGGTCGCCAGAATGACCAGCGCCCCGCTCATCACCGAAAGCAGAAAGGCCGGATAGGCCAGTGCCTCGCCGATTGCCGCGCGGCGCTTGGCGGTGGCCTCGAACGTGTCCGCCAGCCGCTGGCAGATATAGGCCATCTTGCCGCTGCGCTCACCGCTGGCGAGAAGTGCCGCGACATCGGAGGTGATGCCCGGCAGGGCGGCAAAGGCCTCGGCGATCGGCCGCCCGCCCGTGGTGAGATCGAGCACCGATTGCAGCTGCTGGCGCCGTTGGCGGTTCGCCTCGCCGGCGATGACCGCGCCGAGGGCGCGGTCGACGGTGAAGCCGGCGTTGAGCAGCACCGACAGCTCGGAAAACAGCCGGCTGAGATCGACCTTCCGGGTAAAGGTCAGCGCGCTTCGCCCCGGCAGGCGCAACTGCGGTCTGTCGCTGCTTACCGGGGCGAGGTGATAGGAACGGCGCCCTTGCTGCGCCAGCTTGCGGGCGGCCTCCTGCTTGGTCGAGGCATCGAGGACGCCGCTCTCCGTGCTGCCGTCGACGAGATAGGCGCGATAGGCAAAGGCCGGCATCAGCCATCCCCCGCGAGATCGATGACGCGGCGGACCTCGTCCATCGTGGTAACCCCGGAGCGGGCAAGCGCTGTGGCATGGACCGACATCGGCACCAAATCGTCTTGCGCGGCTATGCGGCCGATCTCCATTTCGCCGGCGCCCTGGTCGATCAGTTCGGCAATGCGCGGCGAAACCTGCAGCATTTCGTAGGTCACCGTGCGCCCGCTATAGCCCGAGCCATTGCAGGTGCGGCAGGGCGACCCGGCCTGCTCAAGGCCGTGGCAGGCCGGACAGTCATGGCGCAGCAGCCGCTGCGCGATGACGCCGCGGATCGTCGCGCCCAGCAGGTAACCATCGATGCCCATGTCGCGCAGCCGTGTCAACGCGCCCGCCGCGCTGTTGGTGTGCAGCGTCGAGAACACCAGATGCCCGGTCAGTGCTGCCTGCACCGCGACCTGCGCCGTCTCGCGGTCGCGGATTTCGCCGAGCAGGATGATGTCGGGGTCCTGGCGCAGGATCGACCGCAGGGCCGCGGCAAAGTCGAGGTCGATCGCCGGATTGACCTGCAGCTGGGTGATCCCGGCCATGCGGTATTCCACCGGATCCTCGACGGTGAAAATCTTGACGTCGGGCCGCGACCGTTCGGCCAGGATCGAATAGAGCGTCGTCGTCTTGCCGCTGCCGGTCGGCCCGGTGATCAGCACGATGCCATTGGCCGATTGCGACATGGAGCGGATCTTGGCTTGCGCGGCACTGTCGAAGCCAAGCTTTTCCAGCTTCAGCTCGACTCCGGCGCGGTCGAGAATGCGCAGCACGATGGCTTCGCCATGGATGGACGGGATGACCGAGACGCGCAGGTCGATATCCCGGCCGCGCACGGCAATGCGCATGCGCCCGTCCTGCGGCAGGCGGCGCTCGGCAATGTTGAGCCGCGACAGGATTTTGATCCGCGTTGAGATGCCCGACAGCATCGCAATCGAGGCGGTGTCGACGGTGGACAGCATGCCGTCATGGCGGAAGCGGATGCGGACATGATCCTCGAGCGGCTCGATGTGAATGTCGGTGGCCCTGGCATCGACCGCCTTGTGGATGGTCTCGGCGACGAAGCGCACGATTGGCGCCTCGCGGGCGAAATCCTTCAGCCGCTCGAGATCATCAGGACCGAAATCCATGATCTCGCCGGCACTGCCGCCATTCGACGCCGCCGCCAGGGCCGACTGCTCGACACGGTCGATGCATTCGGCGATCACGCGCCTCGGCAGAATGCGCAGCGCCAGCGTCCGCTCATAGTGGAAGGCAAGCGCATCGATGGTTGCCGACGAGAACGGATCGGCGACGGCGACAACCAGCCGCTCGGCGTCCATCTGCAAGGGCAGGATGGCGTTCTCGCGGAGATAGGCGAGCGGCACGCCGCCCAACATTTCGGCGCTGATCTGCTCGGGGACATCCACCGGCGTCGGCGCTTCAAGGTAACTGCTGAGGCTGTTGGCAAGCTCCTGCTCGCCGATCAGCCCGAGTTCGGTCATCACCGTATCGAACGGATGGCCGGATGTTCGCGACGCCCCCAAGGCGCGCTGCGCGGCATGCGCGGTCAGTACCTTCTCGCCTTCGAGAAAGGTGAGGAACGCCTCGATCCCCTTGGCCTGGGCGGAAGCGTTCATACGCTCAACCTCGCCAGCAATTGCGCGGCTTCAGTGCCGAACAGCATCTCACAGCCGGCAGTGGCCGTGGACGGTGGCAGTGCGGCGGCGGAGCCGGCCGGGCTACGCGAGACGCGCGAGAATGGCGACGAGTTGGCTTGGGATTTCTCGATGATGAAGCCGGCCTCGCCCGTAATGCCGGAACCGTCCCGCCTGACAACGATGTCAACCGTGTAGGCCGATACATCGGTCGCACCCGCAACGACCGATGCGTTGGGGCCGCCGACGAGAACAGCGCGCAGCCGGCGCGGCGCCCGATCGGAGCTGACCGTGCCGCGCTTGGAGTTGACGGTGAAAATCCCCTGCAGGTTGCGCAGCGGGATTTGCGCAAGTGCTGAAAACTCCTGCAACTCGGAAACGGATTCGAACGGCGCCTCTTTGTCCTCGGGCGGGCCCACCGGGCTTCTTGCCTGCGGCAGGCCGGCGAACAATTTGGCGCTGTCGCGAAACCGCATCGCAGCCTTTGCCATTTCGTCCGCCATCTGTTGCTCGAAACCGAGCGCGGCAAAGCCCAGCCCCAGCAGGCGGTCATCGGCGGCATTGAGATCGATCAGCCCGCCATGATCCTGGACGCGCAGGACAAAGCTGTATTTTCCCGACCGGCACGCGGCCGGCGTGGAATCCAGCGGCAGCTTTTCCGCGGGCTGGTCACCGGTCAATTCGCTCGCCACCAGATTGCCGAGACCCTCGGCAAGCAGCGACAGGCGCTCCTGCTCCAGCTCGTTATTGGCAATCATCAGCCGCGTCCTGGCGGTGACGGCGAAGGGAACGACGATGGCCGAGACGATCAGCGTGAACACCAGCACCGCGACCAGCGAAAAGCCGGCGCTGGTGCTATCTGCGTCTATGGCCGGGAGAGCTTTGCGTTTTAAGAATACCCCTACCCTTGGCCCCTTCCCGCAAGGGGAAGCAGGGCAATCGCATATGGCGTTCCCCCACTCCGTCTCGGCTTCGCCGAGCCATCTCTCCCCCACATTCGTGGGGGAAGAGGAAATGCCAATCGCCGACATCGCTGCCTTGAAAGGCTTGGGTTTCCTCTCCCCCATGGACATGGGGGAGAGGTGGCCGCGCAGCGGACGGAGTGGGGGACTGGCACCACCAAATGCGATTGCCCTGCCTTTACTCTCAGCAAACATGCGCGCGCTCATAGTTCCGGCTCAGGTGGCGGCGGTGGCGGGGCTGGCGCTGGCGGCGGCGCCGGAAGCGGGTTCTGCCATGGCGGATGCAGCGGGATGCGCGCCACCTTGCCGTCGCGCTCCAGCACGGCCTGGTCCTTGTCGATCGCTGAGACCGTCCAGCCATCGACGGTCTCGCCACTGGCATACCAGAGCGCTTCATCCTTGCCGGCGACGCGCAGCAGCGCCTTTCCCGCCCCGCCCTGAATGCTGATGCCCAGCAGCGATGGCGCGGCCACCGGCGCGACGTCCACCGGCGGAGGCGCCTGTTCGACGGGCGCCACGGCCACCTCCACCGGCAGCGGTGCTGGCGGCGGCGGCACGATTTTCCGCCGCGACGGCGTGAACAGCGGCCGCTGGAACGTCTCGCTGAAATCGCCGGCTTCGGGAAATTGCAGCGCACCCGTCACCGAAGCCGGGCCGCCATCATGCCCCTTGCCGGACGCGATCGGCGTGGTGTCGACCGGTGTGTTGTAGAGCGCGACATTGATGAGGGCGAGAACCGCGATACCTCCAGCAATCGCCAGGCCCGCGAATTTCCCGCTCATGGCTTGACCCCGCCTGGCGGGGTTTGTGTCTGCAGCGGGCCGTAAAACAGGATCTCGGCAGACAGCTCTGGGTCGCCCATCCGTCCCGCGGCAGGGCTGACATCGGTGGTGCGCAGCGTCGCCTCGCGGATAAACAGCACCGGCAGCGAGGTCTCCAAGGCGAGCACGGCGTTGTGGATGCCTTCCAGCGGCCCCGACAGATTGACCCGCAACCCGATGAAATCGACGCCGCCTTCGCTCAGCACTGGGGCATTGCCGGCCGACAGCACGCTGACCCCGTTGGCGGCAGCGATGGCGTTCAGCCGCTTCTGCAGCCCGCCGCGAATCATCGCTTCGCTTTCGCCAGTGAGGAATTCGGGATTGGCCGCTTCCACCGGGCTGGTGTCGCCGTCGAGGCGCTTGGCAAGGGCTGCCACGTTTTGCAGCTGGCCGAGCAGCGCGCGCTTTTCCTCGATCCCGGCCCGCGCCGAAGCGACGCTGTCGAACGCCGCGAACACCAGCCAGGCACAGAGACACGCCGCCACCACAGCGAGCGCCAGCGCGATCAGGCGGCGCAGCGGCGGGCTGGTGTTGAGGATGGCGGAGAGCATCGTCAGAGCGCTCCGATCTTTGCCGAAATGGTGAAATGTTCGCCGTCCTGTCCGGGCACCTTGACCACGGGCGAGGCGAATTCGGGCGCCGAAAACAGCGGCGAGGCATCGATCGGCTGGATCAGTTCGGCCGCCGAAGTGGCAAAGCCGGTGATAACAAGATCGTCGCCCTTGGCCGAGAGATCGGTGAGCCAGGCCGTGTCGGGAAGCAGATGCGTGAGTTCGGCCCAGACCCGCACCAGCGACGCCGTGGTCTTCTTTTCCTGGCGGATTTTCTCGACCCGCTCGATGCCGGCTTGGCGCTTCTGCAGCGAGGCGCGTGCCGTCTTGGCCAGCACCTGCGCATCGGCAATCTCGGCGTCAAGTTCGCCGTCGGCCTGCCAGATCAGCCAATGCGCGTGGGCAAAGGTGATGAGCAGGGCTGCGGCCAGCGCCGAACAGGCCTCGATCCAGGTGCTGCGCCTGCGCCGGTCGCGCGCCGTCGGCGGCCAGATGCTGGCCAGGCTGAGCGGATCGGCGCGCAGCGTCTCTTCGGGCCGCGAAAGCGACAGGCTGCGCACCGAGCCGCCGGCGCGGCGCACCGCGTCCAGCACCGGGGCAAGAGTCTTGCCCTTGACGACATGGTAGGAACTGTCCTGCCCGGCAGGCCTGGCCCCGGCATCCCTGGCAAACAAGACATGCACCTGTGCCGGATCGAGCGGCGTCGCGGCCATAAGGTCGAGCTCGGCCATGTCGCGCGCCTGCCGAACCGGAAGTCGCCGCGGCGCCAGCTGCCGGGTCAGGAACAGGCCGGGCTGGATGACAATATCGAAACGCGGCCGCCTGACGCGGCGCCCGCCCTGCAGCAACGCCAGGATCTCGTCCGACGAGGCTGTCAGTGCCAGCGGGATCGACTGAAACTCCGGGGCGCCGGCCTCGCGCACACGAATGCCGTCATCCGCCAGGCTGACGATCCAGTCGCCGCTAGGGGCTTGCCTCTGCTTAGGCGAAAGCCGAGCCCAACCCCCCCGCAGCTCCTCGAGCCACCAGTCCCGGAAATCCAGACATTGCGCGCCAAGTCCCGCCACGACCCACCCCACCCCGGCTGATTCTAAGCCGAGGGTTTTCAGGCTGAGGTTACAGGGGCTGGTGTGACGGGGATATCAGCGAAGGCGCGGGGAGCGGATTAGCCACAGCTTTTGTTATTTGGTTTGAGCTGACACGGTCCGGCATCAGCCACCAGGCCCAGATGCCGACATCTGTGACGCGGCAAGGCTCGACTAGCAGGGTCTTGTAGAGCGCATGGCCCCTTACCGCGCTGCGTGATGCGGCGGAACGACAATGCGAGCAAGGAGGAGCATGCGGTCAATCTATACGCAGCTCAGCCAAGGGCAGGGTAAAATATGCATTGTTGCTGTAATTACTGCTATTCGAAGAGGAAGATTCCAGCGAAAGAATCCTTCATTTGGAATCACTGAGCGCAAATATTACTGCCTCACCTAGGCCATCGTCGGTCTCGCGCAATGTCTGACTTTTATCCTCTAGTGGCGTAAAGCCAATTTTGCTTCCGCGGTTCTGTGTAGGAACAAGCCTAATGATGCCACCATCTTGACTGATGTTGACGCATCTAGCAGTTTTGGCAAAGGCGCTGAAGGATTTCACGCCAAGAGATTCGGCAAACTCTTTATTCAACTTAGGCCAGTCCTCTTGCCGAGGATGAGGAACGCCATCTTTAGATAGATGGAGACAGTTCAAAACGGCCTTCCTTATTTCAGCGACCTCATTCTTTTGAATGACTAGAGTTGGGCGCTCCTCAATCCACAATCCCATAATTGTCTTCGACTGACCAAAGATAAAAAGCTTCCCATTCCGCTCGTAGGCCGTTGCAGATTTCAAGCTGTACTCCTCCTATTGTCATGGAAATGTGGAAACGCTCACAGCAACACCTCGCGATGCCCCATATCGCATAGCTTCGCTAATAGCTGCCTGCTGTGCCGCATTACCGCTATTGGGCACAGCAACCTGCAACGCTCGTTCAGATATTTGTGCCGAGTTGATTGTCCGGCCAGCGTAGGTCGCACCATTGAACGCTTTGACCTTGTCCACATATCCTTTCAGTACTTGACTTAGCGTACTAGCATTTTGGTATGTCTTCGCGTTGAGGTCTACGCTCTTGATGCTCGTGACAGTGCCGCCCGCAATTTTGTCGACCACCGGGTAACTGTCAGGCAAATTTTGCCCGAGCGCCTTCTCAATCGCCTTTCCCCGGGGCGCCGGACCAAGAGACCAAACGCTTTCCACAGCTTTGGGAGCGACTACACTCGGGGCAGCAGCAATTGCTCGTGCGCCGGATACCCACCCAACGCTTTCAAGCACTGACATGGCATCCATCGCCATCAGTTCGGGTGTCGTCTTGCCAACACGCGCGCGGCTCTGGCGTGAAAATTTGTCCCAATCTGGCGCTACATTGTAAGGATCACCTTCTTCTCTCGCCTTTTGTGCCTTAGTATCCGCATGATCAGCGTTTGAAGAGTTTGTCGCATCTCGATCCTCAGATTTCGAGAACCAGTCGCCGAACATATGTCCATTTGGGTCGCTCTTGTTCACGGGATCATTTCGAGCATAGGCATATCGGTTCGTCCCAACGCCGGGCAGTGTCGGGTCCCAGTCATCCGGCGAGATGAACCGCCCCAGCACCGGATCCATGTAGCGTGCATTGAGATAGAGCAGCCCGGTCTCGGGGTCGAAGCGCTCGCCGATATAGCTTTTCTGCGTCTTGAAGCCGGTGTTGAGCTGCTCGCCATAGGTGGCGTAGTTGGTGTACTCGACAATGGCGCCCGACATGTCGGTGACATTGCGCACCGAGGCCAGGTGCTCGCGGTGCAGGAAGTATTTGGTCGTGCCGACTACCTTGATGTCTGGGTGGGGATAGCGGGTGTAGATCTCCGCACCCGGCGTCGCCGGATTGATCTCGACGGAAGCGTCGGGATAGAGCGTGGTGGCGAAGGTTGAAGCCTTCTTTACCCGCGCACCATCTGGGCCATAGAACAGCGAGACACTGTTGGAGGCCCGCGTGACGGTCTTCAGCCGGTTGGCTTCATCCCAGGTCAGCGTTCGAGTGCCGTCGGAGGTTAGATTGCCATTGGCGTCATAGGCCATGGCATTGGCGCCGACGGATGTTGGCGCATGCGGACGTGCCGCGTTCCCGGCGGGATAGACATAGCTCCCGGCAACGCGCGTGCGCGAGATCATGTTGTCGTTTGCGGCATAGACGAAGGTTTCGTCCAGCGTGTTGTCGCCGGCATTGTCGGCCGAAATCAACCGGTCGGCATTGTCGTAGCCATAGGTCCAACTGGCCGAGCCTGCAGGGTCGATGCCGATGATGCTGGTGATGCGGCCGATGGCGTCACGCACGTACTGACGATCCATCAGAATGGTGGCATCCTTGGCGGTGGTTATTCTCGTGAGCCAGTGTCGGGTCGGCGAATAGGCGAAGGAGGTCTTCACGCCGTTGGCGTAGGTGATCTCTTTGGTCTGGCCATCGGCCTCGTAGACCGTCGAGGTGATGAAACCGGGAGCGGAGACGAGCCTGTTGCCGGCGCTGTATTGCAGCGGTGCGGCTGACGTGCCGAAGTCGAGCTGCACCGGCAGATATTGCGTCGCCAGTGTTTGCCCCGACGCATCGCGTACGCTGGTCGTGGTGTGGGTCAGCGTGCCGATGGTGGTATCCTGCCGCGCCGGCTTGCTGAAGCCGTCATATTTGTACGCTTGCGTGGCCGCCGGATTGGTCGAGGCAGTCAGCTGGCCGATGTTGTAGAAGCCGGCAGCCGCCTGGTCGTAGCTGTTCTGCATCTGCGTCACCGCACTGCCACCCGGCGCCGTCGCCGTCTTCAGCGTCAGCCGGTCCATCTGGTCATAGCTCAGCGTGGTGACCGTGTCTCTGGCATCAGTCTGGCTGACCAGCCGGTTGGCGGCATCGTAGACGTAGGACCATGTGCCGAGATCGGGATCGGACGCCGTCAGCCGGTTGCCGACCATGTCGTAGGTGTATGTCCAGTTTGAACCACCGGGATCGGTCACACCGATCAAACGGCCGAGCCTGTCGTAGTTGCGGGCCTCCATCAGGCCGAGACCCAAAGTGTCGCGATAGACAGCCACAACATCGCCCCGTGCCGAACTGACCGTTGTGCTTTTATGGCCGAGTTCGTCGGTCAGCGTTGTTCCCCACAGCCGCGGCGGGAGGGTTTCGGCGGTGGCGAGATAGGGTAGGTAGCTGCGCTGGCTGGCATCCGGATTGACCGTCAGCAGCAACCGGTCGGCCCAGTCATAGCTGTTGGTGGTCCACTGCGCGGCCTCGCCGACAAATCTAGGGAAGGCGCTGCGCAGGACATTGCCGCGAAGATCGTAGTCGGTCTCGGCAATGCGCCTGGCGCCGGCCGCTGTCTCTCCGGGAGTCTCTACCCGATAGACCCGGCCGAGCCCGTCATAATACGAGCGGATAAAATCCTCACCGGCGCCATTGGGCAGCGGCGTGTACTTGACCAGCGCCTGAGTTGCCGGATTGCCCTCGTTCTCGAAGCGGATCTTGGCATAGGCGCCGGTGACGCTCTGCGAGACCTGGTAGAGCCGGCAGAACGGATCGTAGGTGAAGGTTTTGACGAGACCATTGGGGTCGGTCTTCGTCGCCAGCAGCCCGCAGGTGGCGTTGTATGTGGCTGTCGAGACAAAGCGCGTGTCTGCTGGTTGCCCGCCCGTGGCAAAATACTTCGGCGCCCGCTCGGTTACGGGATAGACGTGATAGGTCGCGTCATAGTCCCACTCGGTCTTGTGGCCGAGCGCGTTGATGGCGGAGATCTTGTTGCCATAGGCGTCGTAGGCGAAGACCTGATAGGAATATTTCTGCGGCGTCGAGTAGACATCGGCATAATCGATCGACCAGGTCAGATTGCCCTTGGTCGGCGGCGCACTGTTGTCGCCATGCTGGTTGTCATAGAAAAACGCCTTGTAGCTGATGAACGGGAATGTCTCGTCAAGACCCGCCTGTACCGTCTGGATGCGCGGTAGCGACACGATATAGGCCGACGTGTTGGGCGCAAACCACCGCCCGGTCCGGGTCTCGTCGCCACTGACATCGGTGCGGCCGTAGTCGTCCTGCAAGAAGATGTTGTTGTAGGCATCGAACCAGCGTTGGACCCGCAAGGTGCGGCTGATGTTCTCGGTCAGCGTCGTGTCGGTGACCGTGTTTTGCACCGTGTAGGGTTTTGCCGTGGTGTTGACGACATAGGTCTCGGCCACCTGCTTATGGACCGTACCAGCGCCATCCTTCCACACCGTCAGTGACGGCAGGCCATAGCTTGCGAGATCCTGGCGGAAGGTGGTCTCGATCTTCGACGGCGCCGTCTCGCCATTGGCCAGCGGCTTTGTCTCGACGATCGAGGCAAAGCTCAGGAACTTGCGCGCCGCCGGATCGTATTTGCCGCCGGAATAGGCGTAAGCGCTCACCGCCGTCTGGCCACGGCCATCGCTGACCGAGAGCTTGGTCACCGCATGCACGACCTGCGGCAGGTAATTGTTCACCCAGGTCGAGGACGGCGAATACTCCATCGCCACCGTGCCGCCAAGTTCCGTCACGATCTGCTTCAGCAGGTTCGGATTGCCCGTGCCGGCATTCGAGATGAACATGCTGTTGTAGTTGGTGAAGTCTGGCAGCCCGTCGCCGTTAAAGTCGCCGATGACTGTGCCGACGTTCGCTGTCGTAGGCATAGTGAATTGCACCGGCGTCATCGCCGTCGAGGACGGCTGCAGCGAGTAAATCTTGATAGGGCCGATCGACAGAGGCCAGGGTGGCGGCGCCGACTGGTTGCTGCCGGCTGTGATGACATCCATGCGGCCATCATTGTCGAAGTCGCGAAGGACAGCGGAGGCACCAGAGACCGAGGATATCGAATAGCTTTTGAAGCCAACGCCGGTCGACAGCCAAATCGCAGGGCTGGCATTACGACCGTAGCGGAAGACATCCGTTGCCCCATCGCCATTGATATCGGCAAAAACGCATGTGCCGGAGGTCTCAGATTCCTGTGCCGGGCAACTGATGCTGAAGGATGGTCCATTCTTCTGCCAAACGCCGTTCGACAGCGCTCCTTTTCTCGCCGTCCCGCCGCTACCCCAAAAGAGTGGTTGCTGCCGGCCGCTACCGAGAAAATCGCCGACGCCTATTGCTGGTGTAGACCAGTTGCCAGCGACAGCATTGACAACGTCGATGCCGTTGCCGCCTGCATCGGCAACGAGTGATGCCCCTGGCGGTGATAATCCCCCCGGCCCAACGTTTGGAAGACCATCACACACCGCCTGATAACCGGTTGGAGTACAGGGTATCTTTGACAGACCCAGAGAAGCATCAGCCTTGATGATTGATTTGGTGGCCGTATAGGTAATCCGACCGGTTGCACCGTCTACATAGTTCTGAATGGACGTATCTGCGAAATCCGTAGAACTCTTAGTCGCCAAGAAGTGACCAGCTTCTGATGAATACTCAGGGGGATCTGGATCACTGTTAGGGTTAGCTAACGTGTCTAAAAGCAGGGACACGGTTCCGGCCGGATCGCCGCTCGAACTGAATTTGTATATGTACTTGGTCCGCTCTAGAGCTGGGCAAGGACCTTGATTGTGCGTGCAGGTGTCCACGTTCCTGATGGCGTCGCCAAAGATCTCATCTCGACCGTCTGCATCCAAATCCCCAACCTGCCTCGGCGAAGACACACCTCCACCCGCAAATGAGGGCGCTGCCACCGACCCATAGACCCCATCGGTGTTCTGATAGGTCATCTGGCCGAGCACCTTCGAGGTGCCACCGGAGATGGCGCCGTCTGTGGCGACGCTGGCGTCCGTGCCGTAACGCGTGACGGCGGTCAGCCGTGAGGTGTTGGAAAACGGCGCCTGATCGTAAGTCAGCTTGTAGGCACCCCGCAGCATACCTGAGACCGTGACGCCGATCGTCTTGATGCGCTTGTCGGTGACGGAGATGTCGCGGCCATTGCCCATCAGGATCAGGTCGGGACGCGTCTCGTAGTAGAACTTGACCACAGTACCGTTGTAGCTGACGGCGTCGGGATAACAGACCGGACTTGCCGGACAGGTGTAGGTATAGGTTACGCTATTGCCATTGGTGTCGGTGACCGAGGTCAGCAGCCAGCGATAGCTCATCGCCAGATCATAGGCCGGCGTGCCGGCGGTCGGCGTCAGATTGGCTACCGCCGCCACCGAGCGGAAAGTCGAGACCGTGCCGTCGCGGTCGGTAACCCTCCATTCGTTGCTGGTGCTGTTCAGCGCAATGCGGCGATAGCTTTCATTCTCGGTCGCATGCGTACCGCCGGTCGCGCAGGAAGGCGACACCATGCCGGCCGCACAGGCCACCATCGCCTGGCCGTCGAGCAGATAAATGTCATTGGCGTCGTATGCCGGCATGCCATAGCCCGGCGTGGCCCGTTCGATGACATCGAAGCCGTCGAGGCCCCAGGCATAGCCGAGCCAGCCCTGGTAGAGGCCACCGGTCTTGGTCTTGCGTGAGGAATTGTAGTTCAGCGCGATCTGCGGCTCGATGCCGTGATAATCGGGGACGTCGATGCCTACAGCGTAACCCAGATTGCCGTTGCCCCCAGCCTTGGGTAGATCCACCTTCGGCGTGCCGACCGCTTCGGGATCGCCGCTCTCGGTTGCCGTGGCTGCTTCCACTGCCGCCGCTGCCGCGGCAGGTTCCTCCGGCGCTGCTTCCGTATCGGCCTTCTTCTCTGTGGCCTTGCCCTTCGCGTCGGTCGTTTTGGTATCGGCAGCCTTGGCGTCGCTCGCATCACCAGCCTTGGTGTCCGCCGGCTCGGCGCCGACCTTGGCCGCCGCATCGGGACTGCCGGTCGCCGGCCGGGTTGCCGCGTCGCCCGTCGCGCCCACCGGCTGCTTCGCCGAGGAGCCGCCGCCTAACGCCGCCCCGCCATTGCCGAGACCGCCACTGGCTGGCGCAGCCGGCGAGGTACTCTGCGCAAAGGCCTCTATCCCTGCGTCACCTCTAATATAAGAATAGCAAGATATATCTGCGCCGAAGACGCCAGCGGCAAGCACAGCCGCCCCCAATAGCAACCGCTTCATTGAATCCCCCTAGCCAAGTTGCTTGACGCTACTCCGGCTGGACTTGGTTTATACGACGGCAACCCGTCACAACCCAGATATCCACAGCTTTATTTTGCACGCATGAGTTGCCAGCGGAGCGATCGCATAAGGGCACTCCCCTCAGTGTCTCGACGTTGCCGAGCCAGGGCGGTCACCCGCATTCGTCGCAAGTGTGCCTGCGCAAAGCGACCGGAAGCCTTCCGACATCCAGGTAAAGGCTGTCGATGCCCGGCAGCAGCGGCGCCGCCAGGATCAAACGACGTCGCCGCCCGTCTGACAGCAGGCAGACCGGCTTGCGTGCTAGTTTGAAGCTTTATGCCACCCATTTTGGGCAGGCGCCCTGCCCTTGGGCACCGCTGGAGACCGCATCGCGGCAACTCTACAGGTCGCCGCGTCGGATCTTTTATTGGTCGAAGAAACCGGCGTCCTCTTCCGCAAGGTACTTCTTCGCTGCTTCGGCATCGATGTCGACACCCAGTCCCGGCGCTTCGAGCAGGTCGATCATGGAGTCCTTCACGATCTGCCCCTTGGGCAGGCCGATGACGATGTCCTCCCACCACGGGTCGGAGGCGCTGGGATATTCGAAGGCGATGTAGTTGGCCGGCAGCGTGGCGCAGACATTGATCAGCGCGCCGAGGCCCAGCAGACCGTTCGCCGTGCCGTGCGGCGCCATCATGATGGAGTGCATATAGGCATGCTCGGCCACCCATTTGAGCTCGGCGATGCCGCCGATATCGGCGGGGTCCGGACCGATGACACGGACCGCCTGGGTCTCGATCAGTTCCTTGAAGTTATGGCGCAGGTAGATCTGCTCGCCGGTGTGGATGGGGGTGGACGTCGATGTCGTGAGTTCGCGGTAGGCCTGCGGATTGACCCATGGCACGTAGTCGCCGGTCAGCATGTCCTCCAGCCACATCAGATTGTATTTTTCCACCGCCTGAGCGAAGCGGATGGCGTCCGGCAGGAACCACCCGGGGCCGCAATCCAACGCCAGCGAGACCTTGTCGCCGAGCACATCCTTCATGGCGATGACGCATTCGATCATATGCGCCATGCCGCGCTCGCTGATCTGCCCCTGGTCCATCGCGCCGTGATAGGTCGGCGGCTGACGCACGCCGTAGTGGAAGTCGGGGACGCTGGTCTTCATGTTGGAATGAAAGCTGATGCCTTGCTTGACCATGAAGAAACCTTCCGGCCGCTCCATCATCCATTTGACGTCGGCCGCGTAATCCTCCGGCCTGTCGCCGGTGCGCTTCTTGCGGATGGAACCGTTATAGACCCGCACCTTGTCGCGCACCTTGCCGCCGAGCAGCTTGTAGACCGGAACGCCTGCCGCCTTGCCGGCGATGTCCCACAGAGCATGCTCGATAGCGCTGACGGCGGCGCCGTAGGGCTTGAACGAGCCGCGCTGGCGGATTTTCAACATCACGCGTTCGACATCGGTCGGGTCCTCGCCGATCAGCGCGTCGCGGAAATGCAGCACCCAGGGTTTCAGATAAGGCTTGGTGTACTCGACCTCGCCGAGGCCATGGAGGCCTTCGTCGGTGACGATGCGCACGATGGGGTGCCTGCCGATGACGGCGCACCTGAGATCGGTGATCTTCATGATGTCCTCTATTTCACCGACGAGAAGGCGGTTGGCGCGAGAAACTGGCTGGAAATATTGGCTAGGATCGGGCCATCGCGCTCGGACTCGTCGCGGGCCTTGAGCCATGCCGGATCGGTGATGAAGGCCTTCCATCTCACTTCGCGCTCGGCAAGGGATTCCCAGGCGACGAAATAGATCAGTCGATTGCTGTTTTCGCCGACCACCGTGGTGAAGAACCCGGCCTGGCGGATGCCGTGTCTATCCCACAGCGCCAAGGTATGGTCGTTGAAACGCTTGAGCAGCGCCGGCAGCCGGCCCGGCACGCAGTCGTAAATGCGAAGTTCGTAGATCATGGTCCATCCTTCTGTTCACCTCTCCCTCCGAGGAGAGAAGTGTAGAGTCAGCTCCAGGTGCGGTCCCAGGAGTATTCGTCGTCCCAGTGATCGGTCGGTTGCCAGATGCCGGTGACGCCGGGCTGCAGGTGCTGGCTGATCACTTCGTCGACGATGTCGTCGATGCCCAGACCAGGCTTGTCGGGCACGGTGATGAAGCCGTCCTTGACCAGCGGCTTGGGCAGGCCGGTGACGATATCGTCCCACCAGTCGACTTCGACGCTGTGATATTCGAGCGCCATGAAGTTTTCCGTCGCCACCGCGACATGCGCGGCGGCCATTGCCGCGATCGGGCTTTCCGCCATGTGAATGGCCATGGCGACGCCATGCTCCTGCGCCGCGTCGCCGATCTTCTTGGTCTCGAGAATGCCGCCGGTGGTCAGCAGATCCGGATGGATGACCGAGATGCCGGCGTTGAGCAGCGGCTCGAAGCCTTCCTTGAGGTAGATGTCCTCACCCGTGCAGATCGGCACCGAGGTCGCCTGCTGCAACTGCCGATACTGCTCGGTGTACTGCCAGGGGATCACGTCCTCGAGCCAGGCCGGTGCGTATTTCTCGATCCGCCGGGCCAGACGGATGCCGTCCTGCAGCGAGATGTGGCCGACATGGTCGATGGCGAGCGGAACCTCGTAGCCGATCACCTCGCGGACCTCGTGGATATATTGGTCGAGCAGGTCGATGCCCTTTTCGGTGAAGTGGAGGCCGGTGAAGGGATGCGGCACGTTTTGCGCGTCATAGGCGGCATTACGCGCCCGGCGCTCGTCCAGCGTGCGTGCCGGACCGCGCGCGGCATGGCTGCGGAAACCGTCGAGCACGCCGGCCGGCGCCACCACTGCGCCCGATATGTGCGAAATCTGCGCCAGACCGAGATCCATCTTGAGGAAGGTGAAACCGAGATCCATCCGCGCCTTGAGCCGCTTTCCGGTCTCGGTGCCGCTGGGCTTGTCCGCGTCGGTGTCGCAATAGACACGCACCTTGTCGCGAAACCGTCCTCCCAGCATCTGGTAGATCGGCACGCCATACGCCTTGCCGGCGAGGTCCCAAAGCGCGATCTCGATTGCCGAGACACCGCCACCTTGCCGCCCATGGCCGCCAAATTGTTTGATGCGGCGGAACAGCCGGTCGACGTCGCAAGGGTTCTCGCCCAGCAACCGGCTCTTCAGCATCAGCGCATAGGTCGCGCTGGCGCCGTCGCGCACTTCGCCCAGGCCGACAATGCCCTGGTTGGTGTAGATCTTGACCAGCGCGGAGGTGAACGGCGCGCCGACGATCTCGGCGACGCGCAGGTCGGTGATGCGCAGGTCGCTCGGCCTGGAGTTCGTATTTACCCGATTGAGCGCCTCGCCGGCGCTACCCGTCTTTGCCATGGCTTATCCTCGTTCTGATTGGTGGCGCCCCGCACCCCCGGCCTGCATAAGCGTTGCTAGCCAAGCTCTATCTCGTGGGCCTGCAGGTAGTCTCGGTTCATCTCGACACCGAGACCCGGCTTCGACGCCAGCTTGAGGCTGCCGTTCGAGACATCGAGTGGCTCGTCGATGAGGTGATTATATTTGTCCAGGTTCCACTCCGACGTTTCGAGCTTGTAGAAGTTGGGAACCGTCATCATCACCTGCGCTCCCGCAACCACATTGATCGGTCCCGCGGCGTCATGGGGCGAGACCGGGATGTAGTAGGCTTCGCACAGGGCGGAAATCTTCTTCAGTTCGGTAATGCCGCCGGTCCAGGTAACGTCCGGCATGATGTAGTCCGCAAGCCTGTTCTCGAGCACCGGCACGAAATCCCATTTGGTGTGGCCGCGCTCGCCCCACGAGATGGCGGCACTGA
This sequence comes from Mesorhizobium sp. M0217, assembly GCF_040321955.1. NCBI lineage: Bacteria > Pseudomonadati > Pseudomonadota > Alphaproteobacteria > Hyphomicrobiales > Phyllobacteriaceae > Mesorhizobium > Mesorhizobium sp. M0217. Next base: position 152,544 of record NZ_JAMYSN010000003.1, on the reverse strand, counting down.
CCTTCTCACGCACTTGCTTGAGAGCATTGAGGCTTTCTGGCGGGCATGGCTCCTCGAACCAGTCGATCTGGCCGGCTTCCTCGAGGCTTCGGCAGAGGCGAATGGCGGTGGGGACGTCGAAGCGGCCATGCGCGTCGATGAGAATGTCGACACCGGGCCCCGCCGTTTCACGGATCAAAGCCGTTAGTTCGGCAGCCTCGCGCTCGTCCTTGCGGGTCATGCTGCCATCGAGGTAGCCGTCCCGCTGTTCGCGCGCCAAGCCATCGGCGATGCGGCCTTGGTGGGGGAAAGGATCGAACTTCAGCCCGGTGTGTCCGGATTCGACGATGTCTCGAATTTCGCGGACCACAGCCTCCTTGCTGGTAAACTTGGCCTGGTTGGGATGGGTATAGAGCGCGATTTCATCGCGCACCGGTCCGCCCAGCAGCTCGTAGATCGGCTTGCCTAGAACTTTGCCGCGAATGTCCCAGAGCGCTATGTCGATAGCGCTCACGCATTCGACTGCGGCGCCGCGGCTGCCCATATAGGTGAAGCTGCGGAAAATCTTGTGCCAGAGATGCTCGATGCGCGCCGGATCCTCACCTGTGACGGCAACACCGATCTGCCGCAGGATCGTGCACAGCGCGCGGTTGGCGAGCCTTGTGGTGGTGGTGATTTCCCCCCAGCCACTCACCCCTTCGTCGGTCGTCACCTCGACGAACAGGAACTCTCCCCAATAGGAAGCATCGGACTTGATCAGCCACGGCCGAACGCTCGTGATTTTCATCTCTCAACTACCTCTGTCTGATGGCTGGACCAATGATGTTCTGGGCTGGAAACTCTATCCGGCCCGAGCGGCATTGCGCGCACGCATCTGTTCGAGGACGTGCCGACCGGAACCCTCGACATGGCGGGAAATGAGTTCGGCCGCCTCGTCGGCATTTCCCGCTCTGATATGCGCGATGAGCTCGCGGTGTTCACGCATAATGGCGGCCCGCCGCGCGAGCGTGAAATTGAAACGCCGGCTCACGGCTCGCAGCACTTCGCGATGCTTCCACCAAAGCTCGGCGGCATGGCGGTTGTAGTGGCGCTGGTACATCACGGTGTGGAAGGCGGTATCCAGTTCACTGTGCCGCAATGTGTCGGTGAAGTTGTTCTCTTCGATCAGAGCCTGGATGCGTTCGAGTTCGGCGATGTCCTCGCCGGTCGCCATGTTCACGAACCATCGCGTCAGGGCCGGCTCGATCAGGACTCCGATCTCGTAGATATCCCGGACAAAATCCTGGTCTATGGGCCGGACGCGCGCGCCACGGTTGGCGACAAAGGTGACGAAGCCCTCCCCTCGCAACAGCTGCAGCGCCTCGCGTACGGGGTTGGTCGAGGTGCCGTGACGCCGGGCGAGATCGGTGACCACAAGCCGTTCGTTGGCGGCGAGCCGTCCCTCGATGATGTCTTCCCGGATCAGCTCATAAAGCGAGGCGCCCTCGCTGGACGCCCCGATGGGATCAATCCCCACGGGTGGCTCTGCTTTGAAATCACTTGTTTCGGCCAAAGCCGGCTCCCCCGATTAGTACATCGCATGCTCGATATCATACACGCGTTTTGCAAACAATGTACGATCGGGTGCGTTGACAGGCAATCCACGATCTGAAAACGTACCAGATGATCGAAGGGATACATTGAGCAGAAGGACGCATCCCGCACGGTCGGACGAGCCCCTTGGCGCACAGCGGCATGGGAGAATCTGGGAGGATACTATGACGAGGATTACACTCGGCGGTGCCGTCCTGCGCGGCACTGTCGCCACTGCTTTGATGGCGTCGCTCATGTCGGGATCGGCGCTGGGTTCGCCGCCAGTCGATTTGAGCAAGTGGTCGCCGGAATATGTGCGCTCCATCGCCGGCACACAGGATTTCGACACGGCCGCCGATTGCGGCAAGGTCACTCCGCTCGACTACAAGGGGCGACTGACGTTCTGGTATCAGGGCGTGTTCGAGGGCGACCCCGACCTGCTGCGTCAGTACTACAAGGATTTCTTCGAGACCTTCCGCAAGACCTATCCGAACATCCAGCTCGAGGATCAGGCCCTCACCTACAACGACCTTCTCGACAAGTTCCGCACGGCGCTGCTGGGCAATGCCGCGCCGATGGCGGTCCGCCTGCAAATCCTGGGCGGAACCGAGTTCGCCTCGAAGGGTTATCTGCAGCCGCTCAAGCCGGAAGATGTGGGCTATCCCACAGAGGATTTCTGGCCCGGCGCCATGAAGGCGGTAACCTGGGATGGCGTGACCTACGGCATTCCCACCAACAATGAGACGATGGCGTTCATCTGGAACGCCGACATTTTCAAGCGTGCGGGCCTCGATCCGGACAAGGCTCCGGCTACCTGGGACGACGTCGTCAAATATTCCAAGCAGATCCATGACAAGCTCGGCATAGCCGGCTACGGCCTCGTGGCGCGCAAGAACGCCGGCAACACGCCGTACCGCTTCATGCCGCAACTATGGGCCTATGGCGGCGGTGTCTTCGACGAAGCCTCCGCGAACCCGACCTATAAGGAGGTCGAGCTCAATAGCCCGCAGAGCAAGGCGGCGTTGCAAGCCTCCTACGACATGTATGTTCGCGACAAGTCGGTTCCGGTTTCGGCCCTCACCAACCAGCAGGCCGATAACCAGCCCCTGTTCGTCGCCGGCCAACTCGGCATGATGGTCTCGCACCCGTCCGACTATAACGTCATGCTCGACCTGCAGAAGAAGGCAACGGGCGCCGACAAGGACAAGGCGCAGACTGTCATCGACAACATGCGCTATGGCCTGATTCCGACCGGCCCCGACGGCAAGCGGGCCGTCGTGTTTGGCGGCTCGAACATTCACATCCTGAAGCCCGAATATGTCGAGGGCGGCAAGGTGGACGAGCCGGCCGCAAAGGCCATCATCTGCATGTGGACGAGCCCTGAATGGTCGTTGAAGATGGCGTATGCCGGCTCGAACCCGGGCAACCTCAACGGCTTCAAGACCAAATGGATGAAGGAACGTCTGGACAACATCAAGTTCCTCGATGTCACCACCTCGATGTTGCCATACGGCATTCCGTTCCCGGCGCTGCCGCAATCGCCCGAGATCATGAATATCATCGTCCCGGACATGCTGCAGAACGCCCTGACCGGAGCGATGACCGTCGACCAGGCAGCGGATGACGCGGCCGAGAAGGTGAAGAACCTGATGGACGGACTCTAGTCCGGGCCTGACCTGCGATCCGACCGGCTGTGCCGATAGTGCGTGCAGCCGGTTTGCTCCGAAGAACAAGGGCACGCCATCGTGACGATCGTGACCGGCAAGGCCGAGGCTCGCCAAAGATTGCAACCCGGTAGCTCCGGGGTGCTGCGGAATATCTGGGAGCACCGCGCCGACTACGCATACGTGCTTCCAGCGATCGCCGTGATGCTCATCGTCATCGCCTATCCGATCTACTACACGGTCGAGCTGTCGTTCTTTAAGACGCCGCCTGGCCTGCAGCTCCGCGACAAGACCTTCATCGGATTGGACAACTACACGGCCATCCTCACCAGCCAGGTGTTCTGGAAAGTCACCTTGAACACCCTGATCTGGACGATCGCATCTACCTTCGTTGCCTTTGCCTTGGGATTTGCCGCCGCGCTGGCCCTCCACCGCGAGTTTATCGGCCGGGGTGTCCTGCGCGCTATCCTGATCATTCCTTGGGTCATCAGCGCGGTTGCCGCCTCCTATATCTGGAAGTGGATCTACCATTCGGACTTCGGCATCATCGGCGCGGTGCTGGTCGGCCTCGGATTGGCTGACCGGCCGCCGAACTTCATCGACAACGTCAGCACGGTGCTGCCCTCCTTGATCGTCGTCAATATCTGGCGCGAGTTTCCGTTTGCCATGATCATGATGATGGCCGGTTTGCAGACGGTCCCCGACCAGTTGTTGCGCGCCGCGGAAGTCGACGGGGCCAATGAATGGCAGCGTTTCTGGCACGTCACCTTCCCGCATCTGCGCAACGTCTCGACGGTGACGATCCTGCTGCTCGCAGTGGCCAATTTCAATTCCTTCATCATCCCGTGGATCATGACCGGTGGCGGGCCGTCGAACGCTTCGCACATCTGGATCACCCACATTTATGAGCTCGCCTTCGGCCGGCAGCGATGGGGCGTCGCATCGGCCTATTCGGTACTCCTGTTCCTCATGCTGATGGTGCTGGGCTACTTCTACGTCCGTGCGCTGGCCGGCAACGAGCGCAAAGAGGGGAGCGCATGAGCACGATCGTCGAGACAGTCCCTCGACGTCCGGCCCGGCGCCGCATGCGCATCGACGGATGGCGTTGGGCCGGGCGCATCTTCCTCGTGTTCATGCTGCTTTACACCGCGTTGCCGATGATCTGGATGCTGATCACCTCGATCAAGTCCGGCTTCGCGGCGATGCAGTTCCCGCCGCAATGGTGGCCGGAAGAGCCTACCCTGGCCAGCTACCAGAAGCTGCTCGATCCGCAAAACAGCGTCGGCCAGGACTTCCTGCGTTTTTTCTGGAACAGCCTCTACGTGTCCACGGTCACCACAATCCTTTCGGTGATCGTGGCCGTTCCTGCGGCCTACGCGTTTTCGCGCTTTCGTTTCCCCGGTCGAAACTTCCTGTTCTTCACCGTGCTTTTGCGCAACATGTTCCCGGCGGTGATCTTTCTCGTGCCGCTCTTCATCCTGATGCGCGCGATCGGGCTGGTGAACACGCATGGCTCGCTCATTCTCACCTATCTCACCTTCGGCCTGCCGCTGGCGATCTGGCTGCTCAAGGGCTTTTACGACAACATTCCGGTGCAGCTCGAGCAGGCGGCGCGGATCGATGGGGCGACCCGGTTCCAGGCCTTCATCCTGATCGTGATGCCGCTCTCGACGCCCGGAATCATCGCCACCGCGATCTATTCCTTCATTGGCGCCTGGAACGAGTACATCTATGCCTACACCTTCCTTTCCAAGAACGAGCAGTTGACCCTGCCGGTCGGCATACAGCGTTTCTTCTCGGAGAATACGACGGACTTTCCGGGCCTGATGGCGGCCAGCTTCATGATGAGCGTGCCCGTCGTGGTGCTGTTCCTCCTCCTGCAACGATACTTCGTACGCGCCCTTACAGAAGGCGCGGTCAAACACTAGAGCCGGATGATTTCAGGTCTGTTCGACCTCAAATCTGAATCCGCCTCTAAATCAAAGAGATAGAGCATGATGTCGTCCGAAAACCGCTTCACACTTTTCGGCATCATGCCGTAGGGAGTTGCCGATGGCCCACGTGGACCTGAGAGATCTCGTCAAGACCTATGGCGGCTTCAAAGCTGTCAACGACGTTTCGCTGACGGTCAATGACGGCGAGTTCGTTGCGCTCGTCGGCCCTTCGGGCTGCGGCAAGACAACCACGCTCAATCTTGTCGCGGGATTGATCCCGGTCACATCGGGCGACATCGTCATCGGCGACCGCGTGGTCAACGACCTCGACCCCAAGGACCGGGACATCGCGATGGTGTTCCAGAACTACGCGCTCTACCCGCAGAAATCGGTCTACAAGAACCTGGCGTTCCCGCTGCAGATGCGCAAGCTGCCCAGGGACGAGATCGACAGGAAGGTCAAGGAAGCGGCGCGCGTGCTCGACATGACGCACCTGCTCGAGCGCAAGCCGCGCGAACTTTCAGGCGGGCAGCAGCAACGTGTCGCCTTGGGGCGCGCCCTCGTCCGCGACCCTGCCGTTTTCCTCATGGACGAGCCGCTCTCCAACCTCGACGCCAAACTGCGCGTCCAGATGCGCTCGGAGATCAAGCGCTTCCACCAGGATCTCAAGGCGACCATCATCTATGTCACGCACGACCAGCTCGAAGCCGTGACCATGGCCGACAAGATGGCGGTGATGAACGGCGGCTACCTGTTGCAATACGATTCTCCGGCGCAGGTCTTTGCCCATCCGGTGAACATGTTCGTCGCCAGCTTCATCGGCAGCCCGGCGATGAGCCTTGTTCCACTGGAGGCATCGACAGCAAACGGCAACACTGCGTTGACCGGCGCGGAGGGCTGGAGCCTTGAGCTCTCGCCGCTCAACGCCCGGAAGGTTGCGGGGGCAACGTCGAGGAAAGTCGTGCTCGGCGCACGTCACTCGACCATCAGGCTCCACAAGAGCGCGGTGCCAGGCAGCGTCCCGGCCAGGGCCTATACAGTGGAGCCGACCGGAGACGTCACCTTCGTGCAGGCGTTGCTGTCAGGCGCCATCGTCAACATCAGCGTGTCCCCCAACATCGCCGTCGCACCTGACGAGCAGATCTGGCTCGAGTTCGACCAGGAGCGGCTGCATCTGTTCGATGGCGAAACTGAACTGGCCCTCAAGGCCGGCTGAGACAAGACGGGGGTTCATTGGGAACGTTGGGGATGACTGAAAAGCTTAAGATCACCGCGATCAAACCCTATCCTGTATGGGTTGGAACGCGTAATCAGATGCTCGTCAAGATCGAGACCGACCAGGGCGTCTTCGGCTGGGGCGAGAGCGGCTTGAGCGGGCGCGAAAAGGCCGTTGCCGGCGCGGTCGAGCATTTTCGCGAGTTTCTCATCGGCCGTGACCCGATGCAGATCGGGCGAATCTGGCAGGAGGCCTATCGCAGCCAGTACTTCGAAGGCGGGCGCGTTCTGCAGGCGGCTATCTCCGCCATCGACATCGCCCTTCACGACATCAAGGGCAAGGCGCTGGGGGTGCCGGTCTACGAACTGCTGGGCGGCAAGCAGCGCGACCGCATCCCCACCTTCGCCTCGACCGGAGACGAGGCCGAGGGCGACCTCGCCATCGAACGAGCCCGGGAGCTGCGCGCACGGGGGTGGCAGGCGATCCGCTTCTTCCCCGCAGGGCAAAGCAGCAGGGACATCTTCGAACCCCGCGAGTCGATCGGCGCTACCGCGAGCATGCTGAACAAGGCGCGCGAGGCGCTTGGCGACGACGTCGTTCTCGGCATCGACTATCATCATCGGCTGTCGGTGGCAGAGGCGGCGAGCTTCTGCAACAAGCTCGGCCGCGGCGTGCTTGATTTTCTCGAGGAGCCGATCCGCGACGAGACACCTGAAGCCTACGAATCCCTGCGCAGGATGACCGACATTCCCTTTGCCATCGGCGAGGAATTTGCCAGCAAGTGGCAGTTCCTGCCCTACATCGAGCGCGGCATCCATCAGTTCAACCGTCTCGATGTCTGCAATGTCGGCGGGCTCACCGAGGCGATGAAAGTCGCCGGCTGGAGCGAGGCGCACTATGTCGACCTGATGCCGCACAATCCGCTTGGTCCGGTGTGCACGGCCGCGACCCTACATCTCGCCGCCGCGGTACCCAACTTCGCGTGGCTCGAGACCAGGGAACCCGAGACGAAGCTGGGCTTCGACAATTCCGACTTCTTCCCCGTGCAGCCACGGCTCGACGGTCCCGACTATCCGGTCAGCGACCTGCCGGGCCTCGGCGTCGAGGTCAACGAAGCGGCGGTCCAGGCGGAGGCTTTTCGTTTCTGGGAAGCGCCTCACCTCAGGCGCCGGGACGGGTCTGTTACGAACTGGTAGTTCCATCTCAACCGGAGTCCACGATGACGCATATCCCTGACATCACGCGACCGCCCAAAGACCTCATTGACGCCCTGAGGGAAATCGGCGCCGCGACGGTCGCCGGCACGCTTGGCCATATGGGTTTCCGCAATCCTCACATGGTCGGTCCGGTGGCGCAGAACCATGGGAAGTCGATCGTCGGGCCGGCGCTGACGCTGCAGTTCCTGCCGCAGCGGCCGGACCTCTTCAGCGAGGGAGAATACGCCGACCCGGAAACGCAACTGCACCGGCACGTGCTCTATCACGCGCAGGAAGGCGATGTGGTCGTCGTCGACGCGCGCGGTGACATGAGCTCGGGCGTCTTCGGCGATATGATGTCGACCTATTTCAAGGGCAGAGGCGGCGCGGGCATCGTCATCGACGGCTGCATGCGCGACCGGCCCAATGTCGAGAAGCTCGATCTGCCCCTATGGCTGCGCGGCTGGACGCCCAACTACCATGTGCAAACCAGCATCTATCCGAACGCCGTCAACGTTCCGATCGCCTGCGGCGGTGTCACGGTGATCCCGGGCGACATTATCATCGCAGACGACGATGGGGTGGTAGTGCTTCCCGTCGCAATGGCCGCAAAGGTGATCGAAGAATCCCGGAAGCATCACGATTGGGAAGAGTTCTCGCGAGAGAAGCTGATGCAGGGAGCGCCGCTGCAGCGCTACTATCCGCTGCATGACGACGCCCGCGGCGAATATGAGGAGTGGCGCAAAGCCAATCCAGTGAAGGGCTGAGGCCCGGCAGCAACGGCATTCGGCATGCAGCTGTCCAAGAGGTGATTGTTGCCCCGCAATACGTGGGTTTTGAGACCCTTGCCTTCGGCTACATGCCTGGTCCCACTCGAAAACCCTGCCGACGGGCCTCCCGATCCAGAAAAACGCTTTCCTCGGGTGAAGCGGCGGCTCCGATACGGAAGGTGAAGGACGTCACATGCGTCGCATTGGTGTCGATCCCACAGCGAAAGCGCACATGATACCAAGTCGTCGCGGTACGAAAAGCGGTATCCGGGGCGTCCAGAAGATTGCCGACCTCTAGTGGAATGCTTGGGAGCAATACGGGGCGATAAGCGGCGTCGTTCAGTTGCTGACCCAGAAGATTGGAGCAAAGGTCGGCTACGCGTTGCCCCCGTGGCACGTCGGCCATCGAGTTCGTTGCGAAGGGATCGCCGGTAGCGCCTTTTGAAAAAAGCTTGCGAACACCCGGAAGCCCCGCATACGCTAGTGAGTTGGCCGTGGGGCTTGGCTCTACGGCCTTTGCGCGCGGCGGCTTCGCGGCCTTCGCCGGGCTGGGTTTCGGTGCAGTGTCGGGTCTGGCCTCAGGCGCCTGAGCCGACGCAGGAAGCTCGATCTCACCGCCATCATCAGCCGAAGGTATTGCAGCGGCCGATTCGTGCCTGTCGGCGTCAGGGGCTCCCGCCTCCTGTTTGTCAGCTTCCGGCTTCTCGTCGATGCTGGCTGGCTCCGCCGGCTTTGCAGCGTCGGGCGTCGGTTCAGATCTGCTCTCCGCATCAGTTGGCGTGGCAGCCGGCTTGGGCTCGCTATCCTTGGTCGTGGACGACGCTTGGTCCTGAGCGCTTCTCCCATCCAGCGATTTCCTGGGGCCGGTGTCTTTGTCACCGAACTGGAATGCAGGCTTCAGGACTTTCCCTGACGGCAGGTTGTCCGGCACCGGCTTTTCGACCTTCTTTTCAGGCTGACTTTTGGCTTCGGGTTTCGGCTTCGGCGGTTCGGGCGGCGGGACGAGTGCGACATTGACCGGTTCCTCCTCCTGCGGCTGCTGGGCAGGAACGGGCAGGCCATAGACCAGGAATGCGGTGATGAGCGCATGCAGGACCAGCGATGCGGGCAAGGCCCACAGCAAAGTCCGACGCCGCTCGGATTTCTCGGTCTTCATCCCTCACGATGTGGAGCGAAACTGCGGCGGCATCAAGCGTGGCAACCGTATTGGCGCATTCAGCCGCAGCTCAACAGTGAGGAGACGACGCCTGATTGCTTCTCGCCGCCGGCTCCATTCTCTGCATGCCCGCCTCCAATCTCAGCGTCGCAGGCTGGCGTCGCGGGCACGCTCGCGGAGCTCTTCGCGAGAAAGGCCCGCATCCGCCAATATGCTGTCTGGAAGCCGCCTCAAGCTCGCAAGCGTCTGGCGATAGGCAAGCCAGCGGGCGAAACGGTGTCGAAGTTCATGCAACATGATCGTCTCCTTGGCGAGCGGGATACCCACGTTCTTGGATTGGTCGAAAACGCAAAGCAATCGCGCAAAGCGTATGCACGATCGAACGGATTGCGCTGACTGCCTGGCCAACCGAGGTGCCTGTCATTGTCCCACCAGGGCAGGAATTTCCAGCGCCTCCAACGGCTGCATACTTGCGCGTGATGGCCGCTTCGCGCTACAGCCACGGTCGCAAGGAGTTTTTCATTTCTGCAAAATGGATATTGGCTGGGACGATCTGAGGTTGTTTCTCGACGTTGCGCGGCTGGGTGGCCTGAGCGCGGCGACGGCAACCACGCGCCTCAGCGCAGCCACACTCGGACGACGCGTCACCGCGCTCGAAAAGCAGATCGGCGAAGCGCTGTTCGTACGTCAGCAGACCGGCTACCGGCTAACCCCGGTCGGTGAAGAACTGCTGCGGCGCGCCGAAGACGTCGAAGCAGCAATGCAGTCGCTAACCCGCTGGCGCGAGGGAAACCTGCCCGACCGCATTGTCCGCGTCTCGGCCGGGCCATGGACCTCGGCCTTCGTTTCCACCCATATCGGCGAAATCTGGACCGTCGATGACGGCATCAGGGTGGAACTCGTCACCACCACCGACCGGGTCGACATCGGTCGCCGCGCCGCCGATATCGGCATCCGCAGCGAGCGCCCGACCGAACAGTGGCTGGCCGGCCGTCAGAGCGGCAAGGTCGCGTATGCCATCTATTCCGGACGCCACCTGATCAACGGCATCGCCGCCGGGTTGTTCGTCGGCGTCACCGGCGAAGGGGCAAACATTGCCTCGGCGCGCTGGCTGCAAGCCCATCACGGCGATCGCATCGCCGTGCGCGGCAACAACACCCATTCAGTGCGCGAATTGGTGGCCGCAGGCGCCGGCCTTTCGATCTTTCCGTGCTTCGTCGGTGACAGCGATCCGCGGCTGGTTCGCGTCGCTCATCCTATCCCAGAACTCGAAACCGACCAGTGGATCGTCACCCACCATGAGGAACGCCACTCCCCGCCGGTACGAAAGATTGCCGACCGGATTGCCGCTCTGATGCGGGCCCATCAGCCGCTGTTTCGCGGCAAGATGCCGATCCGCTAAGCGTCAGGCGTCGATCGGCCGCCAGATTCTCAAGGTTCTGGCGCGTGAGGCGGGCGCGTGAAGCTTGGAGGGGTTGGATCCCGGAGATTGTGGATTTTCGCTGGCCAGAATCCGAGCCGATTCCGGAAGATTGAACTGGAGACCCGTTCAAAAGGTCGGCTCATTCAGGCGCATATGGTACAAGTCCCACATCTTGTCTTGCCGCAAAGTTCACCCTCTGATTCCCTGTGCCAAGGCGATAGAACGTGATTCTTGCACCTGGCGTGTTCAAGCGGCGCGTTCCGGGAACTTTTTTGTCGATCAATTCCAAGGAGACAAGACGATGAGCACCGCGGCAAGGCCCGTCATCTCGGAAATGCGGCCGAAGATAACCGTTATTGGTGTCGGCGGTGGCGGCGGCAACGCGGTCAACAACATGATTGCCGAAAATCTGCAGGGTGCGGAGTTCATCGTCGCCAACACCGATGCCCAGGCACTGACCATGTCGAAAGCATCGCGGCTGATCCAGCTGGGTGCCCATGTCACGGAAGGCCTGGGCGCCGGGTCGCTGCCGGCGGTCGGCCGCGCGGCAGCCGAGGAATCGATCGACGAGATCAGGGACCACCTAGCGGGAACCCATATGTGCTTCGTGACCGCCGGCATGGGAGGCGGAACTGGAACCGGTGCCGCGCCCGTCATAGCGAACGCTGCACGGGCAGCCGGCATCCTGACGGTGGCGGTCGTCACCAAGCCGTTCACCTTCGAAGGGAAGCGCCGCATGCAAGCCGCCGAAGAGGGCATCGAGCAGCTTCGCGAATGCGCCGATACCGTGATCGTTATTCCGAACCAGAACCTCTTCAGGATCGCCGACGCAAAGACGACTTTCGCGGACGCCTTCGCCATGGCTGATCGCGTCCTTTATTCCGGCGTCGGCTGCATAACCGATCTCATCGTCAAGGAGGGGCTGATCAATCTCGACTTCGCCGACGTGAAGTCGGTGATGCGCGACATGGGCCGCGCAATGATGGGTACCGGGGAAGCCACGGGCGAGGACCGCGCCAGGAAGGCCGCCGAAGCGGCGATAGCAAACCCACTTCTCGACGAAGCCTCGATGATCGGCGCCAAGGGCGTCCTGGTCTCGATCTCGGGCGGCATGGACATGACGCTGTTCGAAGTCGATGAGGCCGCCACCCGCATCCGCGAGGAGGTCGACGCCGACGCCGACATCATCGTCGGCGCCATATTCGACCGGGCACTCGCCGGAAAATTCAGGGTCTCAGTCGTCGCGACAGGATTGCGGCAGGGCCTGGAGATACCGCAGTAGGCAGGATCCGGGCTGCTGATTTATGAGTCTGGTGGACCGTGGTCATGGGCTTCGCCACCGAAAAGTCGGCCCGCAAGCCCGCACCATTGAACTTGCCGGTGAATTTGCGTTGCCGGCCTAGGGACCGAATTCGTTTCGAGGCCGCTGCCACGAATGCGCGAACTCGCATCAGCGCCGCCGCGGAACCGCCCCCAACTGCAACCGCCGCGAATGCGCTTCGACCCGGATCCCCAACAGGAGGCCATACGGATTGACCACGGCAGACATTTCGCCTGCGATATGGCCAGCATCTGCTGACCACATGATCGGCCCTTTCTGATCGCTGATGCGGGCTCGCTGGATATGGCACAATAAAACCGGCATGGGTCAGGCGTCGGGAGCATCCAGTGGCGGCCAGCCTCGCAAGCACTATATCGAAGAAAAACTCAGGTCGACCCGACAGGAGCATACTCCATGGCTGACACGCCGACACCCGATGCTTCGTTTCTCGCGGCCCTGACGACAGAGCATTTCGTGCAGCAGACAGCGATCAGCACGTCCATAAGTGAAATGGCGTCGCGAACGACCATCTACATTATGTCTCTGTCGAGCGCTCTGGTGGCAACGGGCTTTGTTACGCAGTCCTCCGAGTTCTTCCTGCCGTTTGTCGCGGTTGTGCTGCCATCGGTCTTTTTACTGGGTGCCTTTACCGTCTTGAGGTTGGTCGACATCGCCGCTGAGAACATGCAGGCCCATATCGGCATTGCCCGGATCAGAGCCTACTATCGAACTTTGGGCGACGAGGCTGCCTTCCAGTTTTCCAAGGAATTCGGTCGCTGGCCCGAAAATGACGCCGAACCTTCTCTTCGTACTGGGCCTCTCCTGGCGTACCTGACCACCGCAGCGACTATGATCGCATTCATAAATGCCATCGTCGCTGCGGCGGGCGTTACTCTGCTTGCGTTTCGTGTCGGTGCAGAACTATTGCTCGCGCTGTGTCTTGGTGCTGGAACAGCAATCGGCTTGATGACGATTTTCTATTTATACCAGCGCCTTCGGACGAAAGGCATGGTCCGCATTGCCAAACCCTATGGTTCTGAAAAAAGCGTGCTTTGAGCGGGTAATGAATGTGGTGTTTGTCTGAACGCCGCCGGCATGGCAATTCCGATCTCATTGACGACCAATGCTCCACGCCCCTCGCAGGCTGTTCGCAATGGCGAGCCCTTTCGGGATCGAGATATTTGCGCAAACTTTTTTGCCCGGCATGCGTTGTTCGTTCTCCGAGCACAGGAGAAAGCCATGCAGACTAAGTCGCAGACTTCAGCCGAAGCCGCCAAGCAACGCCATATCCAGCGTGGTATCGACGCCAAAGACGAGACGAAGAGCAATGGCAAAATGCAACAAGCGATGCAAGCCGGCGCTCGCAAATATCCCGAGCCACCTTTTCCCGAGCAGCATCAACCCAAACCGGGGCATGAATGGGCGATCGAGCCCGCTCCGCTCTACGATGCGCCTTACTACCTCGGATCGAAAAAACTCGATGACAAGGTAGCGCTTATCACGGGTGGTGATTCCGGCATCGGCCGTTCGGTGGCAGTCTTGTTCGCCCGCGAGGGCGCCGACATTGCGATCGTATACTTGAGTGAAGACAGGGACGCCGAAGCGACCAAAAACGCCGTCGAAAAGGAAGGCCGGCGTTGCATACTGATAAAAGCCGATGTCAGTGAACGCGAGCATTGCCGCAACGCCGTGGCGCTGACGGTCGAAAAATTCGGCAGGATCGACGTGCTGGTCAACAACGCCGCTTTCCAAATCCATTCCAGTGACTTCAACGACCTGACCGAGGAACATTTCGACACGACGCTGAAGACCAATCTTTACGGCTATTTTCATATGGCGCAGGAGAGCGTGCCGCACATGGAGCCGGGCTCCGCGATCATCAATACCGGTTCGGTGACCGGCATCGACGGTTCCAAGCAACTGGTTGACTATTCGATGACCAAGGGCGGCATTCATGCCTTCACGCGAGCGCTTTCGGGCAATCTGATCGGCAAGGGCATCCGGGTAAACGCGGTCGCGCCAGGTCCGGTGTGGACGCCGCTCAACCCTTCGGACAAGGAAGCCGACGACGTCTCGAAATTCGGCGCGGATACGCCGATGAAACGGCCAGCGCAACCGGAAGAACTTGCCCCGGCTTACGTGTTCCTCGCCTCGTCGCATTGCTCGAGTTACATCACGGGAGAGATCCTGCCGGTGGTCGGTGGCTACTGAGGTCGCGGAACGTATTTCATTGCATTGGGCTACCGAGTAGACGGCACGCGACGACGTCGTCTCCAGGGAGACGCTTGCCGTGCTCGGTCGCTTCAAGAAACGCGTGATCGGTGCCGTGGGCCGCCGCTGCACGGCACCCGCCACGGCTCCGGAGCAATAGCGCTCCGCGTTGGTCGAAATCCTCGCCCGCGTTTTCAGTTTTCTGAATTTCCGCTTGGAACTCTCCCGCCGGCATCCCGTTCAAACATCATTGAGCCAGGAGAACGACCATGCCACGAGGCGACAAATCGAAATACAGTGACAAACAGGAACGCAAAGCCGACCACATTGCCGCAGGCTATGAGAAGCGCGGTGTTTCCGAGAAGGAATCCGAGCGCCGGGCATGGGCGACCGTCAACAAGGACGATGGCGGCGGCAAGAAAGAAGGCGGCTCGGGTCGTGGTAAACACACCGGACACCCCGCGGCCCACAAGGGTGGGAAAAGCGGCGGCAAGGCATCGGCTTCACGGTCAGCCGCAAGCCGATCGGAATCGGCAAAGAAGGCAGCGGCAACACGCAAGCGGAATGCCGAGCACCATGCCCATTAACTGCCCCGCAACAGGTTCGGAACGCCATGAAACTCAAGCTCGCTGACCGCCTTCGCAACCGACAAGAGCATCGCCGACAAGAACATCGGCAGTGCCTCTTTGACTGCGATCGGAGCGTTCGGCGCCGCCTTGATCGATCTTGATGCGTGAGGTTGGCAAGCGCCTACCCGGCTCCTTGGCCATCAAGGGCGGATGTCTCTGTGGCAGGATCCGATTCAGCGCCGGGATCGAACCGAGGGTTCACTACTGCCACTGCGATATGTGCAGACGAGCGACCGGCAGCGCGTTTGCAGTTCTTGCCTGGATGCCCTGCCAAAGCCTGAGCTGGAATTCCGGAACGCCAACATATCGAAGGTCTTCGCCGATCGCGCAAAGAGGCTTCTGCCCAGAATGCGGGTCGCCGCTCAGCCTTTGCTACGACGCGTCGCCAACCGAGATCGCGCTGCACGTCGGTACCTTCGATGATCCGGCTCACCTGGTGCCTCGGTACAACTACGGTTCAGCGCAGCGCCTTGGTTGGGTGTGCTGCGGAATAGACCTACCGGACCGCGACACCGAGGAGCGCTGGTAGCGCCGCGAACGACCCAGATTGCCGATCAGGAATGCGGCCCTTGTCGCCGTGCCCCGAAAGTGCGGTCTCGATCTGCCCGGCCTGCCGACGTCGCCAGACCGTCGACAATCCCTAAGCGCTAGCCGGTTTTGATCCTTTGGGGGGCCGCATTCTCTATCGCGAAGAAAATCGCTTCGAACAGATCCTCGTCGCGGAAGGGCTTGCCGAGCAAGGGCACGTCGGCTGGCCGATCGGCAATCTCCCGGGCATCGGCATAGCCCGTGATCATGACCGCTGGCCAGTCCGAGCGCAAATTGCGCGCGAAGCGGATTACGTCGACGCCGGATACGAGTGGCATGGCGAAGTCGGTGATAATGACGTCGAACTTGTCGGGAGTGCGCTCCATCATGGCCAGCGCCTCCGCCCCTCCTCCCGCGCAGGTCACCTCGAAACCGCGCTGGCGAAGGGACTCGGCGGTCAATTGCCGCAAAACATGGCTGTCGTCGATCAGGAGGATTGATGGGTGCTCCATTCCGGCATCGGCGAACGCTCGTTCAATGTCGGGTTCCACCGCAGGATCCACCGGCTGTTCGGTCGAACGTGGCAGCCAGAGTTGCATGGTAGTTCCGCGGTTGACGACGCTTTCTATGCGAAGTGTCCCACCTGACTGCTTCATGAAGCCGTAGACCGTGCTGAGACCGAGGCCCGTTCCCTTACCGACCGGCTTGGTGGTGAAGAACGGTTCGACGACCTTGGCGACAAGATCGGGTGGTATGCCGGATCCGGTGTCCTTGACGGCGATCAGGACATAGTCGCCCGGCGGAATATCCTCTGTTTGCGTCACGATCGATCGATTCTGCGCATGCACGGTTATTGTCCCGCCAGAGGGCATGGCGTCACGCGCGTTGAAAACCAGATTCATCAGGGCCAATTCAAGTTGGCCTGCATCGACATGCACCGGCCAGATCGTGTCATCGATCTGCCAGTCGAAACGGATCAACCCCCCCAGTACGGGCGCCACCAATCCGTTCATCGTGTCGTTCAGCGCAGCAAGGCGCACCGCTTCCGGCTTCAGGGTCTGGCGCCGCGAGAATGCCAGCATTCGCGCCACAAGGTCAGCGCCTTGTTTTGCAGAACGCCGCGTCAGGTCGAGTACCTGTTGCGCCTGATCATCCAACGTGGCTCGGCGTTCAAGCAGCCCTAACCCACTGAGAATTGCGGCGAGCAGGTTGTTGAAATCATGCGCCAGGCCGCCGGTTAGCTTGCCGATAGCGTCGATGCGCTGGGATTGAAGCAGCTGATCCTCAAGACCGCGCCGCTCGGTGATGTCAAGCAATGTGCCGATGATTTCCGGTTCACGGCCATCTGAGCCGTCCGACATCACCCCCTGGTCGAGAAAAATGCGATACTCGCCATTGGCGCATTGCCAGCGGAACTCGCACGTATAGGAGCCGGTGGTTTTTGCCGCCAGCAGCGCTTCCCTCAATCGCGGCAGGTCGTCCGGATGAACGCGGCTGAGACCGAACTCTGGATCCGATGTCAGGTATTCAGGCGCAAAGCCGGTCAAGCGCTCGACGCCCTCCGTAACAAAGCGCGCCGCAAAGGGCGGCTCGGCTGCCCGAGCATGAAAGCAGACCGGCAACGAATTCAGGATGGCGTCCTGCCGTTGCTCGGCGCTGCGCAGCGCGCGTTCGGCCTGAAGCTTGTCCTTGTGCGCCTGCAACGCCTGCGCCAATAGTCCCTGCTCGACCTCCGCCTTGCGCTGGATCTCGAGCGTCTTCTCGTGGAGTTCGACGAAAACCGCGACTTTCGAACGCAGCATGATCGGATCGAATGGCTTGAACACATAGTCGACCGCGCCGGCATCATAGCCGCGCAGCATATGCGCATCCTCCTTGTTGATGGCGGTCAAGAAGATGATTGGGGTGCGCTTGGATTGCTCGCGCTGGCGGATAAGTGCGGCCGTTTCATATCCGTCCAACCCTGGCATGAGGACATCCAGGAGAATGACGGCGAACTCCTCTTTCAGCAGAAAGCGCAGAGCCTCTTCGCCCGATTGGGCGCAGATGACCTCCCCGATAGTCGCGAGCACTTCGCTGATCGCCAGCAGATTGCGCTCATCGTCGTCCACCGCCAGGATACGGGCTCTTGCCGGCCCTTCGGCAAGAGCTGCGACCTCAAGTTTCCTTACCCTGTTTCTTGCCAGCTTTTGCATCGAACGGCCGTCAGTTCGCTGCCAGGAGAATTTTTTCCGGGCTCTCTACACGGGATCGGGCACGCCCGATCCAGACACGAAGCAGCGCCAGCAGGAGATCCAGGTCGACGGGTTTGGCGATATAGTCGGAAGCCCCGGCATCCAGACATTTTTGCCGATCCCCCTTCATCGCCTTTGCGGTGACGGAAATCAGCGGGATATGAGCAATCGCCGGTGTGCCGCGAATCCGCCGCATCGTCTCGTAGCCGTCCATCTCCGGCATCATGATATCGATCAATGCCACGTCGACATCGGGCGCCTGTTCAAGAAGCGCGATGCCATCACGGCCCCGCTCGGCATGCAGAACCTGTATGTCATAGGTCTCCAGAACACTGGTGAGCGAATAGATATTGCGAATGTCGTCGTCGACGATGAGAACCTTCGCCCCGGCGAGATCGGACTTGCCGTTGTGTTCAGTTCCTGCCCAGGCCTCTTGGCGACCTTCTCCCGGCAGCGTTGCCGAAATATGCAGCGCCAATTGAGCGAAGTTCTCCGCCCGCGGTGCTTCCGCCAAGGCCGGGTTCAATGCCAGTACCTGTTCAAGCGCGTCCGGGTGAGGCGTAAAGAACAGCAGCTGCGGCAAGGCTTCGCCGAATTGGCCGGTGATCTCGTCCAGCGCCTTTGCGTTGTCCTTGGCGGAGCGTCCAAAGCCGAGCACGACGGCATCATAGGAGGCGAGGCCAACGTCTTCTGCATTTGCCGCAACACGACCGATCGCGGTGACCGACGTTACGCCGTCGCGGATTGCCTCGACCAGAGCCAGACGCCGCTCCGGGTCAGGGTCCACGACCAGAACGCGGCGCTGAACGCGGAGCTTCTTCGAGTGGATATCCTGAAACACCTTCATCAGCTCGTCCGAGGAAACGGGCTTGGTGGAAATGCTGGACGCCCCCTTGCGTGCGAGACTGTCGATGTCTTCGGCACCCGAGATGACATGGATAGGAATTCCCCTCGTCTTCTGGTCATGCCGCAGCAGATCGAAAAGCACCCAGCCATCGATATCCGAAAGTCCGAGATCAAGTGTGATTGCGTCGGGAACGAGCTTGCGGGCCAATGCCAGCGTGCCGGAACCTGCAGTCGACAGAACGCCTTTCAGCCCGGCCGACCGGGCGAGGCCAAGCAGCAACCCGCCAAAGGTCGGATCGTCTTCGACGATCAACACGATCCGATCGGTGGGTAGGATTGAATCGCGGTCGTCGATCAGCTCTGCCGAGGGCGGACTGCTGAGCAGAGCTGTCGCAGCAACCGCCTCCGCCGCCGGAGCCAAGGTCGACTGTACTGTCGTCACGCGGGGGCCGTCGAACGGGATGATGAGGGTAAATGTCGACCCCTTGCCCGGCGTGCTTTCGACCCGCAATTCGCCGCCAAGCAAGCGAGCGATCTCGCGGCTGATCGAGAGCCCAAGGCCGGTGCCGCCATACTTGCGGCTGGTGGTGCCATCGGCCTGCTGGAAGGCCTCGAAAATCAGCTTCTGTTTGTCTTCTGGAATGCCAATGCCGGTGTCGGTGACGGCGATCGCGAGAGCCTTCACCGGCTGCGTCGCGCCATTGCGGCGGCCGGCCTTTTCAACCCGGAAGTTCAGGCTGACCTCGCCTTCCGAGGTGAATTTGAATGCGTTGGAAAGCAGGTTGAGGACAATCTGCTGCAAGCGTTTCTCATCTGTGCGGACCGTGTCGGGAAGCGCCGGATCGACCTTGATGGCGAAGCCAAGTCCCTTGTCGGCTGCCAGCTGACGAAAAGTTCGTTCCATATGCTGGCGAAGATGCGTCACCGGCATATCGTTGATGTCGATGGAAACAGTACCCGACTCGATCTTCGACAGATCGAGGATATCGTTGATGAGGCTGAGAAGATCGGTTCCTGCCGAATTGATGGTGCGGGCGAACTCTACCTGTTTTTCGTTGAGGTTGCCGTGCTGGTTGGTCGCCAGCAGGTTTGACAAAATGAGCAGCGAATTGAGCGGCGTGCGCAGTTCGTGGCTCATATTGGCCAGGAATTCGGATTTGTATTTCGACGTGAGCGCCAGTTGCTCGGCTTTTTCCTCCAGCGCGCGTCGCGCCATCTCGATTTCGAGATTCTTGTTTTCGACCTGCTTCTTTTCGTTCTCGAGCAGCTGCGCCTTTTCCTGCAGCTCCTCGTTCGTCGCATGCAGCTCTTCCTGCTTTTTTGTCAGCTCGGTTTGACGCGCTTGCAATTCCGACGTCAGCAGTTGCGACTGCTTGAGCAGGCCCTCCGTGCGCATCGTCGCAGCGATGGTGTTGAGAACGATGCCGACGGATTCCATGAGCTGGTTGAGGAACGACTGGT
The DNA here is from genome assembly GCF_040321955.1 of Mesorhizobium sp. M0217. Classification (NCBI taxonomy): domain Bacteria; kingdom Pseudomonadati; phylum Pseudomonadota; class Alphaproteobacteria; order Hyphomicrobiales; family Phyllobacteriaceae; genus Mesorhizobium; species Mesorhizobium sp. M0217. The sequence goes on along the minus strand of NZ_JAMYSN010000003.1, from coordinate 132,404 downwards.
GTGTGTCACGAAACTCGCCGAACGAGGCGAGCTCGATGACGGCTTTGACTTCATCCTCGAACAGAGCAGGCAGGATGATGACATTGGCTGGCGAGGCGCTGCCAAGACCAGATGTGACCCGAAGGAATTCTGGCGGCACATTGTCCAGCATGATGGCGCGCTTGTCGGCGGCACTTTGCCCAACCAGGCCCTCTCGCAGATCAAGCCGCTGCTTGATGGCAGCTTTGCTCTCGGCGCCATAGGAAGCCGCCAGCTCAAGATAGGATTCCTCCTCGTCGCGATTGGTGACGTAGAACACCCCATACTGGGCGTTCACCAGAGGAGCGAGTTCGGACATGATGAGCCGCGAGACGGTGGCAAGGTCGCGCTCGCCTTGCAGCATGCGCGAAAACCGGGCGAGATTGGTCTTCAACCAGTCCTGCTCGGCATTCTTCAGCGTCTGATCCTTCAGATTGCGGATCATCTCGTTGATGTTGTCTTTCAGCGCGGCGACCTCGCCGGAGGCTTCGACGCTGATCGAACGGGTAAGATCGCCCTTGGTCACCGCCGTCGAAACCTCGGCGATGGCACGCACCTGGGTGGTCAGATTGGCAGCGAGTTGATTGACATTGTCGGTGAGGTCGCGCCAGAGGCCGGCGGCACCTGGCACACGCGCCTGACCGCCGAGCTTGCCCTCGATGCCCACCTCACGGGCGACGTTGGTCACCTGGTCGGCAAAGGTGGCAAGCGTCTCGATCATGCCGTTGATGGTGTCGGCCAGCAGGGCGATCTCTCCCTTCGCGTCGACCGTCAGTTTGCGCCTGAGATTGCCTTGCGCGACCGCCGTCACGACATCGGCGATGCCGCGCACCTGATTGGTCAAGTTCGTCGCCATCAGGTTGACGTTGTCGGTCAGGTCCTTCCAGGTACCGGCAACACCTTCGACGCGCGCCTGGCCACCAAGCTTGCCCTCGGTGCCAACCTCACGCGCGACTCGGGTGACCTCGCCGGCGAAGGAGTTCAACTGGTCCACCATGGTGTTGATGGTCGACTTGAGCTCCAGGATTTCGCCCTTCACATCGACGGTGATCTTCTTCGACAGGTCGCCGCGCGCCACGGCGGTCGTGACTTCGGCGATGTTGCGCACCTGGCCGGTCAGATTCTCGGCCATCGAGTTCACATTGTCTGTGAGATCCTTCCACGTGCCGGCAACGCCGCGCACCTGCGCCTGGCCTCCCAACTTGCCTTCCGTGCCGACCTCGCGTGCCACGCGCGTGACTTCCGAAGCGAAGGAATTAAGCTGGTCCACCATTGTGTTGATGGTGTCCTTCAGCTCCAGGATCTCGCCGCGGACATCGACGGTGATCTTCTTCGAAAGGTCCCCGAGCGCCACGGCGGTGGTTACCTCGGCGATGTTGCGCACCTGGCCGGTCAGGTTGGCCGCCATGGCGTTGACGTTTTCGGTCAGATCCTTCCACGTGCCGCCGATGCCGCGCACCTGGGCCTGGCCGCCGAGCTTGCCATCGGAGCCGACCTCGCGCGCCACACGTGTCACTTCCGAAGCGAAGGAATTGAGCTGGTCGACCATCGTGTTGATGACGTCCTTGATCTGCAAGATCTCGCCCAGCGCGTCGACGGTGATCTTCTGGGTCAAGTCGCCGGTCGCAATGGCCGTTGCCACCTTCGACACGTCACGCAACTGCACCGTCAAATTGCCGGCCATGGCGTTGACGTTGTCGGTCAGATCCTTCCAGGTGCCACCGACGCCTTCGACATGCGCCTGGCCACCAAGCTTGCCTTCCGATCCCACTTCGCGGGCCACACGCGTGACCTCAGAGGCGAAGGAGTTCAGTTGGTCGACCATCGTGTTGACGGTGTCCTTGAGCTCCAGGATCTCGCCTTTGACGTCGACGGTGATCTTCTTCGACAGGTCGCCGCGCGCCACGGCGGTGGTGACTTCTGCGATGTTTCGAACCTGGCCAGTCAGGTTGGCGGCCATGAGATTGACGTTGTCGGTCAAATCCTTCCATGTGCCGCCGACGCCCCTCACCTCTGCCTGGCCGCCCAGCTTGCCTTCGGTGCCGACCTCGCGTGCCACGCGCGTCACTTCCGAGGCAAAGGAGTTCAGTTGGTCGACCATCGTGTTGATGGTGTCCTTGAGTTCCAGGATTTCGCCTTGCACGGCGACCGTGATCTTCTTGGACAGATCGCCCGACGCGACCGCCGTCGTCACCTCGGCGATATTGCGCACCTGACCGGTCAGGTTCTCGGCCATCGAGTTGACGTTGTCGGTGAGGTCCTTCCAGGTGCCGGCGACGCCGCGCACCTGCGCCTGGCCGCCAAGCTTGCCTTCGGTGCCAACCTCGCGTGCCACGCGCGTGACCTCGCCCGCGAATGAATTCAGCTGGTCCACCATTGTGTTTATCGTGGATTTCAGCTCGAGAATCTCGCCCTTCACGTCGACCGTAATCTTCTTCGACAGGTCGCCCAAAGCCACCGCAGTCGTCACTTCGGCGATGTTGCGCACCTGCCCAGTCAGGTTCTCGGCCATGGAATTCACATTGTCGGTCAGATCCTTCCACGTACCGCCAACACCCTCAACGCGCGCCTGGCCGCCAAGCTTGCCTTCAGTGCCGACCTCGCGCGCCACGCGCGTCACTTCCGAAGCGAAGGAATTGAGCTGGTCCACCATCGTGTTGATGGTGTTCTTCAGTTCTAGGATTTCGCCCTTGACATCGACTGTGATCTTCTTCGACAGGTCGCCCGACGCGACTGCGGTCGTAACCTCCGCGATGTTGCGCACTTGCCCGGTCAGGTTCGTGGCCATCGCGTTGACGTTGTCGGTCAGATCTTTCCACGTGCCGGCGACGCCCTTGACCCGGGCCTGGCCGCCGAGCTTGCCTTCCGTACCGACCTCGCGCGCCACGCGCGTCACCTCGGAGGCGAAGGAGGCCAACTGGCCGACCATGGTGTTGACGATCTTGCCGATGCGCAGGAATTCGCCGCGCAGCGGTCGGCCGTCAATTTCGACCATCATGGTCTGCGACAGGTCGCCCTTGGCGACGGCGCCGATAACGCGCGCAACCTCAGCCGTTGGCTGAACCATGTCTTCGATGAGATCATTGACTGAACGGACACTGGATTCCCAACTGCCGGTGGCATTGCGAACCCGGCCGCGCTCGCCTATCCGCCCTTCCTTGCCGACGACCCGGCTCAAGCGCTCGAACTCGCGCGTCACTTGGTCGTTGAGGTCAGCGATCTCATTGAAAGTCTCAGCTATCTCAGAATCGAGGCCTTCATAAACATTGTCGATGCGGACGGAGAAATCGCCGCGCCGGAAGGCTTTCAGAGAATTCAGGATGCTTCGACGGTCCAATTGCTTCTTGGATGCCTGCACGGTCACAGCGCCACTCCCAGCCCTATGGATTTATACGGATAAAGTTGCCCCCGCGGCCAATGGTGGATCGCGCCGCGAGACCCCAAACGCCGCATTTTCCATTTTGTTCCATCGTGCCGTGAAAATTCCAGGCCGACGATTGCGCCTTGGTTTGAACGCCGGATTTCATGATGCGGTTGCGATTTATCGGGCTTCAGCCGACCACGACACGTCATCGCCGTTTGCCATTGCCAGAGAGGCATGAATTGCGTTGCGCAACTCGGAAGGCGAGGCAGGCTTTGCGACCCATGTCCCTTGAAGGAAAATCGGATCGTGAAAACCCGAATTGGCGTAGCTTGCCGAATGGACGACAAAGGGGATGTGTCGGGCGTCAAGCAACGTAGCTATTCGTTCGAGCGCGATAAACGCCTCGTCTTCCAAAATCGCAACGGACCTATGGTGGTCCAATTATCGCAGTCCTTTGCTCTCCGAAGCGATCGGCAGCGCAGCACGCCGCCTGACCGGTTCCACTCGGTGGTCGAAGCTCACGGCAATTTTCTTGCCGGACATGGCATGGACCATAAGCCCGACCAATTCCTCGTCGTCGCAGCGACACTCAGGAAACCTTGCGCGGATTTCATCGACCGCAAACGCCGTCGAGATAATGTCGTCAGCGCGATAGCCAGAGATCACCGCGTAGACTGCGCTATAGGTTTCAAGGTCAATGACTTCGGTTTTCAGCACATCATCCTCCCTGCGGAAGGCCGACGGCAGAGGCGCCGGATGTCTCGCAAAGATTGCTAGATGCCGGCATCGAGTCTTCGGCGCTGTATCCTGTTCATTCTATGACGGTTGGCCGCGCTGTCGATAGCTCTGCAAGGCTTTGTACGCTTCCAGACACTGATTCACGCGAGCGACCAGATCAGGCAATCGTGCCGTTCATATACGTTTTCCGGTTCACTGTAGTGCCGTCCGCCAACTGAAACAGTCCGCCCGACCAGAATGACGATTGTCGGCCCTTTCACTTGAAGCCCACCAGATCAGCGAGTGAGTTGTGGCCAACACTCCAACACCTCCGCCATGCTGGCCGCCTCAATCTGCTCACTGAAGCGGGAATGGTAGACTTCCATCAGTGCGTCATGGGTCTGGTCGGCAGAGCTGCAGATGGCATCGGTGACGAGAATGACGCGAAAGCCACGATCGATGGCGCCAAGCACGGTCGCGAGAACGCAAACGTCGGTTTCGCCACCGGTGATCACGAGCGCACGCACGCCGGAGCCACTCAGCAGCGCGTCGAGCCGCCCCTCGGTCCAGGGCGAATAGACGTGTTTGTCGACCACCGTCGCCGGCGGTACAAATCGTGCGAGTTGAGGCATCAGCTCGATCAGGCGCGGATCGATGTTGGAAAGGGTTACCTCCGCCCACCGACGATAGTAGTTTGCCCACATTCCCGGCGCCTCGCCCGGGCGGGCGGCAGGAATGAAGCGCGTGAACAGGGTACGGCTGGCATGTCTGGCGACCAGTTCTTCGATCGCCGGGACCACCTTTTCAGCCCACGGCACGGGCCAAGGTCCACCCGGCGCAAACAGGCGCTGCATGTCGACGCACAGATGCAGGCCATCGTCGCCTATTGGTCCGTGAATCAATCCTTGGGCGGCCACTGGTGGATTCCGTCGGGTTTGGGTTACTGGCCTGCCTGCCGCGCTGCATCGGCCTCAGCCACATCAACAGTGTAAAGCAATTCACCGTTTTCGTTGGATACCCTCACAAGCCAGCCGGACAGAGCGTCCGTGCCAGGCTGCAGGTCGGCGAGAAGATCGATTGCGCAGCGGATAGCTTCGGACCGGGCCGCCTCAAGGCTCGCCATCCTCGACGGCGGTATGCGTCGGCTGGTTTCGCCATCGCGATACTCAAAGACATATACGTCGCCGGCGCCGTCGCTTGCAGAGGTTATCTCGACCTGGTCGAAATTGCCGTTGCTGCTCGCGTCATATTCATTGGCTGCGAGATCAAAGGTCGCTGTCTGGACCAGGATTGCCTTTGCGCGGGCAAGCACGTCATCTTCAGCTTGTATCCCGACGTTTGCCATGTCCACCGTAACGCAGTCGCCGCCCTCGCCGCAAAATATCACCCGGCGAACCGACTGCCCGTCTGGCGCCCTGGCATTCACCACTTCGGTCCGAACGACTTGCATGACACTCTCCTGCCTGTGTCTGACAATGTTCATGGTGCGGTTCGGTTCCTGCGGATGCAGGGCGTCGGCCCGGCTGTCGAGACTGACAGGACTTCCCCACCGGACATTCACGGTGCACCGAGCCCCCGCCGCAGGAACAATTCGAACGGAAACGCGTTGCCCTAGCTGGAAACGGGATAAGCGCAAAATGGCCGCGCCACGTGCTGCCTGGAAGGGCTTCTTGAAGGTTGGTTCGGTTACTTGCGGCGTGAAGATTGTCGGCGCAACCAGCGAAGCATCCAAGATCCATTTCAAGATTTTGAACCGCAAGGACGGTCTGCCGGTCAGGAGCGTCTACGCCGACGAGGAGACCGGAAAGCTGGTGGATGCAGCGGATCAGGTGAAGGGTTTCGAGATCGAAAAGGACGAATTTCTCCAGATCGAACCTGACGACATAAAGGCGTTGAAGCTGACGTCGAAGCACACGCTCGAAGTCGGCGAATTCGTATCGATTGACGATATCGATACGCGCTATCTCGAGAAGCCCTACTATCTGATCCCGGCCGACGGCGCCGCAATCGAAGCATACGGAGTGATCCGCGATGCCATGAAGAACAAGGGCGTGGCCGCTCGATCCTGCGTGGTGCTCTACCAGCGCGGCCGCGAAGTGCTGATTCAGCCCTATGGCAAGGGGATGGTGATGACCGAGCTTCGCAACCACAACGAAATGGTTTCGGAAAGCACTGTGTTCGATGGATTGGCCAAGCAGAAATACGACCCCGATCTGCTCGAAATCGCCGGCATGCTTATTGACAAAAAAGTGACGACCTTCGATCCCTCGAAATTTGAAGACACCTATGAAGACGCGCTGATCGCCATGATCGATGCAAAGCGCAAAGGCAAGAAGCTGCCGAACCCCGCACCAAGGCCACAGGAGAATGTCATCAACCTCGCTGAGGTGCTGAAGAAGAGCCTCAAACAGGAAGGGCTGGCGAGATCCACAAAGAGAGCCTCACCGAAACGCAAGACAGCATAGTTGATAACTGCCTAGCCAGAAGGTCCGCACAGCAGCCCCAGCCGCCCCTAAATCGTTTGGAACAATTCTCGCGGTTGCCCGTTGGCCACCAAGGACGATGCCTTACGGCCGAGATCAAGAACGTCGACAGGGCAGTCCTCAAAGAGTCAGAGGCAGCGGATGCCAACATTGCGCTCAAAGGAGCCGGAACGCAGGACTCTGATCGGGCGCCGACAAGCCCCAGGACCGCCGGCCATCGGTAAAAATACATGGGGTGTGAAAAGACCCTTTCGCCTCCAGACGCGGCGACGCGCGACCTGTGGCGGGCCGAACCCCACGCCCAAGCGAAACCCGGAGAATAGATGTGCCCCCCAAACCAGAGCCAACCGAAGAGCCGCCAGTGGATGCGCCGACGTGGACGCCGGACATACGCGAGCCTGAGCCGGATCTTCTTCCCGACGAAGTGCCAGTTCCTAATCCGGACGAGAACCGTGATCCGCCAAAGCGAGGCGTGGTGACAGACTGAACAACGGGTTTGGTCCGGCATCCTCCTGCAAAGGCGTTTATCTCGCCGCCGGGTTCAAGATCGCCAGTGAAATGCGACTGGATTTGGCTACGCCGAATGCTTGACGGATTTGGTCTCCATAGTGTGGACCTATCGACGCTTCGCCAAGCCTCATTTTCCAAGTATCTGTTCGAACGTGCATTGCTTCGGGCTTTTGTCAGGACGCCATCGCAGAAATTTGGTGCCATGACGGAAACGATCCCCGGTGACATGATCGAACCGCACCTCCGCCACCAGTTCGGGCCGCAATGGCTCCCATTGTCCGCTTCTTTCCGTGCTCCACCGACTGGGACCGCCCGGCGCTTTTCCCGTGAAGCCAGGAGCCGATCGCAAAGCTTCAAGTTGTCGCGTAAGCTTGGCCCTGTCCTCCCGGGCGATCGTCGAAGTGAACCCGACATGGTCGAGTTGCCCCTGGTCATTGTACAGACCGAGCAACAGGGAGCCAACTTCACGCGACTTCGCCAGGTAGCGGAACCCTCCGACGACACAATCGGCCGTGCGCAGGCGCTTGACTTTGACCATGGCGCGCTCGCCGGGCCGATATTCATCATCGAGAAGCTTGGCGACGACCCCGTCGGTCGAACCTTGTCCGGATTGGCCAAGCCATCTGCCTGCCGCCGCCAAATCAAGCGTTGCCCGAGACAGTTCGAGATCCTTTCGCCCGGCCGACTTTACGAACAGTTCGAGTGCAGCGCGCCGAACCGAGAGCGGCTGTTGCATCAAGGCGCCCTCGGAGGTCGCCAACATGTCAAAGAGGATCAGCTTTGCCGGCGTCGCGACCGACAGTTTCCGGATCCTGCTTTCCGCCGGATGCAGCCGCATCTGCAAGGCGTCGAAAGAAAGAGAGCCTGCAATTTCGATGACGATCTCACCATCGACCACGAACTCTTTTGTTTTCAGTTCATGCAACATCGCGACGACTTCCGGGAAATACCGCCCTAACGGCTTGCCGGATTTTGCACGCAACTCCACGGCCGCGCCGGCTTTAAAGGCCAGGCAGCGGAACCCGTCCCATTTGGGTTCGTATTGCCACCGGCCAGCATCGGCCGGCAACGTGTCGGCAGCCTTTGCTTCCATCGGCGCCGTGCTCAACGCAACGCCGAAAGACGATTTTACACTCGTCGGCAGATCGCGAGAGATGGCAGATTCGCCCGTCATGAAAGTTCCGTGGACAACGATGGAGATCGACTCAACGCAGCACTGGTGCCGGTTTTGGAAAAATCATGCTTCAACAGGGTTAGGTCATGATGAGATTTCAACCAGATCTCATCATGACCTGGGACGGTCTACTCGGCAGCCTGCATGTTGATCTTGCTTTCCGCCATTTCGGTGAGCTTGCGATCGGTCGCCTGCTCTTCTTTCAGGTTCTTGGCCAACACGTTGGCGCAGTCGCTGCGGCCAAGCTGCTTGGCCCAGGCGATGAGCGTGCCATATCTGGTCATCTCATAATGTTCGACCGCCTGCGCCGACGCTATCAGTGCCGCGTCTAGGACCTCCTTGTCGTCGACGTCGCCGCTCACATCGTCGGCTTCTTCGAGAATGCCGTCTATCGCCGGGCAGTTGACCTCCTTGGCCTTGACGCCATGCAATTCGAACACCTGTTCGACGCGCTCGATATGGCCTTTGGTCTGCTCGAGGTGTTTTTCGAATCCGGCCTTCAATTGCGGATCGGTTGCCTTGCCGATCATCTTCGGCAGCGCTTTCTCGATCTGCTTTTCGGCGTAATAGATGTCGCGCAGCGTGTGCACGAAGAGATCGTCGAGTGTCTTGATGTCCTTCGAAAAGAAGCCCATGGCCTTACCTTTCATTGTGCAGAAGTTCGGGTCCGGCGGCGGCTCGCCCGCCACCCGCGGAGGCCGGGAACTCGTCCCGGCTTGCTGGTCAACGCACCGGTGCCGGAGGAGTTCCTGATTCCGAGCCGGGCCGTTACTCCTTTTCGAGACGCTGCGGTCCATCTCCGGAGGAGCTTTGACCCGAACACACGTTCCATGGTCCAGGCGAGGACCCTCAGGCGCACGCCGGCGCGGAAAAACTGACGGCCAGGAGAGCCGAAACGTGCTGTGCGCCGCAAGCTCTCGCAGGCGATGGCTGCCTCGGCAGATGCAATGCCAGCGCCGGGCGCGCACTATTGTCGGGAGAACTCCTGGTCAAGTATGCGAAGGCCCTCTTCATATTTGGCCGCCGACGCTCCGACCTGCCTCGACTGCCAGATGTTGTCCTCCAGATCGGCGCGTTTTACGGGGAGCGCCACTGGGTTCGACGCAGCCCGCCGGACAAAGGCGAAATACTCCTCATCCGGCCTGCGCGACATGGCATCGACCGCCGCGGTAATTGTCGGTTCGAAGCCTGCTTCTTCGAGCTTGGCGCGGGTCCAGCCCTCGCCTTTCTCCAGAACGTCATGAAGGTAGGCAACAGTCTTCTGATCGATTGTCTCGACAGCGTCGACGACACGGCGGCAATGCTCGATGTAGGGCCGCCCGGTCTTATCGCGCTGCGACGCGTGAACCTCCTCCGCAATCTTTGCCGCCTGGTAGAAACTGCTCATCGCGCCTGTCGTTACCGTGATTGACTCTGCCTGATGAAACCTATTCGACGATATGTGGCGTGTGTCGCTTGTCCTCGGCAGGGTCGACATCGATACGGGCCTTTTCCGGATCGAAAGCGCCGTGACCTGCAATAGCCAGAGCAGCCGCATCGGGCGTTTCGTAGGCCCACATGAAATCATCGGAAGAACTGCCGACGGCGTGGACACGCCAGTAGCTTGCGGTGCCTTTGAGCGGGCACCGGGTGGTGGTGTCGGTCTTTTCGAAAAGATCGAAATAGATGTCCTCGAAGGGGATATAGAAAACGGGCTCGTGCCCGTCTTCACGCAGGACCTTCGCCCGCTCCGTAGCTGCGACGATGGCGTCGGAAAACCGCACCGTCACCGTGCCGGAAAACGGTTCTATGGCCAATCGGCCAAGGTTTTGCTGTGAAGTTGCGCCTGAAGTTTGCATTTGGATTTCTCCCTGGCGATTACCGCAAGATCGGTCATGCTTGGAGACGAAATGCGCGGCGGCGCTTCAGGTTCCGGCATGTCCGATGAAGCTGAATGGCAGCCGGCCTTAAAGCGCCTATCGGTTGCCGTATCCAGCAGTACTCGTCGGTAAGGCGCGGTGAAATGCTCGTCCAACCCATTCGAAGACTTTGGAAGACGACACGGTGGTCGCTTCCGTGGAGCGTCAGGGCTGGCACCGAAATGATCTTCGCCGCTACTTGCCGGCGGGCGAGTTCCTGGCAGGAGATGCTCCAGCTGTTTGGCCGTCGTCAGCTGCCGCCTCACGCACGGGCTCCGGGGCGGCCTGAGTTGCTGCCAAGTGGGCCGCAAGGTCCCTATAGACCTTGCCCCTGCCGCCATCGTGTTTAGCGATCAGGCCAAGTAGGTCATGACGGCTTAGCTTTGCAATCTTCATTAGGAATTCGAATTCGTGCTTCGGAATCGAGGCTGCTAAGCGATCGAGTTTGGCCCGCCGGGTCTCTTTGGACACATGTGCTCCTATGTATCCAGGCAGCATGCGAGGCACGTATTCGGAGGCCCGCCATTGTCTTGATGGCGGGCCTTCGGGCGGCCGAAGCCGCTAGGTCCATCGGCTACTTGTTGCAATTTTGCACGGTCGAGGTCGTTGCGCCACTTGCAGTGTTGTTATCGATGTCATTGCCTGCGGCGTCCTTGCAACGGTCGGTCATGCCGTTCGATTTTGTAGTCGAGTTTGTGGAATTCGGATCGGTTGGCACGGCCGCATTCCCGCTGCCAGTGCCAGCGGCGCCGCCGCTGCCAACAGTTCCAGTACCAGTTCCATTACCCGTGCCAGCCGTTCCGCCAGCACCCGTTCCATTTGTCTGCGCCAAGGCGGAACCGGCCAAGGCAATAGTTAGCACCGACGCGGCTAGAATTTTCTTCAACATTGGAGTCTCCGTGTTTGAATCGCCGAATTGCGATCGCTTTCCCAACGACAGGTTTTTCTCATTGTTCCCGGCGTAATGGATTGTGATCCGCAGCAGCCTTCGTCGAGGTGGATACTCTTGCCGGCGCACGAATTGTGATGAGACCTGACAAGGCAGGATGGGCTTTGTTCAACACCAAAGCGATATGTTGGGCGCGGCTGCATGCATCCGACGCGGATCGCGATGCGGAATGTGGGCAAGACGGGTTACAACAGAAGCGGCGATCAGAGCTGAGACCGAACCGGGCGCCTTGATGTTAATCTGACGGTTGAATCTCAAGACCATTCCGACGCAGGAGCAGAAGGCATGCCGGCTCAACCCGAAGGATTTACAATCGCTCTGGCTCACAACGGGGATGCACGAACGCAGGCTGCCGCTGCGCTCTACCGACAAAATATCGAACAAACCGGAATCGATGACCGGGCAGTGATCGGCGCGGAGCTTACCGACCCCTCGGGAAAGATCTGGGGTGGAATTTGGGGCAGAACGGAACTGGGGCTCCTGTTTCTCGACATGTTCTTCTTGCCTGAAAAATTGCGTGGCCGATCCTATGGATCACAGCTTCTTATGGCGATTGAGGAGGAAGCCATTAGGCGCGGATGCAAGAGAGCCGTCGTCGAGACGAGCAGTTTCCAGGCGCCTCAATTTTACCGGCTTCATGGGTTTGAGGAATTCGGCAAAGTCGAATTCGTTATTCCAGGACAGGCCCGCATCTTCCTTCGCAAGAACCTGCAGTAATCTTTGCGGAGGCGCCATCTGCGCGAACGGCTGTTCGCCGGCAAAATGCCGGCGCCTTAGCCCTCCCGAGCCGTAGCCATCTACTCCCGAAGGTCCTTTTGCCCTTTCCATCCAGGAAGCTCGGTCATCGGGCATAGCAGCCGCGGTCGCGCCGGATCGGAGATATCGAGTTTATCCCAGGGAATGCGGTACAGGCCGTCGCGGCGGCGCAGCCGAAGCAGGTCGAGCATCGCGATGCCGATGGTCGAGGCCGACAGACGCTCGAACGCGGCGTAGATGCCAACGTGGAATTCAGTAACGACGAGCTCGTCGCCACGCTGTTCGGCGAGAATCTCTTCGATGTGACCGATGCTCTTTCCACGCTGCGAGAGCACGCGTCGCCCGGCAAGATGTTCGAGGTTGAACTGTCCTCATCATCACGCTCCTGGGATGCGCCCGATGACATGATCGCGCAACCAGTCCTGCCAGGCGAAAATCGACGTCTCGCCCACCTCGATGTCACATTCGATGTCGAGCCCGTTGTCCTGCACCTTTTTCCACGCAATCCTGTGTGGCTCGGCGTGGCGTTTGCCACCCACCCTCGTCGCCAGTTGCGCCATCCATTCCCCGGGCCGCGCGCCAAGGCGGCGCGCCAAAGTGATGGAGCCGAGTTCTATCGCGACAATCCTTGGTGGTTTGCCCCGCCGCAACTCGGCCACCACTCCGTCGACCTTGCCGATCTTGACCCGCCGGCGGTCGAACACCTGCTTGTCCAGGAGATCACGCATCAATTCCATCATGTGCCTCCGAATATCTGCAGCGGAATCGTCACCACGGCGAGCACGAAGGCAAGCGCGATAATGAAGACAACGGCGGCATTCGAAATGATGCCGTTGCGATGTTCGCCGACATAGCGTTCGTCATTCAGCAGGAAGAGAAATGGAACTACCGTCAGCGGAAGGCTCGCCGCCGTTACCGCCATGGAAAAGATGGTCAGCCTCAGTGGGTCGAGGCCAAGCATGATCGGAATGGCGGCCAAAAACAATGATGCCGTATAGACGGCACTGAAGCCCGGATCATCGCGCGGCTTGCGATCCTCGCCCCAGGTCCAGCCAAAGCCCTGCGCCACCAGATATGCCTGTTGCAACCCGACTTCGAGTGCGGCGCCGAAACAGGCAATGGCGAGCGAGGCAACGAATAGAACGAACCCCCAGAAGCCGAATATAGGGATCAGCATCAACGGCAGTTGGTGATAGTCGTCCACCTGGTCGATGCCGCGCGTCGCGAGAACGAGAGCAGCGACGATCAACACGCCGATCGAAATGGTCCCACCGAAGGTCATGCCCAGCCCGGCGATGGCACGATTGGCCCCAAGGTGGCTTTCATCCCATTTGTCCTCGATAGCTCCCGAGGAATAGAACATGAAAAGATAAGGCGATATTGACGCGCCGAGAATGCTGGCCGCCATGAACCAGTAATTGATGGCATCGTGAGCCGGCAGCGAAGGCACGGCGCTGCCAGCGACCGCTGTCCAGTCGGGCTTTAACATCACCGCACCAACCACGAAGCACAGCGTCACGAGGCCGAGGACCGAAACGCCTTTCTCGATAAAGCCAAACGTGCCTTTCCACAGCAGCAACCATGCCAGCAACGCCACCGGCAGTGCCCACCACTGGAAGCCTATGCCGGTGGCAAGTTCGAGTGCGATGGCCACACCGCCGATCTCAGCGGACAGCACCATGAAATTGACGAGAAGGACGACGAGCAACGGCCATAGAAAGACGTTGAACCCAAATCTTTCACGAATGCCCTCTGAGATCGTGTGATGGCTCATCGCGGCGAACCGACCGGCCATTTCAACCAAAAAGATGATGCATATGGTGCCGAGAACTATGGCCCAGATTAGCTGGAATCCGAAGGCGGCACCCGCCTGCGCCGCCGTAGCCATCGACCCGACTTCGAGGAAACCTCCGACACTGGTGACGACGCCAAGCGATATTTCCAGAAGCTTCTTCACGGCTTTGGTCCGAAAGCGCTGGTGTAAGCGGCGGCGAGCGAGCGCATGGCCGCCCGAAGATCCTGTTGTGCGCTTTTCACCTCAGTGCGATTGTTCACCCGCAATCCCGCCTCGGCATGCGCCACCGCCACCGACAAACTGTTGACTGCTGCCGTCAGTCCTGCTCGCCCGGCTGGTTCAGCGGTCTCGGCCGATCGAATTTGCGCCTCGACATCGGCCAGCGTTTTTCCGACCGAGTGCAGTGCGGCCGTGGCATAGGCGGACGGTGCCGCTCCCTCCACCCAGGCATCCAGTACCATCGATACGGTCTGTGCCGCGGAGGCCGCTGTTCGTGATTGCTGCGCCACCTGATTGGAAGACGAGCATCCGGCCAACCCGGCTAGACTCAGCAGCAAGCACAGGCAGCCAACCGGAAAATGACGGTCGTTATGGGGTACAGCGCGCGTTGTATGCACCACGCGGATTTCCTCCCCGGCCCGAACCAACTGCGTCCGGCATCAATGATCTAGAGCCCTCGGAGAGCTCGTCAACGAAACCGACGACGAGCCTGTGAGGTCGGCTAGTCAACGTAACAAAACGCTCATCCCGGACAGCCGTGAAAGAGGGAGGCCCGCGCTTCTCTTTGGCGCGGAGAAGCGCGGGAGATCGGGCTGAGGGGATGACCCGATCGCGCAGCATCAACATGGGAGGGCAACAACGCTGCACGGTTCGAACTTCCAACCGAGCCACTTGTTCCAACTTCAACTGATTAGGCTCATTGCCGTTCTGAGTACTCAATCCATGCGTTTGGGGGCCTTTTGAAGGTAGGCCATGGCGAGTTCTCATGGCGAACAACGGCTTTTGCCCCAACGCTCATCCATGAATGCGCGCAAGGACCGCGACGACGACCGTCGCCTGACCGTCATGACAGCGCACGATCAATCCAGCCCAAACGCCGCGGAACAATTGTGCCCGCTCGTGGTTCCGATGGCACGAAGATGGAGGATATGATGACGGACGCCAAACTCGCTGTGGTGACCGGCGCCTCGAGTGGCATCGGAAGGGAACTCGCAAAGCTGTGCGCTAAAGACGGTTACGACCTGATCATCGCCGCCGACGAGCCGGCTATCCGGCAGGCGGCAGAGGCACTTGAGACCCACAATGTAACGGTCGAAGCCATTGAGGCCGATCTGGCGACCGTCGAGGGCGCCGATCGGTTGATCTCCCAGATCGGCGATCGCGATATCGACCTGTTGTTTCTCAATGCGGGACGCGGGCTCGGCAACGGCTTCGTTGACCAGGACTGGCGAAAAGTCCGCCGGATCATCGACACCAATGTCACCGGAACGGTCTATCTGGCGCATGAACTCGGCGCCAAGATGGCCCGGCGAGGTCGCGGACGCATCCTGTTCACCGGGTCGATCGCCGGCTTCATGCCCGGAACATTCCAGGCCGTCTACAACGGCACGAAGGCATTCATCGATTCCTTCTCGATCGCGCTCCGCCATGAGCTGAAAGATAGCGGCGTGACGGTCACCGTGCTGATGCCTGGCCCCACGCAGACGCGATTCTTCGAGCGCGCTGAAATGATGGATACCAAGGTCGGCTCCGATGAAAAGGACAATCCGGCCGATGTCGCCAAGACGGGTTACGAGGCGATGATGGCCGGTGATGAACAGGTCGTCAGCGGTTGGAAAAACAAGCTGCAGGTCGCCGCCGCGCATGTCACGCCGGCAGGCACCTTGGCCGAACAGCACCGTAGGATGGCCGAGCCGGGGTCGGCGTCCAGCGACTGAGCCAATATTCGCGTCATCAAAAGGGCTGGCATTCCCAAGGCCGCATGTGCTGCGCGAGGCAATCTATCGCTGCCGCAGGGGCGGCACCATCTCGGTTCCCGGCGTCTATGTTGGTCTGGTCGATCACATCCCGTTTGGGGGCAATGAATAAGGGACCGGCTTTCCGGATGGGCCAGACGCATACGCAACGCTACCTGGAACCTTTATTGGCCATGGTCCAGAACGGCGCAATCGACCGCTCCTTGTGATTACCCACCGGACCGATCTGAAAGCAGGGCCGGATCTCTACAAGACTTTTCGCGACAATCAGGAGGTTGTGTCAAAGTGGTGATGCGGCCTCACGGCCGAGACGGGCAAGGCGACCCACACCTCACTGCAATCACAAGGGAACATTCGCGTCGACGGCCGGTTAGGTGCCACTTCCGTAATGGTCACCTGCCGTCAAAGCGAGCCCATGATGAACCATGACCAGCATGACAATGTACCAGACGCAGCGCGTAGACTTGTCGTCGGAAGCATGGCGGGAGGAATTCTCGCCGCTTATGCTTCCACGGCGTCAGCCGATACGGGAACAGTGCCTGCTAAAGCAGGCCCTGCGAGCCCGATGCTCAAACAGAATCCGGTGACGCAATATCACCAGCCGTCTTTCAAGCCACAGGAACAGAAGTGGCCGGGTTTGGCCAGCAAGATGGTGCCGCGCCCGGACCACGGCGAAACGACCTACAAAGGATCAGGCAGGCTTGCCGGCCGCAAAGCGCTGATAACCGGCGGCGATTCCGGTATTGGTCGTGCGGCGGCGATTGCATTCGCGCGCGAGCGTGCGGACGTTGCTTTCGGCTACCTCCCCGAAGAACAGGAAGACGCCGACGAACTGGTGGACCTAATAAAAGCGGCAGGTCAAAAGGCTTGCCGGCGATATCCGCAATGAGGCCTTTTGCAGAAAGCTGGCCGATGAAGCAGCAACGCCCCTCGGCGGTCTCGACATCCTGGTCAGCAACGCTGCCCGCCTCACTAGAGTCCACGGTCCTCAAAAAGGGCCGCCAAGCCCACCGCTCCTTAGGCGTGGTGGGCTTTCAGACTGTCTACAGGAGGAACCAATGGCTGGCGATGAAATAGAAAGAAGGCGACTGCAGATGTTGATCGAACAATATCTGGAGACCCGTAAGCGACGGCACGATTTCGTGTCGATCGCGAATGCCGAACTCGCGATCAAGGCAGTCATGCCGCATTGCCCGGTGTCGAGCGCAGCGTTGGCAGAGATGATTGCCGCTGGCGCCGTCACTTACGGCCTTGGCGTCCTATTCGACGCGAGGCAAACCGAGGGCGAACTGCCCGTTGTTTGATAGGCTCATCGCCTGACCAATCGTCGCGCGGTCGCCAAGTTTCGCCCAGCGCTGGAATACGCCAGACCGGGAGCATGTCAATCGTGCCGGCCGGATCGCAGGCACCTGCCGGCGACGCCGTCTCGGGCCTGGACCCGAATGTCGTCGCATATCTGGTGAAAAACCAGTGTCTTTGTCCCACGAGAAGTGCGTTACCGGGCTTCTCGTTGGGTTGGCACCGTTCCGCTGTCCTGGTGTCTTGCCAAAGACGTCGGTTGAACACCGAGCATATTTCGCACGGCCTCGACCAGCGCAGCAGCCCACACGGGTTTTGACAGCATCTTGTGATGACGCAAATCTTGCGGGATGTCAGATGCCGTGTACCCACTGACGAAAACAAACGGAATTCCGCGTTGCGCTAGAAGAGGGACAAGGGCAGCGCTGGTCTCGCCGCCGAGACCAATGTCCAGGACCGCGGCAGATATGACTTCACTCTCGATCAGCTTTTTCGCGCGAGCAACGGACGGCACTGGCCCGGCGATGGCGAAGCCGGCCTCTTCCAGAATTGCGCGGTGCTCCTCCGCGACCAGCCATTCATCTTCGACGATAAGGATACGAGATGCAGTCACGTTTCGCTCTCCCGATGATCAAACGGAAACTCAATCCGCAAGCTCAAACCATCGGAACCGAAAGATGTTTCAAAATTTCCGCCAAGCCGATACTCAATTTCGCCTTTTACCAGCGAAAGACCAAATCCCGTCTTCTCAGGTGGAGTGACAGCGGGACCGCCGCTTTCTAACCATTCGAGCTGAAAACCGTGATCCGACGCCGACCAAGTCACGGACACCACGCCGTTTGGCACGGACAAGGCGCCATATTTTCCAGCATTCGTGGCAAGTTCATGGATCACCATGCCAAGCGACAGGCCCTGCTGAGGCTTGAGCCGAATGTCCTCGCCTGTGGTGTTGATGCGTTCCAGCCCGAACGGCTCGACTTCCTGCCGCACGATTTCCTCTACCGAGACCTCTTTCCAGCTTTCGCGCGAGAGCACTCCGTAGGCCCGCGCCATGGCGCGCAGGCGACCGATGAGCGCTTCGGCGAAAGCCTCCGAAGAGGGAGCATTTTTCAGGGTCTGACTGGCAATGCTGACCGTAACGGCCAGCATGTTCTTGACCCGATGATTGAGTTCCGAGATCAATACCCGCTGGTGGGCTTCGGCTTCAGCCATGGTCGTCACATCGACAAAGGTCACCACCACACCCTGGATTTTTCGCACGCTGTCGCGGTAGGGGATCAGCCGCACGAGATAGTGGACGCCGTCGCTATCGCGCGGTAGCTGGTGCTCGATCATCTCGCCGGCTTTGAAAACTTGCGCGATATGGTCGCGCAGGTGCGGATAATCGAGCCGGCTGGCAAGATCGGTAAGCGGTCTTCCGATGTCGGTCGGCAGCAAATTGAAGAACGAAGACGCCGCCGGCGTGAAGCTGCGGATAACCAGCTTGGTATCGAGAAAAACAGTCGCGATCTGTGTGCTCTCGAACAGGTTCTTCAGATCGCTGTTGGCCCGATCGAGGTCCTCGATCTTGGAAACCAGTTCGGCATTGATGGTGTTCAATTCCTCATTGAGGGACTGCATTTCTTCCTTGGAGGCCTCAAGCTCCTCATTGGAGGACTGGGCTTCTTCGTTGACCGAGACGAGTTCCTCATTGGAAGATTTCAACTCCTCCAATGCGGTCTCATATTCTTCGATCGTCGATTGCAGGCGCTCGCGCGTATCGCGGAGCTCGCGCTCGAAATCAGCAATCCCGGATGGCTGTCGAACCTTTAGAGCCTCCAGCCGCGGCTGCGGCTGGCCCACCGGTTCGAACAGGACGAGAAACAGCGGCTCGCCGCTGCCGCGATCAACCAAGGGCTCGATCGTCAATGTGACGAATTGGACACGATCTTCATCTTCTTCAATGGCTATCGCTTCGCGCACAACCGTGCGCCGGCCTTCGGCCGCTTCCCGCAAAGCGCCGCGCAGTTCCAGACGCAGGCCGCTGCGTGCCATTGTGAGCAATTGTCTGCTCGGCACCCCTTGCGGCGGCTCGAGATATTTGCCGGTTCTGACCGAGTAATAGACGACATCTCCATCACCATTGATGACGACATGGGCCGGAGCGTAGCGTTCGAGAACATGGGCTTCGACGGTTTGCCTTAGGGAGTAAGACAACCCGCGGCGGGCATGAGTGTCATTGGCGCTGGAAAAGTTGCTTGCAGGCGCAGCATTCAACAAGATCGGCAGCCGCGGCGGCGCCGTATGTTCTCGTGCCTTGAATATCCGTTGTTTCTTGTCGACCGGGGCAAACAGATCGGCATGCTGGCTTATGCTCTCGGAGGTGCCAAGGAACAGATAGCCGCCGGGCTTCAGCGAATAGTGGAAGGTCGGAATAACCTGCTTTTGCACATCGGGGCCGAAATAGATCAGCAGGTTCCGGCACGATACCATGTCCATGCGCGAGAAGGGTGGATCGCGGATGACGCTGTGCGCCGAGAAGATGCAGAGATCACGTACGCTCTTGCTCAAGATGAAGCTTGTGCCGTCATTGCTGAAGAAGCGTTCGCGACGTTCAGGCGAAACGCCCGCAAGCAATGACTCCGGATAGCGCGCCGAACGTGCGATGCCCAACGCCGCGTCATCGATGTCCGTGGCGAAAATCTGGATGCGCGGCACAGCCGAAAGTGTATCCATATGCTCGCGCATCAGCATTCCGATCGAGAAGACTTCCTCGCCGGTTGCGCAGCCGGGCACCCAGACGCGGATCGTATCGTTGGCGTCCTTGCCTTCGAAAAGTTTGGGGATGACGGTTTCTTCCAGGGTCTTGAAAGCGTCCGTATCGCGGAAGAAATTTGTCACGTTGATCAGCAGGTCGCGAAACAGCGACCGCACTTCCTCCGCATTTGAACGAAGCAACTCTATATAGGCATCGATCGCCGTGTTCTGTGTTATTTGCATGCGTCGCCTGACGCGACGCAAGAACGTCTTGGCCTTGTAGCCCGAGAAATCATGTCCCGAATGGCTGCGCAGGATCGCGTAGATTTCCTCCTGGCCCTTGCGGAGTTTCAAAGCACTGGCCTTGCCATCGTCAGCTTCAAGCTCGTCGAGCAGTTCAAAGCTATGGGCAAATTCCATGAGTTTCGCACCCATCTCATCGGCCGGGATGGCGATATCGATCAGACCGGAACTGATCGCGCTGCGCGGCATGTCGGGATTGCTCGGACCCGACTCGTCGGAGAGTTGCGCCAGCGTCAGGCCGCCATGCTCCTTGATTGCCTTGATGCCCAACGTACCGTCGGAATCGCCGCCCGACAGGACGACGCCGACGGCGTATTCGCCCTGATCCTCGGCCAGCGCGCTGAAAAAGATATCGATGGGCTTGCGCTCCCTGGACACCGAATTCGGTTGGCGCAGCTTTAGGCTGGAATTTTCGATGGTGAGGATCGCGTTGTGCGGCATCACGTAGACGGTGTCAGGATGGATATCCATTGCATCTTCAGCGACACGAACCGGAATTCCGGTGTAAAGCGCAATCACTTCGTGCAGCAGACTTTCCCGTTCCGGGCTGAGATGCGTGACGATCACGAACGCCATCCCGCTCGAAGACGGCATCCCGCGAAAAAATCCCTCCATGGCGGCAATGCCGCCCGCAGAGGCGCCAATACCGACTATGGGGAACCTCGGCAGCTTTTGCATCAATTGTCCTGCTTCAGTGAAATGCAACGCGGCAGCGCTGATTTCGATCCAATGTGTAAACCGTTCCTGGTCGAATTCCCATCCCGCACCGCTGATAGCCACGGAACCGATGGACGCGACCGCCGTTTAGAGCCCGGAGGGCTGCTATGTTATTAGGCATGCGAATTCTGCTCGTCGAGGACGAATTCTTGCTGGCAAGCGAACTTGCCTCTTATTTCAGCGATTGTGGGGCGACCGTTTTGGGGCCGGTGTCGTCAGTCAGCCGGGCTCGACGATATATCGATTCAGCGGACGGGGCGGTGCTGGACATCGATCTTAACGGTGAGACTGTTTTTCCCCTCGCCGATGAGCTGACGGACAGAGGCATCCCGTTCGTATTCTTCTCCGGAAACGATCAGATCACCCTACCGGAGCGGTTCCGGTACACCCAAAACCTCTCCAAGCCGGCCGGGTTCAGGACGGTTGCCGGGATCCTCGCCGCGCAATCAACAGCGCTTGGTGAAGACAATGTTTTCCGCGCTCTTCCAAAACTGAGGCTGTCCGCGCGGCTGCTGCTGGGCGACCCACAGGCGGCCGATCGCCTCGTCGAACGGACATTGAAGGCGGCGCTGGAGGAGCGGTTGTCGACGCGGCATGACCTTCCCTTGAGCGAATGGCTCAATACACTCATGGAGGAGGTGCTCCGCAACGACAGGTCTGGCATCATGAATTAAGATTGTCCGATAGTTTGCCGCAGGCCGCCCTGTCGACCGCCCCCCGCCACGGTACCCTCCCCCAAGAGCGTTTCGCTTCGTCTTGCAAATACGGCCGCATTCCTGCTAGAAATCCTCGTGGCCAAACCTCCGCAAACCAAACCTGACTCATTCCGCGATCCTGTTGAGGGCGACGCACTCGCAGCGCTGCTTGACGAAATCGCGGAAGAGGAAACACCTGAACGGCTGTTGAAGCTCGCCGTCGAGCTGCAGCAGCAACTGCTGTTGTCAAAGCAGCTGAAAAATCCCAACTGAACGGCCTGCAGCTAGGCATCTTGATTTGCCTCGAGTGACGCCGATGAGACGACCAGGAAGATCAGGGCCAACTTGGGTCGCAGCCCAAGGTCGATCACTGCTGCCCTGGCATCTCGGTATTTTCTTGCGGGTTCTTTTTAACGCCGGGCGCGGGTGATGTCTCGGCGGGGGCATTGCCGCCTTGGTTCTGTTCCGGGGTGCGCTTTACTGGCGATGTCTGCCACGATCCGCCTGAAAGGGGTATGAACACAAAGAAGGCTAGCAGTGCGACGAAGATCACAGCCGCAATGACGACGCCCCACCCGAGTACATTTCGGGTGCCACGCTGTTCTTCCTTCCGGGACACATGCTCCGTCATCACTGGACTCCTTTGTGTCATTCGATGAAGTACAAATTTATCGTGCAGATCGACCGCACGGTCTGCTCTTCCCCGGCGCCGGCCACCGGCACAGCTGAAGAAAGCTGAAGTTAATCTTCTCCAGCTTTTCGGCTGCCTGGTTTGGCGACCCGCTTTGGCGTTTCCGGCACTGCCGGTTTCTGCTCGGGTGCAGGCGGATTGACCGCCTCATGCGCCAAACGGGCTTTGCGCAATCGCGCCGTTTTCTCTTCCCGCGCTTTACGCTCGGCTTCCATTACTCCTTGTGCGTAGAGGGTGGCTCGTGCGTCTCTGTCGTTTGCGGATCCACTGGCCGCCATAGTCAGCCCTCCGCCTTGTAATTTCTTGCTTCCTTCTTGGCGCCGTCTTTGCCGTGCTCGGCTGCAAGCTCTTTGGCCTGCCCGGGTGACACGTCGGTGACTTCGGCCAACTTGATTGCCTCTTTTTCAGAGAGATCACTGTCCTTTCGCGTGGGGTTCCTTGTCATCGCAGATCTCCTATCAGAGCCCAAACGACCGGACCGGCGGTGTGTTCCGTGGAACCTTCGATAGTCCACCGATTGAGGCGGGCTATCGCGCTTCCGGCAACGAGCGAAAAGTTTCTGATGCGGGCTGACAAGGTACATGATCAGCTTCAAGGCCTTTCGAACTGCTAGGCCAGCCGGGTTATTGCCGGGCTATGACCGTGTGGGACGCGTGACACACGGACGGATTCAGGCATCGATGCCAGGCGCTAGTTCTCGCCCGCGAGCGTGGCGAGAAATGACCGCCGCCATTCTGCTGCGTCATTGCGCCTGATGCGCTTGAGCAGTGCACTATGCCTTGCAATTCTTTCGTCAAGCGGCATCGCGAGCGCTTTTGCGATCGCATCGGCAACCTCGTCGACCGCATACGGGTTCACGATCAAGGATTCGGCAAGTTCTTCGGCCGCACCTGCAAAGCGCGACAATACCAGCACTCCGGGATCGGCTTCGTCCTGCGCGGCTATGTATTCCTTGGCGACGAGGTTCATTCCGTCACGCAGGGGCGTGACCAATCCGACCTGGCTAGCGCGCAACAGGCCAGCAAGCCGAGAGCGTGATACGGCACGGTGGATGTAGCGGATCGGGGTCCAAGCCAAATCCGCGTATCTTCCGTTGACCGCGCCGGCGGTTGCCTCAAGCTGGGCCCGGATGTCGGCATAGGCGCTGACCTCCTCCCGCGTCGGCGACGCAATCTGCAAATAGGTTGCCGCTCGCTCGTGTTCCGGATGCCTTTCCAAAAGACGAGCGAAAGCCTGCATGCGGCCGGGGAGACCCTTGGAGTAGTCCAGCCGATCGACGCCGATGATTTGCTTGAGGCCCAGAATCTGGCGGCGCATGGAATCGATCTGCACATCCTCCGCCGCCTCATTGGCCATGCGTGCGATTGAATCGACGTCGATGCCTATCGGAAAACACCTCGATAACACCGTGCGGCCGTTCATCTCAGCCGAACCATTGATATCAAAAGTAGTGGAGTTGGCCGCCTGCACTGAGCGCCGGAAATTCCCCACGTCCGTTTCGGTCTGGAACCCCACGACGTCATATTGAAGCAGATCATCGATGAGTTCTTCATGGTCGGGCGTGGCTACAAACAGGTCGGGCGGCGGGAACGGTATGTGAAGAAAAAAACCGATCCGATTCCGGACTCCCAGCGGCCGCAACTGGGCGGCCAAGGGGATAAGGTGGTAGTCGTGAACCCACACCAGGTCGTCGTTGCCCGACAGCAGTCCTGCGAGCGCCTTAGCGAACCGCGCATTGATCTGCCGGTAGGCGTGTAGAAACTCTGCCCGGTGGTTCACCAGGTCGAGTCGGTAATGAAAAAGTGGCCACAGCGTGCTGTTGGCATAGCCATTGTAATAGAGCGAATACTCCTCATAGGGCAGGGTAAGCGCAGCCGTCTCGATCTTTCCCACCCGTTCCAAGCGGATCAGCGGTTCGTCGCTCGCGGCGTAGTCCTGATACTCGGCGCTTGCTCCTAGCCACAGGCCTCCACGCTCGGCCAACGCATCCCCGATGCCTACAGCAAGTCCGCCGGCTTGCGACAGATCGCGAATGTTCCCCAGCCTGTTCGAGACGACAACCAGACGACGCGCTATGGCGCGATCGCCAGTTAGCTCCCCACCTCCGGCGTCGCGTTCAAGAGGATCACCAACCGTTTGCGAAGCCTCGTTGAGAATTTCATCCGGTCGCTGCAACAAGAGCAAATCCTGAGCGTGAAGATCGCTTGGGGAACGGTCCGCGCGTGCGATTGTTCCCGACGTAAGTGTCCAGCCGGATTCGCTGGTTCTCGGCCCGCTCGGGCGCCTTTTTCAGCGGCTCTCGCAGGATCGTCGTCGGACGCACCGGTGATGAGGCCCTGATCCAGCACGCCGAGCAGCCGTGGCTTTGGCGACGACCGGACTTACCGCTTTGGTATTCATGCTGCCGGATCCCCTGCCCTGTCATATCAACTCCCCACCTTGGCAAAAGCCCCAACTGACCAAACCGTCAGTCCACCTCGATTACCTTGCGCGTCGGCTTTCGTTGGCGGGGCGGCTGCTTTGCGGCTACGGGCGCGGGCGGACTCCGCGCTGTCGATGCCTCCAATAACTGTCGCTGTTCTCTAAGCCGCGCCGTCTTGGCTTCCCTGGCATGCCGCTCCGCTTCCAACAGCAACTTGGCTTCTCGATCCGCCCTCTCGATCTTTTCCCTGTCGATGCGTCGTGTTTTCAAGGTCGCCTCCTTTGGTCAGACGGCGAACAAAGTGCGGACCTGAAAAAATGTTCCCAACAAATTAAGGCCTGACCTGCCTCAAATGATATTGACGAGCAGCCCGCCGGTTGCGCGCATCTGCGGCTCTGTGACGTCCAAAGGAACTGCTTGCCGTCCGCGGCGTTACGCCACCAAGCTGGCCGGAAGACTACCATGGACGACAAACCACGAACGACGATCAGAAAACCGGCCCGGATTGATCGAGGGCATTGCTTTTGCGGAGCCATCACAGCTGAATTCAGTGGCGATCCCTTTTGGATTTGTTTCGACCACGACGATGACTGCCGACGAGCGGTCGGCAGCCCGCTGACGTCTGGATTGGCTATCGTCCAGATCAGGTCGATTGGCTCGGCCCCAAACCAAAAACATTTTCGAAAACCAGGGGCGTCGTGCGCTCCTTCTGTTCGGAATGTGGCACCTCGATTGGGTACACCGATGAAGGCTTGCCAAATGAGTTCTACATCTCGATCGGATTCATGGACGCGCCCGAGAAGTTCCATCCCCAAGCCCAGGCCTATTGGGAAATGCGGCTGCCGTTTATCAGGATGGATGACGGTTTGCCTCGCGTCGAGGGCTACACCCGGGCGCGCGACCCCACCCAGGGCAATCCCAGAGACCGGTGAGGCAGGAGGTTGGACTTCGGGCCTCGTACCTGCAAGCCAGCGCCAGGGCTGGCGGATCTGAACGGCGGTCGAACCATTGGGAATGAGAGAAATCTCCAAACGGACAAATGCCCGAAACCAATTTCACCGGCGTGGGTTGAAGACGGACACGGCCTTGTTTTCACAGTCTGACGACAAAGAAAGCGGATGTTTGAAGGATTCAAGCTAGAGACTGTGGATCTGCCCGAGTCCTCACTGCGAGTCAGGTATGGAGGTTCAGGCCCGCCGCTTCTTTTGCTGCATGGCCATCCTCGGACGCACGTTACCTGGCACCGGGTAGCCCCACTTCTCGCCGCCGACCACACAGTTGTCTGCCCCGATCTGAGGGGCTTTGGCCGGTCCTCGGTACCGGCGGACGCCGTGGACCATGCTGGATCCTCCAAGCGTGCCAAAGCCAGGGACTGCATCGCTCTCATGCGACATCTCGGCTTTGGCCGGTTTGCGATCGCAGGCCATGACCGCGGCAGCTACACAGCGTTCCGAGCAGCGATGGATCACCCGTCAGCGATCAGCCATCTGATCGTTATGGATAGCGTCCCTATCCTGGAAGCCCTCGAACGCTGCGACGCCCGCTTTGCGAAGCTCTGGTGGCACTGGTTCTTTTTTGCACAGCCGGACAAGCCCGAACGCGCAATCATGGCCGATCCTGACGCGTGGTATGGCGGCTCAGCCGAGTCCATGGGGGCTGAGGCCTATGTCGACTACAAGGACGCAATCCACGATCCGAATGTTGTTCACGGCATGCTTGAAGACTATCGGGCAGGTCTGGCCATCGATCAATTGCACGATACCGATGACAGGAAAGCTGGTCGCCGGGTCGCGTGCCCGACCTTGGCGCTCTGGTCCGCCCGCGATGATCTTGAGGCACTTTACGGCAACGTGCTGGATGTTTGGCGACCCTGGACCACCGAACTGAAGGGCCAACGGATCGATAGCGGACATCATATGGCCGAAGAAGCAGCCGACGCGGTAGCCGCAGCTGTCATGGCGTTCTTGCGCGAACCGACGTCGTCATGCGGCGAGCTTTGCTGAACCGATCCGTTTGATGGCGATGCTGATCGACCGTTCGCCATCGTCGTAGTCGGCCCAGGCGACGGTCTTTTTCAGGTGGCCCGGAACCGTGCGAACGGTGTATTTTTTCGGATCGAGATCCGCCTTCACCTGACTCCAGGTCAGCGGCATGGATACAGTCGCGCCTTCCCTGGCGCGAGGGGAGAGAGGGGCGACGGCTGTCGCCATGCGATCATTCCTGAGATAGTCGAGAAAAATCCGGGATGTCCGCAGCTTCTTGGCCATGTTGACGAGGTAGAGATCCGGGCTGTCTGCCGCCATCTGGATGCAGACGGCCTTTGCGAAGGCCTTGGCCTCGGCCCATGTCGTCTTGCTGCGTTGGGCCGCCAATGGCGTCACGACATGCAAGCCTTTGCCGCCCGTGGTTTTGCAGAAGCTCACCAAGCCCAGATCTTCGAGACGATCGCGCATTTCCTTGGCAGCCGCGACCACCTTCGCAAAAGGGACTTCCGGACCAGGGTCAAGGTCGAAGACAAGTCGGCCAGGTATTTCGGGATGACCCGGCTGGCAATTCCAGGGGTGAAGCTCAAGGCCGCCTATCTGGGCGATCGCGGCCAGACCCTCGACGCGGTCGATTTGCAGATACGGTTTGTGATCGCCGAAGACTTTCACCAGTTCCAGCAGATTGGATGTGCCTGGCATTGCGTGGCGCTGGAAAAACTGCTCGCCGGCGTAGCCATCCGGCGCGCGCACGAGTGAACAGGGACGACCTTTGATATGTCTGATCATCCAGGGGCCAACGGTCTCGAAATATTCTGCAAGATCGAGCTTGTCGACGGGCTGACCGTCGCCGGCATTCGGCCAAAGCGGCTTGTCCGGCTTGGAAATGATGACGCCCATGACAACCGGGCTTTTTCCTGTCTTGCCAGTCACCTTGGCAGGGTCGGCAATCGGCGTCTCTTGAGGATCAGCTGGACGCTCGGCCTCGACGTCTTTTGCGGGCTTGTCTTCACGCAGGCCTTTGAAGGCGGCCTGCCGGATATTGCCACCCCCGGTCCAGCCGGCGAACTCGATTTCCGCGACCAATTCCGGCTTCGTCCAGAAGACGGTTGAATTCCTTTTCGGTGCGCCATCGCCGGTAAACGGCGACGTCGCGGCTTTCATCTCCTGCAGCCTGGGCATCAGCTGCTTGACCTTTGCCTCGCTGAACCCGGTCCCCACACGGCCGATATAGGCGAAATGTTCACCGCGATTGACGCCGACGAGCAATGACCGGAATTTGCCGTTGGTCGTCGACCAGCCGCCGATGACCACCTCATGCCCGGCGCGGCATTTCGATTTTGCCCAGGTGTCGGTCCTCCCCGAAACATAGGTTGCATCGGCCTTTTTGGAGACAATCCCCTCAAGCGACAGGCGACAGGCAGAACGCAGCACCGCGTCGCCGCCATTGCTGAAGTGCTCGACATAGCGGATGAGATTTTGCGCGCCGCGATCGACTTCGCCGAGCATCTCGCTCAGACGTTCCTTCCGTTGTGAGAGAGGCATCTTTCGCAGATCGACGCCATTTGCGAAGAGCAGGTCAAAAGCAAAGTAGATCAGGTCCTTCGTCCGGCGCTCCGACAGCGCCGCCTGCAGTGCGGCAAAATCGGGCGCGCCGTTCTCGTCAAGCGCTACGATTTCGCCGTCGATGATGACGTTGGGGAGGCTGGCGGCCTCCTTTGCGATGGCGCCAAATTTCTCCGTCCAGTCAAGACCCTTGCGGGTCTTAAGGGCGATGTCCTTGTCTTCCACGCGCAACTGGACGCGATAACCGTCAAACTTGATTTCGTGAACCCAGTTCGTCCCGGCCGGCGGCCGGGAAAGCGTTGCGCAAAGCTGTGGTGGGATGAAGTCGGGCATCTTCGCCGCTGAGGCACCAGCGGCTCGCTTCGGCCGCGGAGCAGGCTTTGCCGACCTGGCGGCGCGCTTGTCGGCATGGCCGCGCTTGCTGTCCCAAACGGCATCCGCATCGGCCAACGATGAACCTTTCATCATGAACGGCTTCGGACCTGCCCCCTTCCCCGCTGCAATCCTCTCCATGCTCCGACCCGAGGCGACGGATCGATCCTGAGCCAGCACCGCATCGCCATTGCCCTCTGTCGCGTATTTGTCGCGGTGTTTGATCAGCAGCCAGTTGGTCCGCTTCCCGCCATTGCGGTCATGCTTCATGCGCACTAGGACGAAACTTCCATGCAGGCGCTTGCCCTGCAGCGTGAATTTCAGGTCGCCTTTTTCCAACGCCTTTTCGGGAGACATGGCGCCTTCCGGTTCCCAATATCCGCGATCCCACAACTGCACCGTGCCGCCACCATATTGTCCTTTGGGAATCGTGCCTTCGAAGTCGCCGTACTCCAGCGGGTGATCCTCAACCTCCACGGCAAGTCGTTTGTCGTGAGGATCCAGTGATGGACCTTTGGTCACAGCCCATGATTTGAAGACCCCGCCAAGCTCGAGGCGAAGATCATAGTGCAGCCGCGTGGCCGCGTGTTTTTGGATGACGAACCGGAGTCGGTTCGAACCCGCAATCGAGCTTTCGCCGCTGGGCTCTTTCGTCTTCGCGAAATCCCTTTTGGCCCGGTAGGTTGAAAGCTCGCCCGTTTTCATGGAAGTGCCCCGACTAATG
The DNA here is from genome assembly GCF_040321955.1 of Mesorhizobium sp. M0217. Classification (NCBI taxonomy): domain Bacteria; kingdom Pseudomonadati; phylum Pseudomonadota; class Alphaproteobacteria; order Hyphomicrobiales; family Phyllobacteriaceae; genus Mesorhizobium; species Mesorhizobium sp. M0217. The sequence continues at coordinate 103,257 of NZ_JAMYSN010000003.1, read as the reverse complement.
ACGCAACGCCGGGACTCAACGCAGTGGGTGAGATTTGGTTCGGTTTATAGCCGAGACGACGCCGATGCTGCTTTCCGCTTCAGAGCGGCATCGGCGTCAAATGAGGCCTTCACGGAGACTACAGGTGTCGTCACCGCTGACGTTAAGGTTCCTTGGTTTGCCCAACCATTTTTGCAAGCTCTGAAAATGGTGGGATGTCCAGTTCGCCTTGCGCGTTGTTTGCGATCTGCAGAAGCCGGATCGGGAAGCAGATCGCGTCACGGTTGGCCGGTGACATGTCTTCGTAGGTCCGCTCGTCACCTGTCATGGACGCCTCTGCCTTTCGCAGGGCGGTATCGATCTCGTCAATTGACAGCAGACCTTTGTGAACGAGCAGGTTGTTGATTGACGCGACCGCCATCATCAACCCTTCAAGCTGAAGATTGGCAACGTTCATGGCTTGACCGTGTTTCCGCCGCCCGGCCTCGCCGGGGCGTTCTGGCCATCGGATTGGTGCGTCTTGTCATCCACCTCATTGACTGGCCGCGTCAGACCGACCCCACTCTTGGGTTTCTTGTTGCCGGCCGCATCCTGAGAGAACGCATCCGAAGGATCAGGACCTGTTCTAGCCGGGTACTTCGTTGCGCCGGTCTCGCGACGGTTTTCATTATCAGGCATTTTTGATCACTCCAATCGGATGACCGATAACCACTACGAGCCCGGCGAGTTCCGGCGCCGCATGGAACATTTCTGGCCGTTCGTGCAGAGACAAGCGGGCGTGTCTCGGTATCGCGCCTCGCGCACTGGCGGCAGGTCTCGCTTTCGTTGCCGACAGCACTAGGTTGCTCGTTGAGGCAAAAGGAATTCCCCATGCGGGTGGCACGCGAAGCCTGGGTTCTTGGCAAGGAGAGCATCCTCGGATTCATCAACGACAATGCCCTCAGCCACGGTGCGGCGATGGCGTTCTATGCCGTTACGTCCCTGGCCCCGATCTTGTTGATCGTTGTTGCGATTGCTGGACTTGTCTTTGGGCATGAAGCAGCTCAACTCGCTCTGTCGGCCGAAATCGCAGGCGTGATGGGATCGCAAACCGGCGACCTTCTGCGCAGCACCATCGAAAGCGCTTCTCACAGAACCGCCGGCACTGTTGCCACCTTGGTGGGCATCGTCACCCTCTTCGTGACAGCCTCCGGGGTGTTTGGCGAAATGCAGCTTTCGCTCAACACAATCTGGAAGATTGACCCACCACCCATGTCTGTGTCGCGATTGGTGCGGGCGCGGGCGGCCAGCCTGGGTCTGGTTGCAGCGTTGGGATTTCTACTGCTTGTGTCGTTGGCGGCGAGTGCCGCCATTTCCGCGCTTGGCGCTGTCATCAACGCCCATCTGCCGTTCGGCACGATCATTCTCGCGTCGATAAACGGCATTGTATCATTCGTGCTGATTTCCGCTCTGTTTGCCGCGATCTTCAAGATCCTGCCGGACCGGTCGCTCGCTTGGCGCGATGTCGCAATTGGCGCGGCAGTGACCGCTTTGCTCTTCACCATCGGCAAGTCGCTGATTGGCTGGTATATCGGAACCAGCGCGATTGCATCCTCCTATGGCGCGGCGGGTGCACTGCTGGTCGTGCTGCTTTGGGTTTACTATTCGTCTGAGATATTCCTGCTCGGCGCCGAGTTCACGCGGGCCTATTCCGTCCGTCTCGGCAGTCGGTCCGACCTTCAACCGATAGTGGAGGCAGAGAGCCCGTCGCGACAGACATCGAACCTTGGACCAACCATCCAACGCGAGGTGCAGGCCTGGATTGTGATCACGGGTTTGCTGACCTTCGTGGCGACACGGGTCTGGCCATCGCGGCGATCTTAGCTGCGTCCCACCAATTCTGTTTCTTTGGAACGCAACCCGGACACCGGAATTGCATAGGAACAGGAGGTTGCCCATGCCAAAATTCCGCTTTGAGACGACAGTATCCGGCCAGACTACCGCTCTCGAGGAAGAGCTAGCGAGTGCGGAGATGGCCAGTCCGAGAGCAATAGAGATGGCGCGCGTAGCGGTGGCGGCGGATCCTGGGTCAGGAACCAAGCAATCGGGATCGACTATCAAGGTCTACGATGAAGCCGGATACCTGGTCGCCACAGTCAATTTTTCCGACGTGTTGCCGAGTGATCCGGACGCCGGACAGCATGGGATTGGCGACGCGGTTGTCGAAGAACCGGGTGTGATGCGGTCTGGCTGACCCGTGGTAGATCAGGGTTTCACGTTTCGCTCACGCGATCCCCGGCAGGGCAATTCGCTGAGATCGCGAGGTCCTCGGCCATCATCAGATGCTAGAGCTGAGATTCGATCGGGAGGTGACGGACGAAGACCGCCAGGATACGGCGAAAAAATCCGGCTTCTGGTTCATGCGTATAGTCCTGAATCTTGCCTTCGCCGCATCCATGCCAATGCAGAACATTGTGCTTCAGTTCGAGCCGATAGCTTGTTTCCGGAGATATTTCCGATTGGAATCGATGCCGCAGCTCGGCGACCAATTTCGGATCCTCAAACAGCACGCCCATTTCCGAGTTCAAGGACACTGACCGTGGATCGAAATTGAAGGAACCGACGAAGCCGATATTGTCGTCGACGGTGAAAGCTTTCGTATGCAGACTGGCGCCCTTCGAGCCAAACACCGAGATTGCCGAGCGCCGGTTGAACGGCTGAAGCTCGAAAATATTGACGCCATTCCTCAGCAGCCGCTTGCGATAATTTGCGTAAGCGCCATGGACTGCGGCGACGTCCGTGGCGGCCAGGGAATTGGTCAGAACCGAAACGTCAACACCGGCGCCGACAAGGTCCAGCAAGATCGCTGTGCCCCTTTTGCCGGGGATGAAATAGGGCGACACAATTTCCAGACACCCGCGCGTGGATTGGATGATCGGACGCAGCTCTTTCATAAGCCAGCTGCGACGTCTCCAACCACGAACCTTCTCCGGCGGATCGGAAATGACCCGCACGCCATCCACCCAATGAACGTCGTTGCTGGCCGCAATAAACTCCGTGATCGAGCCCCGGTTGCCGATGCCGTTCAGGAATTTGGGATCGGGGCCGGTATCGCTTCCTTCAAGCCATTTGGCATGCTCATGCTCAGCCACTGATCCCAAGGTTTTGATTGGCTTGGCTTCATTGCAAGCCCAGAAGGCATCGAATATCGCCGCGGTTTGCCGTACCGCAGGCCCCAGGAGCAGCAGATCGAGGTCCCGGAAATTGGTTTCTGCCGCATCGAAATAGGCATCGCCAACATTCCGACCGCCGACAATGGCAAATTTGTCGTCAACGATCCAAGCCTTGTTGTGCATCCGTCGCGTCAATGCAAAGAGCCGCAACAGCACTTCCACACCACGCATGATCCGGCCGCGCCTGATACCGCTCGGATTGAACAACTTCAATTCGATGTTTGGATGGTTGTTCAGCGCCAGATATGCCGCATCATTTTTACGCGGATTGACGTCGTCAAGGAGCATGCGCACCCGAACACCGCGCTCAGCAGCTCGAAAAACCTCGCGAAGCAGCAAGCGGCCGGTGTGGTCATCATGCCAAAGGTAATACATCAGGTCGAGGCTGCGCTCAGCGCTCCTTGCCGCCAGCACGCGCACAGCGAAAGCGTCATAATTGTCCGAGACAAGCAGCAAGCCGCTCTTGCCGGTTTTGATGTTGTCGTCTGCGGTTCGCGAAAGTGATACGTCCATAAAAATTGCCACCTTTGGACGGCGCTCGCTGCCATCCCGCTCAAATCATAGCTAGAACCATTCTGAGGTATTCTGGTTGCATACGCAGCGTCCAATCACCCAATTCCTGGATGCAAGCAGGGCCAGCAATCAAGCGGCTGCAGAGCGGTCAGGAGGCTTGAGAGGCGTTGCCCCGACTGCTCTGCTGCCGCCGCGGTACTTGCGTCTCCTGCAGTCCCAGGCCCTCAGACCGCACGACCGTTGGCGGGAGCCCGATGGCGTGCGCCCCGCCGCGGCTCTTCGACGAGAATGACGTGGTCGTTGTTCTCAGTGAAGCGCAGGACCCTTTAAATTTAGATATCTCCATTATCCCGGAACCGGGTTCGGGTTTCCGAGTTAAGAAAATGCTCGCGACGGGCAATTTTCAACAGAGGAGACGGCACAATGCCCACTGCCAAGAAAGCCAATGGCAACAACAAGGACCTGGAGGACCTTTTCCTCGATGGCCTCAAAGACATCTACTATGCCGAGAAGAAAATTCTGAAAGCCTTGCCGAAGATGGCCAAAGGCGCATCCGAAGAGCAAGTTTCGGCAGCATTCGAGAAGCACCTCGCTGAAACCGAGGGGCAGGTCGAACGTCTGGAGGAGGTCTTCGAGATTCTCGGCGCGGCCGCGCGCGGCAAAACCTGCCCGGCGATCGACGGCATCCTGGAGGAAGGATCTGAAATCCTTCAGGAGTACAAGGGTTCGACTTCGCTCGATGCAGGGCTCGTCGGTGCCGCGCAAGCCGTGGAGCACTATGAGATTGCCAGGTATGGAACCCTGATTGCCTGGGCTACGACGCTCGGCAAGGATGACGTGGTTGCGCTCCTCAATGCGACACTTGAGGAGGAGAAGGCCACCGACGAGGCGCTGACTGCCCTCGGTGAAGCCGGCGTCAACGAACGAGCGGCAGAACGGAAAGCGGCTTGATTGATCGCCTACCCAACCGCCTCGGCGACCTATGTGCCGAGGCGGTCCCGGGAGATGAAGGACATGATCACGCATATCTACAAAGGACTGGAATGTTTCCTGCTTGAGTGTTCGGCCGCGCTGGTCAGGCGCCGCGCCCTTGGTGGTTCGCGCAGCGATCCTCGGCAGTTGCGAGAACAGCGCAGAGATGAGTTCAGGGCCCGCAAAGGCGCCGAATGAGCGCCAAGATGGAGAGTCGGATGGGCTTCTTTGGAAAATATTTCTCAGGACTGTTGAGCAAGAAATCGACTGACGGCAAGGGGAGCGGCGATATGCGTAAAGCTACCGGCGCGGGTCCGGCGATTGCCGCGCATTCCAAAGATGCAAAGACATCCGCTGCTTCCGGTCAAAGCACCAATGCTTCGAGCAAAAATGCAGATGGACGATGACAAAAGGCAAGATTTGGCTACCGACCCTATGTCGCATCGAAGCGGCGCAAAGACGTTAAATCGTCGAGATGACCCGCATCGCAACCTTCAACGTCAATGGCGTCAACGGCCGACTGCCAGTGCTTCTCAAGTGGCTTGGCGAAACCGGCTATGACATCGTCTGCCTTCAAGAACTGAAGACCTCTGACGAAAAATATCCCGTCGATGCGATTAGAAACGCCGGCTATGGCGCAATCTGGCACGGACAGAAGTCCTACAATGGCGTGGCAATCCTCGCTCGCGGGATTGAGCCGCTGGAACGTCGTCGAGGTCTGCCGGGCGATCCCGACGATTCGCACAGCCGCTACATCGAGGCAGATGTGAATGGGCTTGTTGTCGGCTGCCTGTATTTGCCCAATGGCAATCCAGCGCCGGGGCCGAAGTTCGACTACAAACTTCGCTGGTTCCAACGTTTGATCACCTATGGCCAGGTGCTGCTCGGCGATAGCTCACCGACCATCCTGTGCGGCGACTATAACGTCGTTCCAGGCTCGATCGACGCGGCGGTGCCGGGGCGCTGGGTTGGCGATGCCGTTTACTTCCCCGAGAGCCGGAGCGCGTACGCCGAAATGCTTGCTCAGGGCTGGATCGATGCCGTCCGTCGCATTCATCCAGAAAAGGGAATTTACACCTATTGGAACTTCTCCTACCGCGGCGGGTACGATCGGAGTTCCGGGCTCCGGATGGACCATCTCTTGCTGAGTTCATCCCTATTGGATCGCCTGAAGAATGCCGGAGTAGATGCCGAAACGCGTGCATGGGACAAGCCGAGCGATCATGCGCCAGCCTGGATAGAACTTGATTGAGCTTCCTCGGCAAGGAGCCTGAAGACCTGGTGGCGCTCCTTCGTGATTAGATTTGGCCGCATGTCTATCGCCAACAATGAGGACTGCCGGCGCCAAGCGATTCAAAGGACGCAATGATGACAAACACTCAAAAGGAAGCTGAACTGATTGCGCGCCTTGCACGCCAGCATGGCGTCACTGATGGCGCTGTCATGGCTGTCCTTGAGGCGTTGCGGCGTGGTGGTGGAACCATGGCCCAGTTCAGCCACGTCGACTTCGGAGGAATGTCACAATGGTCCTCCGGCATGACGATGGTCGGCGACATGTTCGATGACAGCCTCAAGGCGAAGCTCAACACTATCGCGGCGGAGCTCTCGGCCTACCTGCGCGATCATCCCGCCAAGCCACAACGCGACGACACGAGCTATCGTTCTGCAGCTATGGCCCACGCCGGCTCATGGTGGCCTGAGGAGTTTGGGAGCCCATCTGCCGCTGGTTCTCAAAACAATATGCGCTACGCAGCGTTTCCTGAGCAAAGCCGCCTGGTCATCGACGATCATGGAAAGATGGAGATTTATGACACAGGCGACCATCGCATATCCGGTGTTTCGCAGAGCCAGAGCACGGACTCCACCCTGACCTTTGTCAGCCAGCACGGCGTGGTCCGCGTATCTGATCTCAAGCGCGTATCTGCGACGTAGGTCAGGGCCGCTTCAATGCAGACAGTCACGCTCATCGGCTATCTCGCGACCGTCTGCTCGATGAGCAGTTTCACCCCGCAAGCCTGGAAAATCATCAGGACACGAGAGACAAGCGGCATCTCCGCACCGATGTATGCCATCACTGTGTTGGGCTTCGCCTTGTGGCTGGCCTTCGGCATCATGAAGGCAGAGTGGCCGATCATAATCACGAATGGCGTCTGTCTCCTGCTGTCAGCCTTCATTCTCACAATGACAGTCCTGCCGCAGGCTGAGAAAGACGCAGTTGCCAAGGCTTTCGACCCCGACGACTAAAGCGCGTCGCGTTTGAACGGACTCAGAAAACGCGCGCTTTGGGTCTTTGTTTTATGCATCTCGTCGTCTCAAAACCGGAGCCACTTTTGAGCGACATGCATTAGCGCTTCCAACTTTTCAGAAGCGGACCTTGGCTACCATATGCAGGATCCTTGCGCGGACGCCCCACCTTGGGGATGGTTGCGAGCGCATCGCTATGCTGATCCTTGCTCCTACATTCGTCATAAGTCCCAAACGGAGGATACGCGCCGACAACCAAAAAATCATCGGATGCCGAGAGGCATTGGTGCCCGGTGCCTGCCGGGAGGACCGCGACGTCGCCAGCCTTCAGCGACAGCGTTCGTCCTTTCTTGCCCCCAAACCGGACTTCAGCATTTCCGCGGGCAATGCCCAGAACCTCGTGTATTTGCGAATGATAGTGAACGTAATCATAGATGCCGTTTCGCCAGCTATCGCCCCATCCGTTTGCATCGAAAAGCACCTCCATGACGGCTGCTGGATCAAGTCCTTCGGGCAATTCGACGGCGCCTCGATAAACGACGAGCGGCCATGCTGGATTATTGGGTACAAGTCCATCATCCTTGAACCAGAACTCATTCGACTTTCGCTGCCTCACAAATCCGGCGACAGCTTGCTTGCGCGGTCTTGCGAAACCGGTGACGTTCTCGATCACTTTCTTGCTGGTTTCCAAAATGCTCATCGACGCTGCCTCTAAAGCAGAGGTTAGTTTAGCCGCTCGCTCAGAGCTCGACCTTTGCGTTGTCGCCCACATTCGGCTTGGCGCCGGTAACGGCCGCAAACACCATCGTTGCGGTAGCCATCATTAGCCCCGGGCTGTCCCACAATTCGCCTTCCTCGGGTTTCACCGTTATCAGACGAATCTCGGGATCATCGGCATTATCCCACCAGGCTGAGTCAGTTTTCTCCCAGAGCTCGGCGATCTTTTCCCTGTCATTTGTCACTGTGGCCGGGCCTGACATCGTGACGTATTTGTAGTGGCTGTTGTCACTCCAGGCCAATGTGACCTTTGGATAGGTCGACAGCTGCTTGCTCTTGGCGCTGTCGTCATTGACGAGGAAGTATATGGCGTTTTCCTCACGGACCACACGCGCAGATAGCGGACGGGCTCGATTGTACTCGCCGTCCCAGGTCACGAACATGCAGACGTCGATGTTTTCGGCGAGTTCCCAGATGCGGTCTGTTGCCTCGGCGGGCGTGAGGTCCGTCTGCTGCTCTCGGCGGTTAGCCATAAGATGTCCTCCTGCGGGTGAATATCCTTGCTGACAACTCACGTCCCGCCACGACGTTCCAACTCACTGGTTCCTTCGACCTGCTAAGCGGCGGTGGAACTTTCGAAATTGCCGGAAGTTTGGATGGCAAACGCGAGGCCATGATGGCGGACAAGACGCTTCGAACATCAAAACGGACACCCGAGCAGGACGCAAAGGGTCAGTCGGAAAAGGACCACAAGGGCGGCGGAAGCGATGGCGTCGCCAGCGCCGATCCGCGGGTGATCTCCGGCAAAAAAGACGGCGACGCGACATTCCCTGTCAAGGGACCGAAGAAATAGCTATGAGCTCATTGGCAGGGCATCTGGCGGTGTCATCAATGCCACGGAGAAAATTGACGAACGGCTCAAGTCATTTCGCTAAGAGCGACAGAGTTAGGGCCGGCCTTCCCGACTTGCCGCCCGCCAAGTGCGATCGCGGCAATCGTCAATCCGCATCGGCCATGTCGTGTCTCCTACTGCGTCGGATGACACTTTACTTGCCGTCACCGACGCGGATCACCTTCAACCCTCAGGAGTTTCATGGCCGCATGACGCGCATCCGCCTGAAGGCGCTAATGGCAGCCTGGAAATTACGCGACCTTTGAAAAGAGAGCGACGTCGCATCTGGCTAAACCATAGCGCCATCGGTGATCGGTTGTGGCAACCCGGCTCTGGTAGAACAGTGAAAGCTGACTGCCATCGATCATCACTGTCGAGTGGCCGTTCTCGCCCGGTTGACCTGGCTCCAGCACCGGGCCGATCGAAACGTAAGGCCCGCTGACCTCGTCGGCGATGGCAAAAAACACCCGTTGCCGGTTTCCCCGAAGGCCATTCGGAAGAAAGCAAGTGGCGTTGAGAAGCACCCGGCCGTCCGGCAGCTCGATCAGTTGCGCGCCCTCAATGCCCCATTCGTAGTCGGGATCATCTCTGGTGTTATGGTGGGGAACATCGTTGTGGTCGAGGATTTTGCCGATCCGCTTCCACGGACCGAACCACGAGTCGGACTGGCTACGTGCCAGATAGATGTCGGGCTGAGGCACCCTGGTGAATTTTGGCATCGCCGAATAAACCAGGTAGCGCCCACCGCCAATGACTGCTGGATGCGGATCGTAAATGCCGTCCTCTTCCGTGTCCGGGATGGCCAGAATGGCCGGACTGAGGACTACCCAATGGAACCCGTCGTTGGAAACCGCATGCTCGCAACGGCCACCCGACTTCATGAATTCCGTCTGAATGAACATGTGGAAGACGCCGCACTCGTGGGTCACACCGGGAGCCGCAACACCAGTGCCGTTGATTGGAAGTTCGATCGGATCATGCTCGGCCCACGGCCCATAAAGATCGGGCGCCGTGGCATGCAAGATTCTCCACGTCTCGGTGGTGACCGTGCCGCTTGACCCGAAGACGTGCCAGACACGGCCATCGAAGACAGGACACGGGTCCTTGAGATCATCCACGCTTTGCGGATGAAACAGTGGAAAAACGTTGGTTTCAAAGTTGATGTTCATGTCAGCCCCGGAATTCGCCTCGGCAGTCGGAGACGCGCAGAGATACAGGCGAATCATTGATGTTAGGCACATTCTATAGCCAACGAGTTGAACGCAAATACGGCAATGCCGCTGTCCACCAGCATTCGTCGTTCAACCACGCTTTCAGTGGCGGCCGGGTCCCGACAGCCGCCCTCGCCTACGCAACCAGATCCCGCTTCGTGCGTGGACCAAGCGGGCGACCGGGCCTTCTTCATTTCAGTTGGAACAACTCACCTGATCGAAAGTTAGGAGCTGGAACTAAGTAGTTCTCTCCATTCGCGATTAACAAATGTTAATCGTAACATAAATAGTGTCACAGAGGGAGTATGTCAATGGAAGCGGCCTTTGGCGGGGTAACCGGCAGTCAATATGTTCGTCGCGAAAATATACTGGTTTGCTTCTCCCACTTACGATGGAATTTTGTTCACCAGCGTCCGCAGCATCTCCTCACTCTCGCATCCGCTCAGCAGCGAGTGGTCTACTTTGAAGAACCCGTTTTCGAAGAATTGCCGCAGCCGCTGATGCGGACGAGCGTGGCATCGGAAAACATTCTGATTGTCACACCAGTGCTGCCGCTTGGCACGTCGGCCGCGAAAGCAGATGCCGTCCAGCGGAGATTTGTGCAGCAGACCATCGCTTCTATGCCGCATAGCCGGCTGATCGCCTGGTACTACACCCCAATGGCTCTTCGCTTTACGGAATTCCTCGACCCAGACATATGCGTCTATGACTGCATGGACGAACTCTCTGCGTTCAGGAATGCGCCCCCCGAGCTGGGCCAGATGGAAAAGGCGCTTCTGCGCCGCGCGGATCTGGTTTTCACCGGTGGTCTAAGCTTGTTCGAGACCAAGCGTCACCTCCATCCCGCCATCTTTCCATTTCCGAGCAGCATCGATGTGAGGCACTTTCACACCGCAAGACGGCCAGGAAGGGACCCAGCCGACCAGGCGGGCATTCCTTCCCCGAGGGTTGGATATTTCGGCGTCATCGACGAGCGGCTGGACGTCGATCTCGTGGCGCTAGCGGCAAAGACAATGCCGGACGTGCATTTCGTCATGCTCGGTCCGGTTGTCAAGATCGACCCTGCAAGCCTGCCGCAAGCCGAAAACCTGCATTGGCTTGGCCCGAAAGCCTACTGCGATCTGCCCGACTATTTGCGCCATTGGGACGCCGGATGGATGCCGTTTGCCCTCAACGAGGCGACGCGTTTCATCAGCCCGACCAAGACGCCGGAATTTCTCGCGGCGGGTCTGCCGGTGATCTCGACGGCAATCGTCGACGTGGTGCGCAGTTACGGTGCTGCCGGGCTGGTGGAAATCGCCGACTGTGACGATCTGGAAATCAAGCTGCGCTCCGTCCTTTCGCGACCGCGTCAGATGCTCCTGCAGCAAGTCGATGCCTATCTTGCGGACATGTCCTGGGAACGGACATGGAATGCCATGGCAGCTCACATTGAGCGCGCCTACCAACGCAAGAAGGTCGTGCCCCTTCGCAGGAGTGCATAGCCATGTTCGATTGGCTGATCGTCGGCGCGGGTTTCGCCGGCAGTGTGCTTGCCGAACGGATAGCGTCGCAGCGTCAGGAAAGCGTTTTGCTGATCGATCGCCGCAGCCATGTGGGAGGCAACGCCTACGACTGCTACAATGAAGCCGGCATCCTCATCCATCGCTACGGCCCGCACATCTTCCACACCAACAGCCAAACGATCGTGGACCACCTTTCGCAGTTCACGCAATGGCGGCCGTACGAGCACAGGGTGTTGGCGGCCGTGGACGGGCAACTGGTTCCCATCCCGATCAATCTCGACACCATCAACCGGCTTTACGGGCTAGACCTGACCTCGGCACAGCTGGAGGATTTCTTCGCGTCGCGACGCGAAACGGTGGAGGATGTCCGAACGGCTGAGGACGTCGTCGTCAGCACCGTGGGGCGCGAGCTCTATGAAAAATTCTTCCGCGGCTACACAAGAAAGCAATGGGGCGTCGATCCCAGTCAGCTGAGCAAATCCGTGACGGCACGAGTGCCGACCAGGACCAACCGTGACGACCGCTATTTCAGCGACAGCTTCCAGAAAATGCCGGCCGGCGGGTACACGCGGATGTTCGAACGCATGCTCGATCATCCGAACATCAAGATCATGCTGCAGACCGACTTCCGTGAAATTCGTGAGAAGATACCGTTCAGGCGCATGGTTTATACCGGCCCGATCGATGAATATTTCGGCTGGCAGCTCGGGCACCTTCCGTACCGTTCGCTTCGTTTCGAGCACGTTACACTGGATTGCGAGCAATTTCAGCCGGTTGCCGTGGTCAATTATCCCCAGACGGAAGATTACACGCGCATTACCGAGTACAAACATCTGACCGGCCAGCAGAGTTCGCGGACCAGCCTGACCTACGAATACCCCACGGACATCGGGGACCCGTACTATCCCGTGCCCCGGCCCGAAAACGAAGTGCTCTACAAGCGCTATGAAGCGCTCGCGGCAAGCTGCCCAGACGTCTGGTTTGTCGGTCGGCTTGCAACTTACCGCTATTACAACATGGACCAGGTAGTCGGACAGGCTCTGGCCACTTTCTCGCGCATCCAAAAAAGCCTCCCGGCCTGGGCGCGCACGGACGAGCCGTTGTTGGCCGAGCCGAGAAGATAGTTTCTTTCAAGACGGAAGATCGGGCGGGTATCAGAAGGAGAAACTCGATGGATACAAACTTCAACTCGGAAAGCCGTGAGATATTTATCGTCGGCTTGCGCAACGCGCACGCCATGGAAAATCAAGCGCTGTCGATCATGAAGCCTCAGGTCGAGCGTATAGAGAACTATCCGGAGGTGGCCGATCGCTTGCGCCGGCACATTCAGGAAACCGAAGGCCAGATCACGAGACTCGAGTCCGTCCTGGAGGGCCTTGGCGAGGAGCACTCCACCCTCAAGGACACTGCCTTGTCGATGGTTGGCAGCGTGGCCGCCATTGGACATTCGATGGCCGGCGACGAGATCATCAAGAACAGCCTGGCGAATTTCGCATTCGAGAACTACGAGATCGCTGCCTACAATTCGCTGCTGGTACTGGCCGACGCCGGGGGCTTCCAGGATGCTGAAAGGGCCCTCAAGCAGAACCTGAACGAAGAGGAAGCCATGGCCAACTGGCTCAAGGAAAATCTGAGCGACGTTACCATGCGATATGCCAGGCTGCGCGAGGCTGGGGCGACTGCAAAAAGCTGATGCACCGCACCGGCGCGGGCGGCGTTTCGAGACAGACGCTCGCCCGCCCCTCCCTCGTTTTAGGCCTCTTCAAGGTGTCGTGTCCGCCACGAGAAGACCTTGCTGACGGGCCAGTTCATCTGCTGTGGGTTTGCGCAGGTGTCGCCTGCCGTCAGCCTGGATGACGGAAAACAAACCGACCTCGGCATGTCGCGAATTGTCCCAGCCCGGGTAGGCCGTTATCGGGTACAGGCAAATACCCTCGATCGGCGCTCCGAGACTGATTGCGGAACGCACCTCGTCGCAGACATAATGGAGCCAAGCCGGCCCGCCGGATCCCTCGGAGCCGGTCTCCGCAATGAACATCGGCTTGCCGTATCGATGAGCAACTTCTAGCAACATTTCCGACAGGGCGCGGTACTCGTGGTGTCCCATCGGAATCGTCGGCCCGTTTACGTACCATTGATTGTGCGGATAAAAATTCAAGCCCACGACATCGACAACATCTTCGCTCCCGCCCAACTCAGGTTCGACGCGGCCCAGCAACATGTCGTAAGCTTCGAACTGCCCCTGTCGGGCGTTTTCGGCCCGGCGCCGTTCGCTGCGGGTTCGGTCGCGAGGGGCGATATGGATAAGCGGCTCGGCCCAGACAAATCTGCAGGCGGGGTCGATCTCCCGCATTGCACGAACACCCGCGATGGCGGCCTTCACGAGGTGCCGCTTGAACCATCCACGTTTGTTCGGCCCCACGCGCGGGAAATAGCCGACCTCAACAGCCCATGCGAAAAAGGAGATTTCGTTGATGGGACACAACAGAGGCGATGTTCCGGTGATCGAACGGTGTACCTTGACGGCTTCTGCCGCGAACGAGGCATAGGCGTCGATGAAATGCAGCGAGCCCTGATCGACATGGTCCGGAGATCCGTAGTGAAAGATGTCCCAGATTACCTGAACACCTGCCGATCGGGCTGCCTCCACCATTGGCGCCCAACTTGACCAGTCATAGGTTCCGGGAGCGGTTTCGATCAAATGCCAACGCAGGCCGTCGCGGATGGTGCGAAGGCCGAGTTCGGCGCAGCCGCGGTAGTCGCCCAGGGCATGCAAATTATGCGAGGTCGCACGAATAAGATCGAGGCGAACGCCGTCCTTGCGCCGGTGCGAGGAGCATTCAAAGCCTGCCATGAAAAAACTGGCGAAGCGCGAAGCTTCCGGAACCGAGGCCTCCGTCTGGCGTCCCACTTCGCTCATTTTTCGAAGTCTCCTTTGGGCAATCGGCTTCGAACTCGGCCGCCTTGTCCGGACCGGGAACCGCGTTGGCGAAATACCGAATTCAGTCGGGCGCGCCCCATGTTCGTTGCTCAGTCCAGCTCGTCCTTGCGTGGCCGGGTAGTGCCGAACCCATTGGTAGAGCCTTTGTTCCGGTGGTGAACTGTCCGGGCGCCGCGTGCAAATGAGGAACAAGGAGGCCCGTCCCAAGTTCGGGGCGATGTACAGCCGCCGTCATCCACTCGAGCGGCTGCTCGGCAACAACAGAGGCATGGGATCACATGACCGTTCAGATTCGACTTTCCGAGATCGACCACGCCAGGCGCGAGGATCGTGGCGACGGCGCTTGGAGCATCGCACCGGACCTGGGTTACTTGCGGCTAGCAATCGTCAATGTCGTGTTCTTCGGCGCACCGGGCAGCGGAGATCGGAACTGGGTGCTGATCGATACCGGGTTGCCGACGTCTCGCAGCAGCATTCTAGCGGTCGCGGAAAAGCGGTTCGGCGTTAACGCACGGCCGGCTGCAATCATCCTGACCCATGGCCATTTCGACCATGTGGGAACGGTTCTAGAACTCGCAAATGGCTGGGACGTGCCTGTCTTCGCCCATCCACTCGAGCACCCCTATTTGGACGGAACCACATCCTATCCGCCACCGGATCCCTGGGTTGGGGGTGGACTGATGGCGCTGCTTTCACCGCTTTTTCCACGCGGGCCAATCGATCTTGGCAGCCGTTTGCAACCCTTGCCCGCCGATGGATCGATCCCCGGAATGCCCGGATGGCAATGGCTGCACACACCCGGACATGCCCCTGGGCATATCTCGCTCTGGCGCGAGCAAGACCGCTCGCTCATTGTAGGAGACGCTTTCATCACCACCGGTCAGGAGTCGGTCTATGAAGTCGCCATTCAGGATCTCGAGATGCACGGTCCGCCGCGCTATTTCACGCCAGACTGGGATGCAGCGGAAAGGTCCGTGAAGCATCTGGCTGCCTTGGGTCCCCAGATGGTCATCAGTGGACACGGTGCGGCTGCTGCGGGAGTGGGCATGCGTCAGGCTCTCGATAATCTGGCTGAGCGATTCAGGGTATTCGCCGTCCCGCCGAAATTGAAATTCGTGCGAGAGCCAGCGTCGCCGATAGCTAGGCCAATCGAGCCGCCATCGTTCTGAATGGCCAGATTGGGCCAAGGCGGGACCATCGGACAGAGTAACTCGGTCCAGCGGAACAAACCCGGCCGGCGACAGTTGGGGCACTCGCTCAGGTGGCGACACCCTGCGAAGTGCCGCGAGGTTCCGCGCCATGGGGAGGCTCAGATGGAAACCCGACGAACGCATGCCTCTAGCCCGCGTTCCCGCAAAGAGAGATTGCAGAGCCGGTGTTGTTGCCATCCAGCCCTAAGTTGACACGCCAACTGCTCTGGATCGTCGGAGGCGCATTCTTGCCCGGTTGCGCGGGGGGAGTGCTCGATCCCCAAGGACCAATTGGTGTCGGCAATCGCACGATCCTTTTGAACTCGCTGGCGGTGATGCTGGTGATCGTTGTTCCCACGCTTGTTGCACTTCTGGCATTCGCCTGGAAGTTCCGCGCCTCGAACAGCAACGCCCGCTATAACCCGGAGTTCACCTATTCGGGACGCGTGGAGTTGATCGTCTGGTCGATCCCGACGCTCACCATCCTGTTCATTGGCGGTCTGATCTACTACGGATCGTATCAGCTCGATCCGCGCAAACCGATCCCTTCTAGCCAGCCGCCGCTCGACATTCAGGTGGTGGCGCTCGACTGGAAATGGCTGTTCCTCTATCCCGAGCAGGGCGTGGGCGCTGTCAATCAACTGGTTATTCCCGCCGGTGTTCCAGTGCGTTTCAAGTTGACCTCGGCCAGCGTGATGAACACGTTCTTCGTGCCCCAGCTTGGCAGCATGGTCTACGTCATGAACGGCATGCAGACCGAATTGCATCTGCAGGCCGACCGCGAGGGCAGCTTTTTCGGCCAGTCGGCGCACTTCAGCGGCGACGGCTTCTCGGATATGAATTTCAGTGTGAGCGCGGTTTCAGCCGATGCCTTCACCCGCTGGGCGTCATCGCTGCGTGGCGGGGGCGGCGTGCTCAACGCCAACGCCTATCGCGAACTCGCCCGGCAAAGCACAAATGTGGCGCCGGCTTCCTTCGGTCATGTCCAGCCTGGGCTGTTCGAAGCGGTCGTTCAGCAGACGCTCCCACCGGGTCCGGGGCCTGCTGAGAGCGCAGCCAGCGGCGAGCCACAGGTGAGCCCAAGGGCATTACCCGCGGCGGCGGCAACGATGACCCATCATCCACAAGGCGCAGAATGACGATGCTGGGCAAGCTCGACTGGTCGGCCGTTCCTTTCGATCAACCCATCCCCCTCGGCGCAGCCCTTGGCGTCTTTCTGGCAGCAGCCGCCGTGCTTGGCTGGATAACGGTGAAGGGCTACTGGCCATATCTGTGGAGCGAGTGGATAAGCTCGGTCGACCACAAGCGCATCGGCGTGATGTACATTGTGCTGGCGATGCTCATGCTTCTTCGTGGTTTTATCGATGCTATCATGATGCGCACACAACAGGTGCTGGCGATTCACGGGCCGGGCTACCTCCCGCCGGAGCATTACGACCAGATCTTTTCCGCGCACGGCACGATCATGATCTTCTTCGCCGCGATGCCGTTCATGATCGGCCTGATGAATTTCGTCGTGCCGCTGCAGCTTGGCGTACGCGATGTCGCTTTTCCGACGCTCAATTCCGTCAGCTTCTGGCTGACGGCTTCCGGAGCCCTGCTGGTCAACATCTCGCTTGTGGTCGGCGAGTTCGCGCGCACCGGCTGGCTGCCCTATGCCCCTTTGTCGGAAACCGCCTACTCGCCGGGCGTCGGTGTCGATTATTATCTGTGGGCGATCCAGATCTCCGGCGTCGGCACGCTGCTCACCGGCGTCAACCTGGTGACGACCATCCTCAAGATGCGGGCGCCGGGAATGGGCTATCTGCGAATGCCGATGTTCTGCTGGACCTCGCTCGCGTCCAACCTGCTCATTGTCGCAGCCTTCCCGATCCTTACCGCCACGCTCGCAATGCTGACGCTGGACCGGTATCTCGGCTTCCACTTCTTCACCAACGAAGCTGGTGGAAATCAGATGATGTTCGTCAACCTGATCTGGGCGTGGGGCCATCCCGAAGTATACATCCTGGTGCTTCCCGCCTTCGGAATCTTTTCCGAGATTTTCTCGACTTTTTCATCGAAGCCGCTGTTCGGATACCGTTCGATGGTCGCGGCCACGATGTTCATCTGCATCGTCTCGTTCATGGTCTGGCTGCATCACTTCTTCACCATGGGTGCCGGAGCGGACGTTAATGCCGCCTTCGGCATCGCCACGTCGGTCATTGCCGTGGGAACCGGTGTGAAAATCTACAACTGGCTCTTCACCATGTATGGCGGGCGCGTTCGTTTCGACACGCCGATGCTTTGGGCACTGGCTTTCGTGACCACCTTCACCGTCGGCGGCATGACTGGCGTCCTGCTTGCCGTCCCGCCGGCCGACTTCGTGCTACACAATTCCCTTTTCCTCGTCGCGCATTTCCATAACGTCATCATCTCGGGCGTGTTGTTTGGAGCATTCGCCGGCTTCACCTACTGGTTCCCCAAGGCGTTCGGTTTCCGTTTGCACGAAGGCTGGGGAAAAGCGGCATTTTGGGTCACCTTGGCCGGCTACATGCTGGTCTTCGTACCGCTCTATATCGTCGGTCTGCTCGGCATGACGCGGCGCCTGCAACATATCGATATGGACCTTTGGGCGCCGTGGCTGGTGGTGGCCGCTTTCGGCGTGGTGGTGATGATCGCCGGCGCGGCGCTGCAGATCACACAGCTTTTCGTTTCGATCCGGCATCGCGACAAGTTTCGCGACGAAACCGGCGACCCGTGGGACGGGCGTTCGCTGGAGTGGTCGACATCTTCCCCTCCTCCTGTCTTCAATTATGCACGGCTGCCTCACGTGGAAGACGAAGAGCCCTACTGGAGCATCAAGCAACGAGGGATCGAACAGAGCTCGGACGAGGAAAAGGCATATGAGCCGATCGAGATGCCTCGCAACAGCCCGACTGGCTTCGTCACCGCCTTCTTTAGCACACTGATCGGCTTCGCGCTGATCTGGCATATATGGTGGCTGGCGATCGTCGGTTTCATCGGCGCATACGCAACCTTCGTCGTATTCGCCTGGCGCGATCATGGAGACTACGAGATCCCTGTCGACGAGGTCGCCCGCATCGACCATGACCACAAGGCAGCCCAGTTTGCCCGGCTGCGCGGGTGGGAGCGCCCGGCATGAGCGATCACGCATTCTCCGGCGACATCAGCGCCGGCACCCAGGCACGGGACCCGTATCGGCTTAATCACACCGGTCGGCATGCGGTGCGCTCTGCGACGGGCCACGGAGAAGGCGGCCCGGCCTCAAAGTTCGTCACGGTGACCTACGGCTTCTGGATCTTTCTCCTGTCCGACATCATCATGTTCTCGGCATTTTTCGCCGCCTACGCCGTGCTCGCCAAGGCAACCGCCGGCGGACCGACAGGCAAGGATCTGTTCGAACCGACACGGGTTGCGGTCCAGACGGGCCTTCTGCTCACTTCGAGCTTCACCGGCGGCGTGGCAACACTCGCCACCCGTCGCAGATCAATGGCTGCCACGCAGTTCTGGCTTCTCGTCACGGGGTTGCTCGGGGCAGCGTTCCTGTTCCTGGAACTACAGGAGTTCGCGGCAATGATCGGCGAGCAGGCAGGCCCCTCGCGCAGCGCATTTCTTTCTGCCTTCTTTGCGCTCGTTGGCTGCCACGGTGCCCATGTCGGTCTCGGCCTGCTCTGGCTGGGAACGATGATGGCGCAGCTGTGGGTCAAGGGCTTTCGGCCCGACATCTTGCGGCGGCTCCACTGCTTCGGGCTCTTCTGGCACGCCCTCGACATCATCTGGGTTGCCATCTTCACCCTGGTCTATCTGCTGGGAGCATCGTCATGACCGAGTTCGAGAGCAAGACCGGCGAGTTGCAGGACCGCCGCGATTCAGCGCCGGGCGAGGAACACATAAGCGAGCACGAAACGGCTGGGGGCCTCTCGGGCTATGTGCTCGGCTTCGGGCTGGCCATCCTGCTCACGATCGCGTCATTCCTGGCGGCGCGAACCGATCTGATTTACCAGCCCGCGGTCATCTCGGCCCTGGTGGTGCTCGCTGTTGCGCAGATGGGCGTGCATCTTGTCTTCTTTCTGCACCTGACCACCGGGCCGGACAACACCAACAACATCCTGGCCCTGGCCTTCGGCGTGCTGATCGTCGCGCTGGTGGTTCTGGGCTCTATCTGGATCATGGCCCACCTGAATGAAAACATGGCTGCCATGACACCCCATCAAACCGGAACCATGCCTTGAACGCTGCCCTGCGAACGCACGGCCGCCCACAGTGCACCATTCGCACCGATGGCCCCAGGAGACAAAAGGCTCGTCAGATCTCGTGCTTTGGCTGGGCTGCGCGTAGGGCATCAAGCGCTAAGCGAACCGCATCGATGCCTGAGACGCTGGGCTGGATCGGCCTGAAAATCAGGCGGCCCTTCCGGTAGTCCAGGCCCAACGCCTTGCTGTTCCGCCATTGGGACGCCGACGGCTTGTACCGAGGGGTGATCGCGATAGCCTCGGGACCCACATCGACTTTGCCGACGCCCAATTCCGACGCTGCTATTCGCAACCTGGTAAATTCCAGCAAAAGGGCTACTTCGCCAGGCATGTCTCCAAAGCGGTCCTCGAGCTCTTCGCTGAATGTATCGAGGTCCGGCTCCGAACGGATGCGGGAGAGCCGCGCATAGAGGCCAACGCGCACCGTAGGCTCGTCGACATAGCTCTCGGGAAAAGCCCCCTTTCCCGAGCCATTGATCTCGGCAAGTTGCTTGCCGAAGTCGGCCCCTCCGCCAGCCGCCGAGACCGCCCGCTCCAGCAAGTGCTCGTACAAGCCCACTCCGATCAGCTTCATATGCCCGGCCTGGTCTTCGCCGAAAAGATCTCCGGCGCCACGCAGGTCGAGGTCTCTTTGACTGATTGCCAGGCCGGAGCCGAGCCGATCGAGCGCAAGCATCGTCGAAAGCCGGGCCTTGGTGCCTTCGGCCAGTTCAACGCCAGGTTGGGTCAGAAGAAACGCTACGGCCTGCACCGCCCCCCTTCCGACCCGGCCCCGCAGCTGGTGCAACTGCGCCAGACCGAACCGGTCGGGGCGCCAAACGATGATGGTGTTGGCCCGCGGCACATCGAGGCCGCTCTCGATGATGTCGGTGCTCAACAAAATGTCGCCATCACCGTCGGCGAATCCGACCATGACTTCGTCCAGCTGTCTCCCCTTCATTTCACCATGCGCCGTCTTGACCCCGAGTTCCGGCACCAGTCTGTTCAGTTGGTCACAGGCCGGGGCAATATCCTCGATCCGCGGGACCACGAAAAAGCTCTGTCCACCCCGGTGGAATTCACGCAGAAGGGCCGCGCGCACCGATGCTGGATCGAACGCTGCCAAGATCGTGCGAACGGGACGTCTTTTGGCGGGCGGAGAGTTTAGAACGCTGACGTCCTGGATGCCCGACAACGCCGATTGCAGCGTCCGGGGTATCGGTGTGGCGCTCATGCTCAGCGTATGGAGGCGAGGCGTCATGGTCCGCAGGGCCCGCTTCAACTTGACCCCGAACCGGTGCTCCTCGTCGATCACCAGCAGTCCAAGATTGGCGAAGGTGACGCTCTTGGACGCCAGGGCCTGAGTACCCACAACGACCGTAACCTGGCCGCTCCGTAGACCCGCTTTTGCCGCTCTCGCCTCCGCTGCCCCGACCATCCTAGAAAGGTGGGCGACCTGCAGGCCGGTTCCCGCGAAGCGGCGGCTGAACGTCTCATAGTGCTGTCGTGCCAACACTGTTGTCGGTGCTATGATAGCAACCTGTTTCCCGCAGAGAGCGGCGGCGGCGCAAGCACGCAGGGCGACCTCTGTCTTGCCGAAGCCAACATCGCCGCAGACGAGCCGGTTCATTGTTCTTCCCGACGAAAGGTCATCGAGCACAGCGCGGATGGCGGCCGCTTGGTCGGGCGTCTCCGTATAGGGAAATCTCGCCGCAAAACGAGCCAAGTCCGTGCGGGAGGGCTTCATGATCTCGGCAGGCTGGCTGGACCTGATTTTGGCAAGGCCCAAGAGGCGCTTGGCCAGCCTGTCGATCTCGCGCAACGCAGCTTCGCGTCGCTTCGGCCAGCCCTCGCCTTTGAGGCGATCGAGCGACACTGCCTCCGGTTCCGAACCGTAGCGCCATATTCGTCCAAAGTCGTCGACCGGAACCAGCAAGGAAGCACCGCCATGATATTCCAGCCTGACGACATCCTGTTGCTGGCCACCCAACTCGACCTGTTCGACCGCGGCGAGCACGCCCAGGCCATGGTCTTCATGAACGACGACATCGCCAATGCGCAACTCGGGTTGGAGTATGCCTGTGGTCGCGCTCCCGTTCGCCTTCAACGCGGGACCAAACAGGTCGGATGCGGCCACCACCGCGATATTGGATTGCGCGTCGACAAACCCTTCGTCGAGGACGAATTCAGCTTTGAGCAGAGAGCCCCTCGCGGCCGAAAGGATTTGCGGCAAGTCGGCCGCTTCCTCTGCCCGCCGGCCTAGTCTCCTATCGAGTAGGCGATCTGCTCGCTGCAATTCAGAGGCATCGCCGGTGAACACTACTCTGACTCCGGCGCTCGTCTGCCTTGTGACGAATTCCGCGAAATCATGCCCGGGTCGGGCCTGGCGGAAGAATTTGGGAACTCCCACGGCAGAAACGGCAAGTCTCACGCAGCAGCGGTTAAGCAGAGCAGCGTCCCACTCTTCACGGGATAGGTAAAATCGTCCCGGCAAAGGTTTTTTCGTTCCGGCTGCCTCCTGCCTGGCACGACGTGCATCCTCGACCAGATCCAGAATTCTGCCGAGCGGCTGCCCGTCGGTCTCTTCAAGGAAGGAGATCGAGGCGCTGGAAGCCGCATCGAAGACGGATGGCATAGCGCCATACGATGCGACCAGGCGCTCTTCCATCGACGTCGCGCGCATCGCTGTCAGCTCAGGATGCTCACCAGCTTTAAAGATCAGCTCGGATGCCGGTCCGACCGTAACCGAGTCTCGAACCTGATCGCTGAGCTGACTGAGCGGGTCGTAGGTCTTGAGCTGGCAGATGCAGGTATCGGGACCAACGATGACGCGAACGGGGCCATCCGCGCCAGCAGGGAAAATATCGATGAGATCGCCCCGAAAGGCTATCTCACCCGGTTCGTCGACCCTCTCGTCGACGACATAGCCAATGGCTTCGGACCTGGTTCTGAAATCGTCACGGTCGAGCTTTTGTCCCACCTCCAGAATTGTGAAACCGCCAGCGATGACCGGAGCAGGCGGCACCCGCTGCAGAATGGCTTCGAGCGACATCACAGCGATGCGCGGGCGATCCGGCTTCGTTGCGATCTCACGCAACGCGCGAAGCCTTCGCCCCATATTGGCGCGTGTGGGCCATACCCTGTCGTAGGGCAGACAATCCCAGGACGGCAGCAAGATGATATCCGCGTCAGGCAGGAACTGACGCAAGGCGCCGGCGATCTCCTCGGCACTGCGTTCCGAGGGAGCTATGTGGATGATGTGCTTGTCCCGACTGGTCTCCAGGCCACGGGCCAGCGCTACCGCGATTGCTGAGGATGGCGGTCCGCCGTGCCCTATCGCAAACCCGCTGTCATCCGTGTGATCGATTTGTTCGACATCCGTCCGCGAAATATGCCTGTTCACTGAAATCTCACCTTGCCACTGAGACAACGTCAGCGGAGCCACCCCGTTCCTGGTGCCGCATCAAAGAGCTCCAGGACGGGCTGCGGGTGCAGCCCTCGAAAGGGCGGAGCGAAGGGTCAAAGCTGCGCCGTGATCGGCGAACTCCTGGGGCTGGCTGCCCAGCGGGACAATTTCTAACCGAGCCTATGTCATAGGTTAATGCATTGCTGCCTGGCTCACCTATGGCTGTCCTAAAAAACTGGTGCTTCGATCATTCCGGGATCTTCAACCACCCTCGACGCTGGCAAAACGCTCCAGGCATGGGACCATGCCGCACGGCGGCGCCTTCTGCCGCCGCGCATATGTCCCCATCCCAATCGGAACTTTTGGCGCGGATAATAGTTCGATCACTAACATCAGCCAGGTAGTCAATTTGTTCCCCACCTCATCCTCGGATGTACTCATTCGCAAGCTTCAGACCATCTCGGATCTTCGAGAGGCCGACATCGGCGCTCTGAAAGGCATTCCGATCCAGGAGAAGGAATATTTGGCCAACCACGATCTGGTGCGCGAGGGCGACCGTCCTGTTTACTCGTTTATCGTTCTTGATGGCTTGGTCGGTTCCACCAAACATACGGGCGAAGGAAAGCGACAAATCACATCATTCTTCGTCGCCGGCGACATTCCTGATCTGCATGGGCTGCATCTGTCGGTCATGGATTGTAACTTCTCGACCCTTACGCCGGCGCGAATAGGTTTCATGCGGCATGACACTCTGCGCGCCGTTTGCGACCAGCACCCTCGCATCGCTACCGCTTTTTGGCGGTCGACGTTGATAGATGCCGCGATTTACAGGGAGTGGGTCATCAATGTGGGAAGACGCGAGGCATACACCCGCATGGCTCACATCCTGTGCGAACTGATTTTTCGCTTGCGCTCCATGGGGCGCATTCAGGATCACGTGGCGGATATCCCCATTACACAGGCGGCCCTTGGCGATGCACTGGGTTTGTCCACGGTCCACGTCAACCGGATGCTCCAGGAACTACGACGCAGAGGCCTCATTGCCACCTCGGGATCAAAAGTTCACGCACTGGACTGGGCTGGCCTCACTCACGCAGGAGATTTCGACACGACCTACCTGCACCAAAGGAACCCCGCAGATTAGCAGTGACGGAAGCTCTCCGATGGCACGATTTTTCTTCGACAGCGGCGATGGCGATCTCATCTTCGAGGACGAAATAGGTGTCGAATGCGCTGGCCTCGAGGAGGTCCGCCGCGCGGGATTCGAGGGCCTTGTCGACCTCACGAGAGAGTCACTGAAGAGCGTCGACGGGCAGCAATTGTTTATCGAAGTGCGCGATGAAAATGGCGCCAAGATTTTGCGGCTGAGCCTCTCGCTTCGGGTAAAATCGAACGTATAAATTTGCACTCTACGCGCAGCGTTAGGCGAGCGGACTGGGACTGCAAACATCCACTGGCATGTCGTGTCTCAAAACCAGGGCCACTTTTGAGCGACATGCATTAACCCATAGATTGTGCCTCGATTCGCCTCGATTTGTGTACAGGACGGGGAACCATCAAAGAGCCGCCGAGTTCGTCCAACGGACAAGCTCGGAATCTAACATGGAAGAAATCGGCAAGGCACAACAAAAGGTCATAGCCCGCCTCATACGGGAGTGGATTTCATCGGACGCCAATCGTCGCCAGCTTCGCCAGTTGCTGGATCTGCCGACAGATGCGGACATGCCCAGCGAGCATCGGTCATTGCTTGACGAACTCGACCGAAAGCTCAACCAATGAGCGCCCCTGCTTTCGGGAGGGCTTCCGAGTGGATGCGAGCCGGTGGCGAGGGAAAGGAGCTGAGGTCGACATCTGGTTGAGGCCGCCGACATTTGACCCAAGCAGACGCGAACGCTTTACGCCGGACGGCGCCGATTGGCCGAAGAAAGAATGTTCGGTGGTTTCGTGGAGCCGCGGTCCGATTCCTAGAGGTGAGTTTCTGCACCTTGCTGCGCGTTTAAAAGTTGAGAAACGGCAGTTATGATCTGCGGCAGAAAAAAGGGCTTGGTGATCATTATGCTGTTGGGCACGCCTTCCGCTCCCCAGTGTACCGCGCTGTCGCCACTGATATAGACAACCGGGATGGTCGAGTTGGACCTTCGCAAGTGCCGAGCGACCTCCCACCCCGACTGTCCTGCTCCCAGACGGATGTCCGTGAGCACGGCCTTGAACTTGGTCGGATCGGGGTCGAAAGCCGCCAGCGCCTCGGCGGCACTCCGAGTGCCGACGACCTGGAAGCCGGCCTCCTCCAAAGCTGACTCGAGGTCGAGCAGGATCATTGTCTCGTCTTCGACGATCAGAACAGCACCTTCGCTCATCCGGAATCTCCCCAAGCCGCCCGCTAATACGATTCGGCGTCAACTTGGTTCCATCTGACACGCAGCAGCCTGTTGGCTATCGAAGCTCTACGCTGCCTCGATTGCGCGGCGGACTTGTGACGTCGGGAAGCCGCCCTGGAGAACGCCGACGCCGCCTTAGCTGCGTCGACAGCCTTGGACAACGAGGCTGATTACAGGCTGTAGCCGACGCTGAACCGTTGCCGACGAGGTCGCTTTGATCAAGCGTTCTCCTGATCTCCAGA
This sequence comes from Mesorhizobium sp. M0217, assembly GCF_040321955.1. Lineage (NCBI taxonomy): Bacteria > Pseudomonadati > Pseudomonadota > Alphaproteobacteria > Hyphomicrobiales > Phyllobacteriaceae > Mesorhizobium > Mesorhizobium sp. M0217. The sequence goes on along the minus strand of NZ_JAMYSN010000003.1, from coordinate 77,623 downwards.
AGCTTGCTGGATCTGCGTCATCACCTTTTGGGGATCGACATTCTCGGCGAGTTCCGGCAGCTCTTTGTCGGCCGGGGTCGAGATATTCAGACGCGCCGTCAAGGCAGCCACCATCTCGATCAGCCGCGTGGTTTCATGTTCGTTTAGAAGGCTGATCTGCAAATCCAGTTCGGCTCGGCGCTCGCTGTGGGCGGCCATTCTGTTCTGATTGATCAGCACAAAGGTAGACAGGAAGATTGCCTCAACCGAGGCGACCATGGCCAGGATCACGAAAGTCGGGTCCCAGGCTGGGACGGCTGGTATCTCGCCAAGGTTTGCGAGGACCCAGACGACAAGAATTGCAAGGTGCAGATAGACGAAAGTCATGCTTCCCGCGAAGCGCGAAACAGCGCCGGCGACCCACGCTTGAACGCCTTGGTGCTCTTCTTGTTGCCGCCTGTGCTCGACCAGGGCCTGTATGTTCTGGTGGAGCACCGACTGCATGTCGGCTGGACGTTGGTCGCTCATTTGAAAGCCCCGTTTGGAGATCATTCCGTGCAAGCGGCGTCGCTTATCGCCGGTGGCTCCCGCGAGGCCGGATCTGCCTTGAACTCGTCGGCACACGACTTGGGTCGCTGCCGACGGCCCGCTTGGAACAAGGCGTGCCGTCCTGCAATAGTGTGCACCATGCCGACCACTGCCTGCGGGGCGCTCTGATGAACCATATGGCCGGCGCCCGGAACCACCTCGAGGAGAGACCCACCGACTTCCGCGTGCAAGCGTCGTGCATCGCGTTGCGCGTCGAACAACCGGTCCCCGGATCCCGCCATGATGCCGGTGGGCACGGCAATGTCCCTATAGTTGGCTTTTCCCAAGAGGGACGCGGCCAGCATCGATGCTGTCTCCAGAGAAACCGCCCGCAGTTGGGAAGGGCGGCTGGCGACATCTTTGGCAAGTGCGGCGAACTCGCCGGCGACGACGGCGGGTTTAAAGATCTTCTCCATTGCCCAATGCCAAGCAAGCCTTACAAGCGGCGGCAGCAAGGTGTGACGAAACGCGGTGCCGATCACAGGCAGTGCAGGGAGTGCGGCCAGTGCAAGATCCAGCCGCGGTGGCGGATAGTAATAGCCCGAGACCAGCACGATGCCCACGACCGATTGAGAATGCCTGCGCGCCAATTCGAGGGCGATCCAAGCTCCCCAGGAATGTCCAAGCACGAGGTATTTCTCTATACCCAGCCCGCAGGCCGCGGCATGTATGAGGTCGGCTTGGTCGCGAGCGGACCAACGCCGGCCGCGCGGCCGTGAGCTTCGCCCAAAACCGGGACGATCAAATGCAAGCACCCGGTAGGTCTTTGCCGCCTCATCGAAGATGCCGCTCGACTTGAAATCCTCCGCCATGGATCCATTGCCATGCAAGAGAAGGAGCGGCATGCCGGTTCCGGCTTCGATAAAATGCAGGCGCACACCATAGATCTCCATCACACGTCCGCACGCCCGGCCGGCAATCGCACGTTTGGCGTGGATGGCGTTGTATGCCGCCAGCGCCGCCAACGAGGCCGCGAGCAACCCGGTCGCGAGTTTCGGTCCATCTCTGTCGAACGCCATGCCCGTGCCTGTTGGAAACTATCTGCCGACCCCAACTCTCGGGGCGAAAGCTTGTTCCGCCAGACAAGACAACGCTGTACAACCGGCTCAAGCGGCTAAAGTAGGCCTTCTCCATGGAGTTGGGACCGTTAAGCCTGGGCAGCGCTGCTGCCTCCCATTTTCCAATCACCCAGCCAACGTGCGCGCACGGCAATCATCAGCATGGCCGCTTCCGTCATCCCGGTCTGGAAAAGTCTGACCAGCTCTCTCGCGATGGATTCTGCCGCGGTAGTGTCCGACGTAATCTCAAATTCCTGACACAGCGCGTCGAAGACCGACCGAAGCGTTTTCAGGTCGTCTGGATAGAGAGCGTCCGTATTCGTAAGAATGGGTCGGTCAAGCATCAAACGTCTCCAAACGAGTGAAGTGCGGTTCGGGCACCCAGCCAGCGGGAGCTCGTCAAGTGCCCGCTGGTTTCCCCTTTATCCGCCACAGCGCGCCAAGCTGTCATTAACCTATGACCGGTGCGGCGTGTTCGGCTGACCGGCCCGCCAAAGAAACTGCCGTCCTGCGGGGAACTCTTGGCCGCAGACTGCATTTAAGTCCGGGCAAAACGGGGGCGAAATGGGGGCCACTTCAAGCAATCCGCGATCTGAACTGCAGCGCTTCGAGCTTTTGGCAGCGCTGGGCGACCGTATTCGCGAGATTACGGATCCCGCAGAACTGGCCTACGCAGCCGCGGAACTGCTGGGGAACCATTTTGGCATCAGCCGAGCCGGATACGGCACGATCGATCTAGAGAAAGAAACGATCACCATCGACAGGGACTGGAACGCGCCAGGCATCAAAAGCCTGGCTGGGACGCTGAATTTCAGGAACTACGGCTCGTATATCGAGGATTTGAAGCGAGGCGAAACCGTTGTCTTTGAAAACGCCGAGACAGATCCGCGAACCAGCAGCCATGCGGAGGCACTCAAAGCCATCAGCGCCCAATCCGTCATCAACATGCCCGTTACCGAGCATGGCGGGCTGGTGGCGCTGTTATACCTGAACCACTCCGCGCCCAGACGCTGGGCGACGGAGGAAGTAGCCCTCATTTCGGCAGTCGCGGACCGGACGCGTACGGCGATAGAACGCCTTCGCGCCGAACTGGCCCTGCGTGAGAACGCCGAACGCCTTGCTTTTCTCGACCGCCTCGGCAGGGAGATAGCCCTCGCGGCCGACGCCGATGCTGTCATGCAGATCACCACTCGGCTCCTCGGCGAACATCTTGGCGTCTCGATTTGCGCCTATGCCGACATGGAGCAGGACCAAGACCATTTCACCATCCGCGGCGATTGGAGCGCACCTGGCTCGCCCAGCATCAGGGGATATTACAGTCTTGCCGATTTCGGTCGCCTGGCTGTCACCAACCTCAGCGCCAACAAGCCGCTTATCATCAACAACAACCTTGAGGAAATTGCTCCCGAGGAAGCGAAGACCTTTCAGGATATCGGGATAACGGCAACCATCTGTATGCCTTTGGTCAAACAAGGCCGACTGACTGCCCTGATGGCCATCCACGACAAGCAGCGCCGCGTCTGGTCGCAACGCGAACTGTCCTTGCTGACCGAGGTGACGGAGCGGTCCTGGGCTCACATCGAGCGCGTTCGCTCGGAACAGGCGGCACGGGCCAGCGAGGAGAGGCTGAGGCTTGCCACCGACGCGGCCGCTATTGGCACCTGGGATTACGATCCCATCAGCGGAGTGCTGCGTTGGGACGACCGGTGCAAAGCCCTTTTTGGTTTGCCGCCGGACGCGGAGGTGACATATGAAAGCGCGTTCCTGGCGGGCCTCCATCCGGAAGATCGCGCACGGGCCGACGAGGCCGTACGCCAGTCGCTTGCGCCGGGCCCCCCCTCCCGCTACGACATCGAATACCGGACGATCGGCCTTCGGGATGGCAAGGAGCGCTGGATTGCCGCAACGGGGGAAGCGCTTTTCCAGTCCGGCCGTGCGATCCGCTTCATCGGCACCGTGGTCGATGTCACCGCGCGAAAGCGGGTGGAGCATCAGCTTCAGTTGATGAACGCCACTGCGGCAGCCGTGGCGGCCGAGCTTGACGTAGAGCGAATTGTCCAGACGGTAACCGATGCCGGCGTGGTGCTGTCGGGCGCACAATTCGGAGCTTTCTTCTACAATGTGATCGACGACAAGGGCGACAGCTATGTGCTCTACGCCCTGTCGGGGGCACCTCGTTCTGCTTTCGAAAACTTTCCGATGCCGCGCAACACCGCGGTGTTCGAGCCCACTTTCCGCGGAACAAGCGTGGTGCGTTCCGATGATATCCTCACGGATCCCCGTTACGGAAAGAACTGGCCCCGCAAGGGAATGCCGGAGGGCCATCTGCCGGTGCGTTCCTATCTCGCCGTGCCGGTCGTCTCGCGTTCGGGCGAGGTCCTGGGCGGCCTCTTCCTTGGTCATTCAGAGACCGGCGTGTTCGCCGAACAGCAAGAAGCGGCCTTGCTGGGGCTTGCCGGCCATGCCGCGACGGCCATCGACAACTCCCGGCTGTTCAAGGCGCTGCAGACACTCAACGGCACGCTCGAACAACGTGTCAAAGATGAAGTTGCGGAACGCGCCAGAGCAGAAGAGCACCTGCGCCAAGCCCAGAAGATGGAAGCTGTCGGACAGCTCACCGGTGGCATCGCGCACGACTTCAACAATATGCTGGCCGTCATCATCGGCGGCCTGAACCTTGTGCAGCGCAAGCTCAGAAACGGCGATACCAACGTCCACCAATTCGTAACCGGCGCGATCGATGGAGCACAACGTGCCGCAGAACTTACCAGACGACTGCTCGCCTTTTCCCGCCAGCAACCACTGGCGCCGAAGCGGCTGAATCCAAATCGCCTCGTCTCCGGTATGAGCGAATTGCTGAACCGGACGCTTGGCGAGACCATCCAGATCGAGACCGTGCTCGCTGCGGGCCTATGGCATGTCGAGGCCGACGCAGGGCAATTGGAAAGCGCGCTGCTCAACCTCTGCGTCAACGCAAGGGATGCCATGCCTGCTGGCGGCAAGCTGACGATCGAGACATCAAACGCCCACGTCGACGATCGCTATGCCAGGGAGAACGCGATCCCCTCCGGCCAGTATGTGATGATAGCGGTCACCGATACAGGAACGGGCATGACTGCTGATGTTGTCGCAAGAGCCTTCGATCCGTTCTTCACCACCAAGGGGGTCGGCAAAGGCACCGGGCTGGGACTCAGCCAAGTCTATGGGTTTGTTCGCCAGTCCGGCGGCAGTGTGAAGATCTATTCCGAGCAGGGCATCGGAACCACCTTGAAAATATATTTGCCGCGCTCGCACCATGGCGTGCTCGACAGCCAAATCGACGTCGTGGCAGGCGAGCACCCCGGCTGTGCAGACGAGATCATCATGGTTGTCGAGGATGAAGATCGCGTCCGGCTGATGGCCGCGGAAGCGCTGCGGGAACTGGGCTACTCCGTGCTGGAAATGCAAGGTCCACGCGAAGCGCTGGTGGCCGTCGAAAGCGGGCAAGTGCCGTCGCTTCTGTTCACCGACGTGGTGATGCCGGAGATGTCGGGCCGGGAGCTGGTGGATCAGGTCAAGACAATGCACCCGTCGCTAAAAGTGCTCTACACCACCGGCTACACACGAAATGCGATTGTCCACAACGGCACGCTCGATTTCGGAACCGAACTTTTGACCAAGCCCTACACGATCGACGAATTGGCAGAGAAAGTCCGGAAGGTGCTGGATCGAAAGTGAACGGGCAACAGCCCGCGACGCTCGCCCCGTGACCGAACGCGCCGTTTGCCGCGTGGGTGTGCAGCGAAAAGGGCCGAAGGTGTCGACACCGACATCGTATTAATATGGCCCGGCTTCACTTTTCCGAGCCAGTATCCCTCCAGATTTTGTCTACCTCTTGCCCATCCGCGGCCTTGCTCATTGCCGTGATGGCGCAGCACGATCGAAATCTCGTTGCCGCCGGTCACCGGTCAGAGAAATAAATGCCGCCTCTGGCTCCCTGCGATGCTCAACACTGAAGCTGCCGTAAAAATGCTCGCTGGCCGATGGCCGGATGGAACAATCAACTTGCCGGGATGTTCGGATGATCTAACCGGAGAGATGTCCATGTTCATGCACAACAAGCGCCTGCAATACACCGTTCGCGTCTCGGAGCCGAATCCTCGCCTGGCCTGCATGATCATGGAACAGTTCGGCGGCGCCGATGGCGAGCTTGCAGCGGCCATGCGCTATTTCACGCAAGGGCTTGGCGAGGACGATCTTGGCCGTCGCGACATGTTGCTCGATATTGCGACCGAAGAACTCAGCCATCTCGAAGTGGTGGGATCAATCGTCACCATGCTCAACAAGGGGCTTAAGGCACAGCTGGCCGAGGGCCAAATGAAGGAAGCGGACCTTTACCTGATGATCGGCGCCAGCGGCACAACAGCCAAGGAATCAATTCTGTTCGGCGGCGCTCCCGCGCTGTGCGACTCAGCCGGCGTTCCCTGGACCGCGGCCTATGTCGATTCGCGCGGTGAACCTACGGTGGATTTGCGATCGAATATCGCCGCCGAAGCTCGCGCCAAGATCGTTTACGAACGCCTCATCAACATCACCGACGACCCGGGAATCAAGGACGCGCTCGGCTTCCTGATGACCCGCGAGATCGCGCACCAGAAGTCGTTTGAGAAAGCACTCTACGCGATCGAAAACAATTTCCCTTCCGGCAAGCTCCCAGGCGTAGAGAAGTACGCCAGCATGTATGTCAACACCTCTCAAGGCGACGGCGATGTCGCTGGCCCATGGAATTCCGGCGAAGAGTGGGATCGGATCGATGACCTTGAAGAGGTGATGCCCGTCGACGGCGGAGACGGCCTGGCAACTGTCAAGCTGGGGGCCAAAGACATGAAGGTGGTGGCCAGGATGGCCGACCGTACGCTTTCCGATCCGGCTTCCGATCCGACAACAGGCGCTGATCTAGGAGCAGGCCCGGGAGCTGGCCGTACCAAGAACGCCGATTTCGGCGGCGCGGCAAGCATTCAGGAGGCCCCGGCCGTGGCAGAGGCTGCTGTCAAACGCGCACGTAGGCGTTAGTACAGAGCCGACATCATTGCGGGCATCTATGTTCCGCGATGCGGCCGGAAGCTAACACCGACGAAGGCAGGGCGCCCGACCAGCAACGGACTGGCCGGAGCGCTCGCATCGACATCTGTGCTGAATGTGGGTGAAGCAACCATGGCCACCGCCGCACCACGATCAGATTCGGAGCGTGCGGGCCAGCCGGACAAGGTCCGTCCCGACGGTTGCAAGAACCGGTGCATCGTGACAATCGGAGCATCGGCCGGCGGCGTCGACGCGCTGAAGAGACTTGTCCGCGATCTTTCGCCGGACATCCCGGCGGCTCTCCTCGTCGTACAGCACGTTGGTCCCACGAGTTACCTCGGCGACATTCTCGGTCGCGCTGCCAACATGCCCGTTGCAAATGCCTCCAACGGCATGAAGGTTAAAAACGGGCACATCTTCGTTGCACCGCCCGGAGCTCACCTTCTGTTACATGACGATCATATGCTGCTGCGGCGCGGGCCGCGCGAGAACCTGGCGCGCCCCGCCATCGACCCCCTGTTTCGATCGGCGGCCTGCAGCTTTGGCGGCAGCGTGATCGGCGTCGTGCTCACAGGCAGCCTCTCCGACGGCACCGCCGGCCTGCACGCAATCAAGATGTGCGGAGGCGTCAGCGTAGTCCAGGACCCCGGCGACGCCGCAGTACCCGATATGCCGCTGAGCGCCTTGCAGAATGTGGAAATCGACCATTGCGTCCCTCTGTCCGAAATGGCTGGCCTGTTGCACAGGCTTGCTTCCGAAATCGCAGGGCCGACACCAGAAATCCCGTCCGGCATCCGCCTTGAGGCAGCGATTGCAGCTCAGGAGCACAGCACAATGGAATTGACCGAAGGCCAGCTTGGCGCCCCCTCGACATTTGTCTGCCCCGAATGTCATGGCCCCCTATGGGAGATCGAAGACGGGCCGATTACCCGTTACCGCTGCCACACCGGACATGCGTTCGGGGCAGACGTTTTGATGCAGGCCCAGGCTGACGATGCGGAACAGGCTCTTTGGAGCCTTTTAAGAGCGCACCAGCAGCGGGCTGAGTTGGCGAAACGTACGGCAAAACGCGAAGCCGCGCGGGAAAGACACAGCCTGGCCAGTCAAATGGCTGCGCGGGCCGCGGAATACGAAGCCGACGCGAAACTTATTGAAGAGATCATCCATCGTCGAACGCCGTGACAAGGCAACAGGGTTTGTCAGGGCGGGTGCGTCTGCGCTGTCCCGATCGCATTTTCCCGGATCAGCCGCGTTGCCTCATTGCTTGGCATGTGGCCACGGGTGTCCAGGTCCCATGCTTTGATTGAACACCTGGGCCCAAATCCAACTGCACGAATTTTATGCAAAGCAGGAACATAGAAGCATTACGCGAGTTAGGCACTGACGCACTGGACGTATCCTCGCATTCTGCGGTCTGCCGGGGTGGTCCTTGTTATGTAAACGAATGCCAGGACAATGTATCGCTCTCAGCTTTTCGTACCTCTTTTTGGTCTGCTGTTGCTGATGGGTGGCCTGTTCCACGAGGACGAGGCCATGGCGCAGGAACCCTGTCCGGCCGATCACGATAAACTGCTTGCAGCCCTCAAAGCCAACGTGAAGGCAAGCGGCGGACCAGCCAATGGCGGCTTTGAAACCAACGAATGGGCAGCCATCGTTGCCCGTGACGGCACTGTCTGCGCGATTGCGTTCAGCGGCCCCACCCCCGACTCGCAATGGCCGGGAAGTCGGCTCATAGCAGCGGAGAAAGCCAACACGGCCAACGGTCTCAGCCTGGCTCAGATGGCCCTCTCTACGGCCAATCTCTATGCGGGGGTGCAGCCGGGCGGGCCGCTATTTGGCCTGCAGGAGACCAATCCCGTCAACCAGGCCGCGGCCTATACGGGCGATCCCAAAACGTTCGGAAGCGCCGGCGACCCGCTCGTCGGCAAGCCGATCGGAGGCGTCGTGGTGTTTGGCGGCGGGCTTGCCCTCTACGACGGCAAGAGCATTGTCGGCGGCCTCGGCGTTTCAGGCGATTCCTCATGCGCCGATCACAATGTCGCCTGGCGTATCCGCGCGGCGCTCGGCTTCGACAAGGTCCCGGCAGGCGTCAATCCAAATCGCAAGGATGCCATTGTCTACGATCTGGACCCCGGCGGCAAAAGCGCTTCGGGCTGGGGCCATCCGCTTTGTGCCGGAACGGAGGCCGACATCGCCGCCGAACTCGGCGCCGGCGTGGGAGGCTCGATCAATAAATGAAAGCTATGCCGCAGTTGGCATTAACGCGCGTTGAAGTAGAACGACGTACCCGCAAATTGGCAGCCGGGAATTCCTTTGGCGCTATCCTTCTGGTGACGCTGCTCGCCTGCCTGCTGCTTCTGGGCGCTGCGTCCGAGCCTCCTAAAACACCAGCGATCGTACCGCCAGCCGCAGCTTCGCCACCCGATGACGGCCAATGGACGATGCCGGCCAAGAACTACGCGTCGACGCGCTTCAGCGAACTCTCCGAGATCAATGAAGGCAACGTCAAGAACCTGCAGGTCGCGTTCACGTTCTCGACAGGCGTGAACAAGGGCCAGGAAGCAGCGCCGCTGGTCGTCGGCAACACCATGTATATCGTGACGCCCTTTCCCAACTTGGTCTATGCGCTCGATCTCTCCAAGCCCGGCGCCCCGATGAAGTGGAAGTACGAACCCAATCCGGAGCCGGCAGCACAGGGGGTGGCCTGCTGCGACGTCGTCAACCGAGGGGTGGCATTCGCCGACGGGCGCATTTTTTTCAATACGCTGGACGGCCACACGATTGCCCTTGATGCGAACACGGGCAAGCCGATCTGGAACACTCATGTCGGCAACATCAACATCGGCGAGACCATCACCATGGCGCCGCTTGTGGTGAAGGGCAAAGTGCTGGTCGGCAATTCCGGCGGCGAGATGGGCGTTCGCGGCTGGGTAAAGGCGCTCGACGCCGGCGACGGTCATGTCGTCTGGATCGCCTATAGCACCGGGCCGGACAAGGACGTGCTGATCGGACCGGACTTCAAGCCGCACTACGACATGGACAAAGGCAAGGATCTTGGCGTCACGACATGGCCGCCGGAAGCCTGGAAGATCGGCGGCGGCAACATGTGGGGCTGGATTTCCTATGATCCCGATCTGAACCTGATCTTCCACGGCACCGGCAATCCCGGACCATGGAATCCGGATTTGCGGCCGGGCGACAACAAGTGGACGTCTGGCATTTTCGCGCGCGATCCCGACACCGGCGCGGCGAAATGGTTTTATCAATGGAGCCCGCATGACCTCCACGATTATGACGGCATCAACGAGCAGATCCTGCTCGACATGACCTGGCAGGGCAAGCCGCGCAAGGTGCTGATCCGGCCGGAGCGCAACGGCTATCTCTACATCCTCGACCGGACCACCGGCGAGGTGCTGTCGGCAAAACCCTTTGGTCCCGTAAACTCCAGCAAAGGTGTGGACCTGAAAACCGGTCGGCTGATCGTAAATCCGGACAAGAAGACCGGCACCGGCAAGGTCGTTCGCGATATCTGTCCGACGGCGTCTGGCCTCAAGGACTGGCAGCCTTCCGCGTTCTCGCCGAAGACCGGCCTGCTCTACATCCCGCACAACAATCTGTGCATGGATGAAGAAGGCGTCGAGGTGAACTACATCGCCGGCACGCCCTATGTGGGCATGAACGTCCGCATGATACCAGGGCCCGGCGGTAATCGCGGCGCCTTCACCGCCTGGGACATCGCCGCGGAGAAACCCGCCTGGAGCCTCAAGGAGAATTTCCCGGTGTGGAGCGGCGCGGTAGTGACCGCCGGCGACGTTGTCTTCTATGGCACGATGGAAGGCTGGTTCAAGGCGGTTAGCGCCAAGACCGGAGACCTGCTTTGGCAGTTCAAGACCTCGTCCGGGATCATCGGCCAGCCTATCACCTATCGCGGTCCCGACGGGCACCAATATGTCGCCATCCTCTCAGGCGTCGGCGGCTGGGCCGGCGCAATTGTATCGGGCGATCTTGACCCGCGTGACGCCACCGCCGCGCTCGGTTTCGTCAATGCCATGAAGGATCTGAAGAACGCGACAACCTCGGGAGGCACGCTTTATGTGTTCCGGCTGCCTTGATGGATTGTACTTGACCGTAGGTCCGGCGCGAAAGGCGTGTCAACGGCTGGCGATCGGCATGGCCGCCATCACCTTCGTGTTCTTGACGGCCACAGCCGACGCACGTGAGTTGAGGGTCTGCGCCGATCCGAACAACATGCCGTTCTCCAACGCGGCAGGTCAGGGCTTCGAGAACAGGATCGCCGAAATCGTTGCGTCCGATCTCGGCGCCAAGCTGACCTATACCTGGTGGGCGCAGCGTCGCGGCTTCATCCGCAACACGCTGAAGGCGGGCCTGTGCGATCTCGTGCCGGGCACGCCGAGCAACCTCGAAATGCTGCGCACCACCACGCCCTACTACCGATCGTCCTATGTCTTCGTCACCCGCAGGGACGGCCCCGACGTAGCATCGTTCAATGATCCGCGGCTGCCCGACATGCGGATCGGTGTTCAGCTCATCGGCGACGATGGCGCCAATTCGCCTCCGGTCCAGGCGCTTGGCCGCCGCGGTATCGTCGGGCACCTCGTTGGCTATCCGGTCTATGGCGATTATTCCGCCCCCAACCCGCCGGCGCGCATCGTCGAAGCGGTGGCGAGTGGCGAGATCGACCTTGCCGTGGTCTGGGGCCCCCTCGCCGGCTACTTCGCCGCAAGGCAGAAGGTGCCGCTCCGCATCACGCCGGTTGCGCCCCGCATCGATGGACCGCAACTGCCGATGATCTATGACATCTCGATGGGCGTCCGCCGCGAAGACGATGCGCTGCGCGGCGATGTCAATGGCGCCCTGTCCAGGCACAAGGGCGAGATAGATGCCTTGCTGTCACAGTATGGCGTGCCCCGCCTCGATGCCTCGGGGAGCCCGGTGCGATGAGAGCCGTTGTGGCCATGCTCCTGTTTCCAGTCCTGGCGCTCGCTGCCTGCCAGCGCGAGGAACGTGACACGCGCCCGCAATCGGCGCTCGGATCGGGCGAGCAGCCGACGCCTGTGACCACGCTGGAGCCCGGCGGACAGCGGCCCCCCGCCAGCGACAACAAGGCGGCGAGCTTCGAGGCCAACGCCTTCCACATGAGCGAAGGGAAACGGCTTTTCGGCTGGTTCAACTGTTCGGGATGCCACGCCAATGGCGGCGGCGGCATGGGGCCGGCCCTGATGGACCAGAAGTGGCTCTATGGCAGCTCGATCGAAAGCATCCATGCCACGATCCGCGACGGTCGGCCAAACGGCATGCCGAGCTTCCGCGACAAGATTCCCGACGACCAGATCTGGGAGCTTGCGGCTTTCGTGCGCTCGCTGAGCGGCAACGCGCCGTCTTCCGCCGCACCGCAACGCAATGACGACATGATGGCGCATCCTTCGGAAAACCGCATGCCGGACGCGGCCACGCTGGGGAAGTCGCCGTGAAACGTCTCGTCTCGATGGCGTTCGCCACCGCCGGCGCTCTGTTGCTCCAGGGATGCGCGGGCTGGCAATCCGCCCTCGACCCGAAAGGTCCCGCGGCGAGCGAACTGGCATGGCTGATCTGGTTCTTCACCGCGCTCTGCGCCGTGGTGTGGGTGCTGGTGATGATCGCCCTCGTCGTGCCCTTGATGATGCGGTCGCGCGCGCAGGCGGAGCCGCTCGCGATCGAGGCCGGCGCCGACGACCGGAAGCTGCGCGCGGTGATGACCGCCGTCGGGTTGACCGCCATTGTCCTGATCGGACTGACCTTGCTGAGCTTCTTCGCCAACAGGACGCTCGCCGCGATCGGCTCGGATGCCGCACTGACCATTCGGGTCACCGGCCATCAATGGTGGTGGGAGGTGCGCTATGAGGATGCCACGCCAAGCCGCATCCTGACCACGGCGAACGAGATCCATATCCCAGCCGGGGAACCGGTGCGGCTTCTTCTGACCTCGACCGACGTCATCCATTCCTTCTGGATTCCGAGCCTTTCGGGCAAGCTCGACCTCATTCCCGGCCACATGAACGTGCTCGACCTCAAGGCAGACAAGCCTGGTGTTTACCGAGGTCAATGCGCCGAGTTCTGCGGGGCGCAGCACGCAAACATGGGCACCTTCATCATCGCCGAGCCGCGTGCGAAGTTCGACGCCTGGTGGAACGACCAGTTGCAGCCGGCAGCTACTCCGACGGGGGACGAGGCCAAGGCCGGCCAGGATCTGTTTCTGAAGCGCCCTTGCGTGATGTGTCACAGAATAGGCGGCACGCCTGCCGGAGGAACGGTCGCCCCCGACCTCACCCATATAGCCAGCCGGCAGACGCTTGCCGCCGGGACATTGACCATGAGCCGCGGCAATCTCGCCGCCTGGGTAGCCGACCCACAGGGCATCAAGCCCGGATCCCACATGCCGGTGGTGGAGCTCAGCGGCGACGAGCTCAACGCCATGGTCGCCTATCTCGAGGCGCTTAAATGAGCAGCGCGGACCTCACAAGCGAACGCGACCTGCCGCGCGAAACGCCCGCCACAGGCGACGTCGCACCCGAGCATGACGGACCGCGCGACACCGGCATGGACGATGCCAACCTGGATCGCTGGCTGGCGCGGACATGGCGCACGCCTCCCGGCATCATCGGCGCGCTGTCGAGCGTCGACCACAAGGTCGTCGCACGGCGCTATCTGATCACCGCCTTCGTGTTTCTGTGCCTGGGCGGGCTCAACGCTGTCGCCATGCGCATCCAGCTCTCAGGGCCGCAGCGCGGTCTGATCGGCCCGGACCTCTACAACCAGCTGTTCACGATGCATGGTGTGACCATGATGTTCCTGTTCGCCGTGCCCATCGTGCAGGCGACAGGCATCTATCTCGTCCCGCTGATGGTCGGCAGCCGCAACATCGCCTTTCCCCGCCTGAATGCGTTCAGCTACTGGATCTATGTTTCGGGCGGCATATTCGCCTGGGTGTCTTTCGCGCTCAACATGGCGCCCGACGTCGGCTGGTTTGCTTATGTGCCGCTGTCAGGCCCCGAATTCGCGCCGGGCAAGCGGGCCGATGTCTGGGCCCAGATGATCACTTATACAGAAGTATCCTCACTGGCCGTCGCGGTGGCAACCATCGTCACCGTGTTCAAGCAGCGAGCCCCCGGCATGTCGCTGGACAGGATTCCGCTCTACGTCTGGGCAATGCTGGTTACCTCCTTCGTCGTCGTCTTCGCCATGCCCGCGGTGATGATCACCTCGACCTTCCTGATCCTCGACCGGCTGGTCGGCACACATATCTTCAACCCGGCCGAGGGCGGCGACGCACTGCTCTTCCAGCATCTGTTCTGGTTCTTTGGCCATCCCGAGGTCTACATCATCTTCCTGCCGGCGACGGGCATGGTCTCCGCGATCATCCCGGTCTTCGCCCGGCGTCCCGTGTTCGGGCATCTCGGGCTGGTCTTGTCGCTGATCGCCGTCGGTTTCCTTTCGTTCGGCCTCTGGGTCCATCACATGTTCGCGACGGGGCTACCCAAGCTCGGCGCCAGCTTCTTCACCGCGTCGAGCATGCTGATCGCCATCCCCAATGGCATTCAGATCTTCTGCTGGCTGGCGACCTTGTGGGACGGCAGGCCGGTGATGCGCACGCCGCTGCTGTTCGTGTTCGGCTTCTTTTTCATCTTCGTCATCGGCGGCCTCACCGGCGTCATGCTCGCTTCGGTGCCGCTGGACCTCCAGGTGCACGACACCTATTTCGTCGTCGCCCATTTCCATTACGTGCTGATCGGCGGTTCGGTCTTCCCGCTGCTGGGCGCGGCCTATTTCTGGTTCCCCAAGATCAGCGGCCGCATGATGAGCGAGCGTCTCGGGCGCTGGCATTTCTGGCTGGCTTTCATCGGCTTCAACGCGGCTTTTTTCCCAATGCATCTCGTCGGGCTCTGGGGCATGCCACGCAGGGTCTACACCTATCCGGCCGAGCTTGGCTGGGGCAACATCAACCTGTTCATCAGCGCCGGCGCGGTGCTCTTTTTCCTCAGCTTCGTACTGTTCACGTTCAATCTTGTACACGGCGCGTTGAAGGGCGCGCTGGCCGGAAACAATCCCTGGGATGCCGGTACGCTCGAATGGGCGACGTCTTCGCCGCCGCCAAGCTATAATTTCGCGCGGATACCGATTGTCACACATGTCGAGCCGCTCTGGGCCGAACGCGAGGCGCTGCCTGTGGCGACCGGACTCCGCGTCGATGTCCGTGAGTTGTTGATCTCAACCGTGGCGGAAGCCCATCCCGACATTCGCGAGAAATCGGCGACACCGTCGATCTGGCCGCTGCTGGCGGCAATCGCCGTCGGCGGTACGTTTGTCTATTCGATCTTCACGCCCTGGGCGATCGTCTGGGGCGCCGCGCCGATCGCCATCACCTTGATCGGCTGGTTCTGGCCCAAGGACGACCCGGAGGATGAGGGATGAGTGAGCGTCCCAGCTTGGATCTTTCGGACCTCCCAACCTTTGGACATGGTCCGCGCAGCCCGACCTGGTGGGGAACGCTCGGCTTCATGGCGCTGGAAGGCATGGGCTTTGCGTTGGCCGCGGGCGCTTATCTCTATCTCGCCACCTTGTGGCCCAACTGGCGTCTAAGCGCCCCGCACCCCGACCATTGGCCCGGGACGATCGTCACCATCCTGTTTATCATCAGCGTGGTGCCGAATCACATCCTCCACGGCCATGCCAAGCAATGCGCGATCGTTCCGGTGCGGATCGGGCTGGTGGTGATGTCGCTGCTCGGTCTGGCCCCGCTTGTCGTGCGCTGGTTCGAATTCCCCGCGCTGAACATCTACTGGGACACGAACGCCTACGGCTCGATGCTCTGGGTGCTGCTCGGGCTGCACACCACACACCTGATCACCGATGTCGGCGACACCATCGTTTTGACGGTGCTGATGTTCACACGCCATGGCTATAGCGGCCGGCGCTTCGGCGATGTCGGCGACAATGTCTTCTATTGGGATTTCGTGGTGCTGACCTGGATCCCGATCTATCTGCTCATCTACTGGATGCCGAGGCTAGGCTGATGCGTGCGTTGAAAATGGGAACGTCCTGGGGTGGTCTTCTGTCGGGGCCGATGGCTTGGGCAATCTCGACGCAGCTGAACTACGCACTCGTACCATGGCAGTGCAACCGCCAGGTGCCGGTGGTGCTTCCCGTGGCACTGGTGCTCGCCGTGCTTTCGCTGCTCGGCGGTGCCTTGTCATGGCGGGCGAAGCGGCAGGGCGGCGCCGCCTTCAAGCCTGAGCGCACGCGCAGCACCGAGCAGTTCGTCGCCGATCTCGGCATGCTTGCGGCATTGCTGTTTGCCCTCGTCATCATCATGCAAGGCAGCGCGGCTCTCATTCTCGACGAGTGCCTGCGATGAGCTTCGACGCGTTCTTCTCGACCTCGATCTGCTACGGCGCCGGCGCGCCCGAGGCCGGATGGACGCTCGCATTTCCCATCACGTTTCCGCTGGCCGCGATTGCCTTCCTTTATGCCATCGGAGCGACTCGGTTGTGGCGCCGCAGCAGCCGAGGCCGTCCCGAGCGGATGCGGCAGGCGTTGTTTTTCGCCGCCGGTTGGGGCGTGCTGACGGCAGCACTGGTCAGCCCCATCCACGCGCTCGGCGAGCGGGTGTTTGCCGCCCATATGATCGAGCATGAACTGCTGATGGCGGTGGCGGCGCCCCTCCTTGTCGCCGCTTGCCCAGGCGCAGTCCTGCTCTGGTCCTTGCCGGCCTCACTTCGCCGCGGAACGGGCAAGCTCACGCGCGCAAAGACGCTGCAATCGGTTTGGGCCCTGGTGATCCGCCCCCTCAACGCGACGATCATTCACGGCGTCGCCATCTGGATCTGGCACATTCCGGCGTTGTTCCAGGCAGCGCTCCAGCAGGGCTTTCTTCATTATGCCCAGCATGCGAGCTTCCTCGGCACAGCCTTGCTGTTCTGGTGGGCGCTCCTTCCGCGCCCCGGTCGACAGCAGACCTATGGCAGCTCCGTCATGCATCTTTTCTTCACCTCGCTTCATACCGGCCTGCTCGGTGTCCTGCTGCTGATGTCGCCCAAACTCTGGTATCCGGAGAATGGCGCCGGCGCGGCATTGTGGGGAATGACCGCGATCGAGGACCAGCAGCTCGCCGGATTGGTAATGTGGGTTCCGGCCGGCTTGATCTATGGCGGCGCCGCCCTGCTGCTCGCCGGCCTCTGGATAAGCAGCAGCGCAACCAGGGAGGCAACACATGCGCTCCGACCTGGGTAGGCTGATCGGGGGCGCCCTTGCCGCAATCCTGCTGCTGGCTGCGGCTGTCGCAGCGGCGACTTTGTGGTCCGACAGGCGCGAGCGCGTCCGGCACGAGTCGGATGCGGCGACCGGCGGCGTAGGCGCCCGCGCCATTCCAATCATGACGGCGAATGGCTGCTCCGGCTGCCATACGATACCCGGCGTGCCGGGTGCGCAAGGCCAGGTCGGACCCCGCCTGGACGGTGGCCTTGCCGACAGGGTCTTTATCGGTGGCCTGCTGGCAAACAATCCGGAGAACATGATCCGCTGGATACGCTCGGCGAGGGAAGTCAATCCGCACACGGCCATGCCGTCGACGAGGATCACCGAGCAACAGGCGCGGGACATCGCCGCTTATCTCTATGCTTTGAGGTAAATCAGCCCTCGCCGCCGCGCCGGGACCACAAGCCGCGGCCGGGATCGTAGCCGATGACCGCCGCGAGGAAGAAGGCGATGAGGCAGCCAAGGACCACAACCGCCGCGACAGGATCGAACCGCAGATAGAGCGCGAAGCGTATCAGCTCGACCGCCGAGCTGAACGGGTTCCAGGCGGCGATTGTTGCCAGCACCGGTCCCGCCTCGGCAAGCCGCCACAGCGGATAGAGCGCCGTCGAGGCAAAGAACACCGGAAAGATGACGAAATTCATGACACCGGCAAAGTTCTCCATCTGTGTCGAAACCGAGGAGACAAGCAGGCCGAACGCGCCAAGCATCAGGCCCGCCAGCACGAGCGCCGGAAATACCGCGACGTAGCCGAGAACGGGCGGCCGCACATCCCAGAAACGCGCGATCAACAGAAACAAATAGACCAGCGGCACGCCGACGATCACGCTGGCCAGCAGGCGCGCCGCAAGCAGGTACCAGCGCGGCAATGGTGCGGTCAGCAACAAGCGCATGCTGCCCATCTCGCGATCGTAGACCATGGCCAGCGAACTCGCCATGGCATGGAAGAGCAGCATCATGGCCGCTAGCCCGGGCACCACATACACGTCATAGAGAACATAGGTCTGGTAGGGTGGCGTGATCGACAGACCGAGAACGGAGCGGAAGCCAGCGGCAAAGATTGCCAGCCAGACCAGCGGCCGTACCATCGCCGAGAGCAGCCGGCCGCGTTGCCGCAACGTGCGCAGCATCTCCCTGCGCAGGATGCCGTTGAGCGCGCGCACCGCGTGAGACGTTTTCATTCGGACTCCGTCAGCGACGCGAAGGCCTCGCCCGTGCTCGCTACACCGAGATCGGTAGCCAGGCGATCGGCGCGGCCGGCCCACCGCATTGTGCCTCGATGCAGCACCACCACATCGTCATCCGCCGTTAGTTCTTCCAGAAAATGTGTTGCCCACAGGACGGCAATGCCGCGCTCACGGCAAAGCTCCCGCACGTGCCGCTCGAGCGCGCGGCGGCCCGGCACGTCGAGCCCGGTGGTCGGCTCATCCAGCAGCAAAAGGCGTGGGCTATGCATCAGAGCGCGTGCTATCTCGACACGGCGACGCTGCCCCCCGGAAAGCGCTCGGGCAGGATCGTCGATCCTGTCCAGCACGTCCAGCCGGCCGAGTTCGTGGATGGAGCGCTCCTTGCTCAAGGCCTGGCTAAGCCCATGCAAGGCCGCGTGGTAACGCAGGTTCTCGCCGGCCGTCAGATCGAGGTCGAGGGTCGGCAACTGGAAGACGACGCCCATCTGCGCCAACGCGGCGGACGGGTTGACATCCATCGCCTGGTCGAAGACATGCACCGAGCCGGAGCGGGCGTGATAAAGACCGGTGATCAGCGAGAACAGCGTCGTCTTGCCGGCGCCGTTGCGGCCTAGCAAGATGCACATCCTGCCTTGGGCCACAGAGAAAGAGACGCCGTCGAGAACCCGCCGGTTTCCGAAACTATGGCCCAGATTCTCGACCGACAAGGCGTTCATGGCCCGATCACGACGCCCCACGGCCCCCGCCCCACCGGCAGCGATTTCACCACCTCCTGGTTTTCCAGATCGATGAAGGAGATGTCGCCGGAATTCCCGTTTGCGCTGACCAGGCGCTTCTGGTCGCCGGAGAGCGCCACGTGCCAGGGTCGTTGACCAACAAGGTAGAGCCGACGGACCGTCAACGTTTTCACATCGACTTCCGCAATCCTGTTGGCGGGGCCGAGCGCCACATAGACGGTCGTGCCATCGCGGGACGTCGCCATGCCGACCGCCTGCACACCCTCGCGTCGTATACCCGGCACCTCGAACTCGACTTTGCCGGTCTGCGCGCGCGTTGCCGTGTCGAAGACGGTGACGGTGCCCCGGATCTCCGAGGACACCCAGAATTGCTTACCGTCCGGCGAGAATAAAGCCGCGCGCGGCCGGGTATCGACCAGCAGATTGTCGACGAGTTCAAGCGTGCCTGCGTCGATCAGATGCACCATGCTGGTGGTCTCCGAAGTGCAGGCGACATAGCGGCCGTCGGCGCTGGCCGCCATTCCTTCCGGTTCGACGCCGACATCCACGGTGCCGATGACCTTGGCCGCGGCGATGTCCACCACCGACACCAGATTGTCATTCTCGTTGGCGACGAACAGCCGCTTGCCATCGGGATGGACTGCGAAGAATTCCGGATCGGCTCCCGAAGGCAGTTCCCCGACGACCCGCCGCTTCGCGACGTCGACCACGTCGATGCGGTTGTCGTCGCCTTCCGCGACGAACAGCATCTTGTTGTCGATCGACAGCGCCAGCCCGCGCGGACGGCGGCCGACATCGATCGTCGCCAGCAAAGTCATTGTCACGCCGTCGACGACCGCGACGGTATTGTCCTGCTCATTGGAAACGTAGATGGTCTCGGCGGCGGCGGGAGCAGCAAGAGCGAACGCCGCCAACAACAGCGTCATCAGAACTTGCATGTGCTCTCCTCCAGGTCGATGCCCAGCGTGTCGAGCGGCGTGCGCTGATGCAGGAAGCCCGGTTGCGGTGAGCTGGAAATCAAGAGGCGAGGCCCGGCGATCAAAATGGGCTGGCGCATCTGTCCGTCCCAGGGACGGAAACTAAGCCCCTGCCCCTTGAAGCCAGCGAGAAGAAACGCGTCGCCGCGTATATATCTGCCGATTGCCGCGGGATCGAGACTGTGCAGGCGCGTCGCCGCTTCGCCGATACTGCGCACAGCGAGCCAGGCCGCGTAGTCGCTGGGCAACATCCAGCGCCCTGCCTGCCTGTGGAAACGGTCCTGCAGTTGCGTGGCGCCCCATTCCTCGCTGACAGCGCTCCAGCCTGTGGTGACCAGCCCTTGCGTGCCGGCGACGATTCTCGGCAGCGCAGTGCGGCCCTCCAGATAGGCGCCGAATTCATCCGCCTCGTCGGCGACCACGAGCACATCATAGTCGCTGACCTGCGTGACCGCGGGTATTTCGGTCTGCAGCGTGACATGCCCTGTATCGGCACGTCCGTTGGCGGGCCTGAATGTCCACGGCTGGTCGATCGTGATCTCGGCTCCGAAGCGAGCCGCCGCCCGTCGAAAGGCCGCCGCCATCGCCTGATCCTGCGAATGCGGCCCCACAAGCAGGAACCAACGCTGCCAGCGCTTCCAGGCGAGATACTGCGCCAGCCCGTCGGCGAGCATGGCGCGGCTCGGGATCGTGTGCAACACGTTCCGACGGCAGTCCTGTTGGCGAAGCACGTCGTCCGGCGCCCGGCTGTTGAGCAACGTCATCTGCTCGGCACCGGGCGCGGCACTGGCCTGTAGAAGCTGACTGGCGTCGAGATCGGCGACGACAAAGGCGATGCCGGCATCGGCGAATTGTCTTACCGCGTCGTCCGGCGTTTCGGTTGGTTTCAATATTCTTTCCTCCAGCCGAAATTTCTGCCCAAGAAACCGGCCGGTGCTTTCGTCGTCGGCAATGCCGAGCCGTGCGCCTTGCAGGCCGTCATCGGTGACGGTTTCATCAAGGGGTCCAAGGGGCAGAGCCGGTTTGCGCTCCTGGCCGATATACCCGATCACCATCGTCTGTTGCTCGGTGGCGCCAGGGCCGGTGATCAGCAAAAGAAAGAGAAGGCCCAGCAACAGTCTCATTGTGTCGCCCCCAGCCCAAAGCGCGACGATCCCGCTTCATCGCCACGAGAGATTGCGACATCGCGCACGATGCGGGCCGGCGATCCCTCCAGAACAATAACCCGATCACCCAGCGACGAGGCATATGCGAGATCATGCGTAACCAGCAGCGTGGTAGTCCGCCGACTGGCGAAACAATCCTGCAGCAGGCGGCGCATGTCTTGCGCGGTCGCCTCGTCGAGTGAAGCGAATGGCTCGTCGAGGAGCAGGAGCGCAGGCTCCACGGCGAGCGCCCGGGCAAGCGCTACGCGCCGCGCCATGCCGCCCGAGAGTCGCTGCGGATAGCTCTTCTCATTGCCTTTCAGGTCGACAGCGGCAAGCCACCGGGCCGCATCGGGCGCGCGATCCGGGATGGCCATCTCTACATTGCGCAAGGCGGTGAGCCAGGGCAGCAGCCTCGGTGTCTGGAACAGCATGCCTATCGGAAGCGGTCGTCCGCTCACGCTGCCGCGAAATTCGCGGTCGACGCCCGAAACGATCGACAGCAGCGTCGACTTGCCGACACCGGAAGGGCCGGTCAGGACGCAGACCTGTCCGTCGGCTATATCAAGCGACAGCGCGCGAAAGATCGTCCGGCGCTGTCCGTCGTCACCGGGGAAAGTCTTGTCCTCGATCCTGATCCTCAGCATCAGCGTCGCCAGGCGAACAGACGACGTTCCAACGGCACAAGCAGTCCATACTCTATGGCAAGCATCACAACGCCGAAGCTGATCGCATAGGCAAGGATGTGGGTGACGTCGAAGTTCTGAAAATAGACCTGTAGCTGGAACCCGACGCCGTTGGAGCGGCCGAGCAGTTCGGCGAGCAACACGATCTTCCACGTTAGTGCCAGCCCGCTGCGCAGGGTGACGAGAAAGAACGGCGCCAATTGCGGCAGCACGACATGCTGCAGCTTTGCAGCACGCCCGAAGCGATAGAGCTCAGCCATTTCGGCAAAGTCCTTGTCCAGCCGGCTGGCGCCTTCACGAATAGTCACCACGACGTTGGGGATCTTGTTGAGCGCGACCGCAAGGACAAGCGCGGTCTCGGCAAGACCAAGCCAGATATAAATTAGAATGACCGTGATCAGCGCCGGCATGTTGAGGAGTAACACGATCCAAGGCCTCATCCATATGTCGGCTCTGTGCGAGCGGCCTGCCGCGTAGCCAAGGGCCGCGCCAATGACGATTGCCGACCCGAGGCTTGCCACGACGCGCGCAAGCGAGATGCCCAAATGGTATGGCAGCTCGCCCCGAACCGCTTCGTGCAGGAGAACCGAAACAACCTGGACCGGACCAGGAAACAGGCGATCGGCGGCGATCGATGATGCAATCTGCCAGACGAGCACCATGGTCAGCAATGCCGCAGTGGATTGCGAACGCTGCATTGTGATGGGGAACGCTGGGACATCGGTCATTGGCGCGAGCTCAAGCCGGTATGGCCCGGAAGACACCAGGATCGAGGCTCGTCGCCTTGCCGACCAGATCTTCGCCGCCCAATTCGGCCAGGATTGCAAACAACCGGGCCGCGCCATCACGTTCGGCTTTGCCGAACCGACGAGGGATTCCGGCTCGATAGGCGGCGCGTAACGCCGCCTGTAGGTGAGGATCGTCCGTGCCCAATTGGGGCGCGAGCACCCGCCATTCGTCGTCCGAAGACTCGAGCAGCGACTTCGCTGCCGCGGTCGCGCTCGTGAATCGCGCGAGGGCTATCGGGTTGGCCCGCGCCCAGCTTTCATGGAAGACGTAGCCGAGCATCGGCAAGTCCACGGATACGCCAAGCCCCTGCAGGATTTGCGCGACACTGAGCAGAGGCCTTGCCCCCTCTGACTCGAGACGGGCGGCGAAATTCCAGAACGTCAGCAGTGCATCCAGTCGCCCCGCCAGAAATTCCTGCTCCAACAAAGGCGGCGCGCCGAACACTGGCTCCACCTCTTCAGCAAGATCGCGCTTCACCTGACGGAGGCCGAGCGCGCGCAACAGGATCCAGCTTTTGTCCAGCGGACCACCTGCGATCCCCAGCCTTTTGCCCTTGAGGTCCGCAAGAGTTCGAATGGGCGAGCCTTGCGGCAGTTCCAGCGCGCCGACGGCACGAGAATAGGGATAAAAGACCAGATCAGCGCCTTCGCTGCGCTGGCGCATGACCCACACCCAGTCCGAAACGATGACGTCGACGCTGCCGGCCAGCAATGCGGTCTTACCGGCTTCGGTACCGGCAAGCCGCTGAGCCTCGATTGATACGCCGTGCATGGTGTCCAACGCATGTCGCCGCATGACGTCAACTTCCCAGGCGGCGGTGCCAAATCCCAGCACGCCAAATCGCACGAGCGGCGATGGCTGTGGCGCGGCTTCTGCGGAAGCACCCAATAGCCAGCAACAAATACCCGCAAGAGCGGCCCGCCGCGAGATGTGACCCTGATCATGCCGGGTCAGCCATTCGCCTGGAAGGGTAGCAGTCAGCACGGGCGCACCGGGTGTGAAGGAACTTTCCTAACGCCGTGGCGGCAGGAATGTTCCTCAATGGTGCATGGAACTAACGGGAAAGCACCTAAGGTCCGTTTTTCAGCTCGTATAGCAGCCCGGGGGGCTTGTTCAGGCGAACAGAAGAAGGTGTCAGGGGCTACGGTCCGCTCTTGGCATCATCGACCTCCAACGCGTCCATTACAGGTGCCGGATCGCTCTTTTCGGAGCTCGGGCTCTGCACCCCGGACCCGGCGTTCTCGATCGCTTGCACGATAGCATCTTCGATGTTTCCGAGTTCGTCCTCCCTTACTTCACGCCCATAACCAGCCACCTCGGCATCTTGCTCGAATTGCTGAGCGAGCACCGCGACGCTGACTTCCTCTCGACCAGGAAGTGTGCCGACATTCTCCTGTAGCCAGTTTTGAAAAAACTCTCTGGTCGCGCTCATCTCAGACCACCCTTTCGCCAAACTAAGCGCGACGATGAGCCGAAGTTCCATGATGCGTTCACTTTCCCAGTGGCGCTGTACTCACAGCGTTGGGAGCCACGAGGTTTTTGCAGGCTTGATGAGGCAGTGGCCTTTCTCTTCACGACTCGATTGGAGTTCACTCTTATCGCGCAGTGTGCATCCTGATTGCGTCCATTTCGACCCTGTGGAACAAGCCTGTTGAGTTGAAGTTAGGCCCTATGCCAAGCTTTTCGGGCGAACCAAGTTTTTCGGGCAAACAAGTTTTTGACGTTGCCATCGTCGGCGGCGGCCCCGCGGGGCTCGCTGCAGCCATGTATTTAGCCAGGTTTCTGCGTTCGGTGATCTCGCTCGACGCGGGGCATGCGCGTGCCAAGCTCATCCCAAAATCCCGCAACTGTCCCGGCTTCCCCGACGGCATCAGCGGGGAAGAACTGCTCGGCCGCCTACGAGCCCAGGCACAGCTATACGGCGCGAGCCTTGTCCATGGTTGCGTAGGCCACGCCGAAAAACGCGAAGGTTTTTTTGTCCTGACGACCACCTGCGGGATTGTCCAAGCAAGGCGCGTGATTCTGGCAACGGGCATTGTGGACAAGGCACCTCCCATTGAAAGACTGGAGGAGGCGATTGCAACCGGCATTGTCAGACTGTGCCCGGTTTGCGATGCATATGAGGCCCGGGGTAGCCGCATCGGCGTTGTTGGTCCGGAGCATCTCGCCGTCAGGGAGGCTCTGTTCCTGAAGGGATATGGCAGTCAGGTCGCCTTGCTCGCCAATAACCAGGATGATGTTTCCGAAGCTGCCCGCGGCGCCGCCTTGGCAGGCGGAGTTGAAATCTGGGACGCTGTCGATGACCTGATCCCTCGACGAACCGGGTTCGATGTCGTCATGGCCGAGGGCGCCCCGATGCGCAACATCGATGTGGTGTACCCTTCGATGGGCAGCGACGTACGCTCCGAACTAGCGGTTGCTCTGGGGGCTAACTGTGACGCAGAAGGCTATGTCCTGGTCAACCGACACCTTGAGACTTCAACGCCAGGACTCTATGCCATTGGCGACGTGGCCGAGGGGCTCAATCAAATTGCTGTTGCGTTCGGAGACGCCGCCAAGGCTGGAACTCACATTCATAACGACCTCCGCGATTGCGCCGAGCCCGCGACGAACTTCCGGCGAAGTTGACCTGCAGATGCGAACGCACCGTACCGGCTCACCTTTGGCTGCGTTGATGCCCGGAACCCGTTCCACCCGGCGTGAGACTACCGGCTTCGGCTTTGCTAGAGTTCTCTCAGGCGCAGCCGCTGGGTTGATGGAAGGGCACGCGCCGGCGAACGGCTGGAGGAAGGAATGAAAATTCTCGTCACCGGCGCGTCAGGTCTGATTGGAGCCGCGCTTTGCGCGCGCCTGGCCGGCGAGAGACATGAAGTGGTTCGCGTGCTTCACCACGCAGACACTGGCGTCCACCCGGAGATCCCAACCGTTTCCCTGGATATGGCGCGGGCCTTGCGACCTCAGGACTGGATCCCCTATCTCGCCGGTGTGGACGCCGTCGTAAACTGTGCCGGCGTCCTGCAGGATAGTGCCCGGGAAAACACCCGGCATGTCCATTCTACCGGCGCCTCGGCTCTCTTCACCGCGTGTGAGCAAGCAGGTGTGAACAAGGTGATTCACTTTTCTGCCATCGGGGTCGATCGCCAGCAGCCGTCCGCCTTTTCCGCTAGCAAGCTCGCTGGCGATGAAGCACTGATGGCACGTAGCCTTGACTGGGTCATCCTGCGCCCCTCCGTAGTGCTGGGAAGGCCGGCCTTCGGCGCAAGCGCACTTTTTCGCGGCCTCGCGGCGTTGCCGCTCTTGCCGTTGATGCCCGACACGGGCCGTCTCCAAGTCGTCCAGCTCGATGACGTCATCTCCACCGTCCTGTTCTTCCTCAAACCCGGCAGCCCATCGCACCTCACGCTGGACCTCGCTGGGCCCGAGGCACTTTCGATGAGCGAGGTCGTGGGTCGCTATCGCCGCTGGTTCGGATGGAGCAGTGCTCGGGAGTTCATCTTGCCGAATTGGGCCGCAGCTATCTTGTACAGGTTCGGGGATGCCGCGGCTCAGCTGGGCTGGCGCCCGCCGATGCGCAGCAATGCAGCAAAAGAGATTGCCCGTGGCGCTGTCGGCGATCCCCAGCCGTGGATGACGGCGACCGGCATTCAACCATCAAGTCTTACATCTGCACTGCGTCTAAATCCTGCGACCGTGCAGGAGCGATGGTTCGCCGGTCTTTACTTTGTCAAGCCGGCGCTCTTTGTCGTCTTGCCGCTCTTCTGGATCATGACCGGCATCATTTCCCTGACCGCCGGCTGGCGCAGCGGAGTTGACTTGCTGATTGGCACTGCCGCCGGCCCCTTGGCCGAACCGGCGGTAGTCGCCGGCGCGTTGGCTGACATCGCCGTCGGGGCGCTTATCGCCTGGCGCCCAACCAGCCAGCTTGGTCTTTTCGGCGCAATCGCGGTATCGCTTTTCTATGCGACCGCTGGGAGCATTCTGCGGCCGGATCTTTGGCTTGAGCCACTCGGGCCGCTGATCAAAATCCTCCCGATCCTCGTTCTGCATTTTGCAGCGCTGGCCATTCTGGAGGAACGCTGATGATGTACTTCGTGCTTAAATACCTGCACGTGATCGGCGCTGCTGTGCTGCTCGGAACTGGTGCCGGCATTGCTTTTTTCATGCTTTTGGCACACCGGACCGGGAATGCCGCGACGATCGCAGCCGTCGCCCGCATTGTCGTGCTGGCTGATTTCCTGTTCACGGCTACGGCCGTTGTCGCACAACCTCTGACCGGACTGGGCCTCGCTAGGGTTGCGGGGTATTCGCTGTCGGAAGGATGGATCGTTCTCTCGATCCTGCTCTACATCTTAACGGGCCTGTTCTGGCTGCCTGTCGTGTGGATGCAGATCGAGATGCGAAATCTAGCCACACAGGCCGCACTCTCCAACCAACCTCCTCCCGAGCGCTACCATCAGCTGTTCAGACGCTGGTTTGTCTTCGGCTTCCCAGCTTTCGGCGCCGTGCTCGCCATTTTCTGGCTGATGATTGCGCGCCCGGCAATCGAGTGGTCATCGTTGTAGCTGCGATCGGCAAGCACTGCGCCGTGAATTCATCCGTCGCGCCTAGCTGGTTCGTGCCGGCGCGATGCACTGCGGTCGGGAACCACGGTCACTGCCGCGAGTTCTTTCGCATGGCCAATCATCCCGTCACCGGCGTGCTTACCTCAATCGGCACATTAACCTCCCGCCCCGCGGCATTCCTGATCCTGTTGGTCTACGCAATCCTTTGGATGATCTTCGAGCGACAGACCCTGGACTGGCATGGAGCGGCTACCTTGTTTACGTGGGCCATGACGCTGTTCATCCAGCGTGCCGAGCACCGCGACACTCAGGCCATTCACGCCAAACTGGATGAGATCCTGCGATCAGACCACAATGCCTCGAACATCACGCGGATCGACGATGAAGAGCCCGAGGAAATCGAAAAACACCGCCACCGCAGGCAGCAGGACGACTGATGAGCGGCGTTTTGGTTTCACGGCAGGACGAGTAGCGGGTTTCCAGCTTTTGACGCCTATCCAGCCCCGCCGCCTCCTGCGCTCAGGCCCAGGCCTTCGATCCTTGCTGCGGCTGTGGTTCAGCGACCGAAGGATCGGAGCCTCTATTGTTCCACCGCATCCAGAAATTGGCCCGAGAACCAGGTCGGGCAAATCGGCCGGCTCGAAATGTGTCATTCGCCTTTCTGGTTGCGCTCGACGAACTTGTTGAAACGGCTGGTTTGTCCGTCACCAGTCTTGGACTGGTAAAGAAAGGCCAGATCGTTCTCGTCGAATATGCGGAAGAACTCGTCCCATTCGACCGGCTCGAATGCTTCCTCGGGTTTGCCGAAGTCGATCCGCAGGATGCCGCCCGCCCCTTTGGTGCGAACCACTGCCGGCCGTCCATCCCGCTCCTCGGCCCATTTGCGGATTTCGTCGTGATTGGTGGTCGTTTGCGACTGGGACATTGAAATCTCCTTTGATCATCGGCGTTGCCAACATCGGGCATCGTCGGGGCTGCCGGCGTCCTAACAGCACAAGGGCGGCAATGTTCCGGCACGGCGCGGCGAGCGCGATGTGGCTGCTTCCGGACGAAGCCGGCCAAAGGAACTTTGTTGAAGCCAAGGGAACAAACCTTTTGCCGAAAAGTTCGGGTCGCCAAGATTACCTGTCTGAGGAGTGGTCGTGAAACGGATATTGGTTACAGGGGGCTGCGGCTTCATCGGCCGGCATGTCGCCCAGGAACTCATCGAGCAGGATTATTCGGTTCGCATTTTGGATGTGCTGCTGGAGCAGGTGCACGCAGGCGAAACAGTCGCCCTTCCCGCCGGGGCCGAGCTGATCAAGGGCGACATTCGGGACCGGGAGGCAGTCGCCAAGGCGCTGGAAGGCGTTGACGCGGTCATTCATCTGGCCGCGGAAGTCGGCGTCGGACAGTCGATGTACGAGATCGCGCGCTATGTCGGCACCAACGATCTCGGCACCGCGACGCTGCTTGAGGCGCTGATCAAACACCCGGTCGAGCGCATTGTCGTCGCCTCATCGATGAGTGTCTATGGCGAGGGCCTCTATGCTACATCGGACGGCCGGCGCATCGACAATGCCCGGCGCAAGGCGAGCGACATCAAAAACGGACAGTGGAATCCGCTGTCGCCGGAAGGCGAACCCCTCTCCCCCCTGCCGACGGACGAGGAAAAGCCGGTCGATCTCGCCTCTATCTATGCACTGACGAAATACGCCCAGGAACGCGCCGTGCTGATCTTCGGCGAAGCCTATGGCATCGATACGGTCGCGCTGCGCCTGTTCAACGTCTTCGGCGCCGGCCAGGCGTTATCGAACCCCTATACCGGCGTGTTGGCCAATTTTGCTTCGCGTCTCGCCAACGGCCAACGTCCAATGATCTTCGAGGATGGCGAACAGAAACGCGATTTCGTCCATGTGGATGACGTCGCCCGCGCCTTTCGTCTTGCGCTGCAGCAACGCCAGGCAAGGGGTCACGTCATCAACATCGGCAGCGGCCGAGCCTATGCGATCAGCGACGTCGCGCGGGTACTTGCCGAGGCCATGGGAACGCCGGACCGCTCGCCAGAACTGCTCGGCAAGGCGCGCTCCGGCGATATCCGCAACTGCTTCGCCGATATATCCAAGGCCCGTGAGCTGCTCGGTTTCGAGCCGAGGCAACAACTGGAGAATTCGCTCGCCGATTTCGTTTCCTGGGTGCGCAACTCTTCCGCCATCGACCGCGGCGCCGACATGAAACGCGAGCTCGAAGAACGTGGGCTGGTGTCATGAATACGCGCAATCGACGCGCCGCCCCGGTCGCCATTGTCGGCGGCAGCGGCTTCATAGGATCGAACCTGGCCGACAGCCTGTTGTCGGATGGCGAGCCGGTGCTGGTGATCGATAATCTCAGCCGCCCCGGCGTCGAACAGAACCTTGAATGGCTGGCGCAAAAGCACGGCAGCCGCCTCATGGTCGAAACCATTGACGTGCGAGACGCCAACGCGCTTGCGCCCGTTCTGAAGAGTTCCAAGGCGATCTTCCATTTGGCCGCGCAAACCGCAGTCACAACGAGCCTGGTCCAACCGGACGAGGATTTCGACATCAACCTTCGAGGAACGTTCAATGTCCTCGAGGCGGCGCGGCTGAGCAGTGAGTTTGTTCCGGTGGTCTTCGCCAGCACCAACAAGGTCTATGGCAGCCTGCCCGACGTCGCGGTGCGCGAGGACGGCGATCGTTACCTGCCTTGCGACGGCATCATCCAAGCGAATGGCATTGACGAGACCCACAGCCTGGATTTCTGCACGCCCTATGGCTGCTCCAAAGGCGCGGCGGACCAATATGTGCTCGACTATGCCAAATCCTACGGCATGCCGACGGCGGTGCTGCGGATGAGCTGCATTTACGGGCCGCGCCAGTTCGGAACCGAGGATCAAGGCTGGGTCGCGCACTTCCTGCTGAGTGCGCTCACGGGACGTCCAATCACCATTTACGGCGACGGCAGACAAGTGCGCGACATACTGCATGTCTCCGATGCGGTCGCCGCCTACAGGGCCACGCTCGATCGTATCGAGACGACCAAAGGCCAGGCATTCAATCTTGGCGGCGGCCCCGATAATGCGATCAGCCTGCGCATGCTGTTGAGCGAGATCCGTAGCTTGACCGGCCATGAGCTTTCGATCCGCCATGATGGCGAACGCACCGGCGATCAGCCCTTCTTCGTCGCCGACACCCGCAAGATCAAAGCGATGCTTGGCTGGAAAGCTCGTGTTTCATGGCGCGAAGGCATTCGCGATCTCGCAGACTGGCTGCAAAAACACCGGCTCCAGCCTCGCCCCGAAGTCGTGAGGTACGTCGCATGAAAATCGCCCTGGTAAACCCGTTCTGGACCTATGACGACAGCATTTATTTCGGCTGCCGCCAACCACATCTCCCGCTGGAACTCGGCTATTCGAAATCCCTGCTCGAAACAGCCGGCCATGAGGTGCTGATGCTGGATGGGCAATTGCAGAAGCTCGACAACTCGGACCTCTCCGAGCGTGTGGCTGATTTCGCGCCTGCAATGACGGTCGTCAGTACCGCCCCGACTTATCTGTTCTGGCGCTGCGCACCACCCGAGTTGCGCGTGCCGGCCGATTTCCTCAACCGTCTCGCCGGGCGCGGTGGACGCACAGTCGCGGTCGGGCCGCATGGCTCGGCTACGCCCGCGCCAACCTTGCGCAAGCTTGGCGTCGACATTGTTGTGCGCGGCGAATGCGAGGAAATCGTCGCGGAACTTGCCCGGCGCGACGACTGGAGCGCGGTCCCCTCGACCGCTTACCTGCGCGACGCCAAGGTGGTTTTGAACGGCGGCGTCCACGCCAGCTCGTTTGTCGATCATCCGCCACTCCAATGGCCATCAGACTGGATCGCAGCCCATTCGCATCACCATCACAGGTTCGATGACAAGCAGGTTGGGTTCGGCGCGGAGGTCGAAGCATCGCGCGGCTGCCCCTACAATTGCAGCTTCTGCGCCAAGATCGATTTCCGCGATGCCTATCGCCGCCGCAACCACGAGGCGGTCATAGCGGAAATCGATCGGCTGATTGCCCAGGGCGTCGGCTACATTTATTTCATCGATGAAATCTTCCTGCCGCAGAAAGCGCTGTTGGAAGCGTTGATCCATCGCGACGTGAAGTTCGGTGTGCAGACCCGCATCGACCTTTGGAAGCCCGAGCTGCTGGAATTGCTTGGTGCGGCCGGCTGCGTCTCCATCGAGGCCGGTCTCGAAAGCCTGACCGTGGAAGGTCGTGCGATGCTGGCGAAGCGCTGCCGGCTGGGTACCGAGGAACTCGCCGCGCTGCTCGTCAATGCCAGGCGTCACGTTCCATTCGTACAGGCCAATCTGATCGGCGTCGTCGAGGATGACCCTGCCCTCGTCGATTACTGGCGAACGCACCTCATCGACAACGGCGTGTGGGCCAATGAACCCGTACCGCTTTATCCATATCCGAGTTCGCCAAGCTATCGCGAGCTTTGGGGCGAACCCGACGACCTCGCCTGGGAGCGCGCCCATGATCACTATCTCGCATCATTCCAGAAGTTCAGCGACATCCAGGAAAGGCGCCCGCGTCCGCTGGCGGAACTGGAGGCGACATGTTGCGGACACTGACGCCGCGCTCGCGGCGCATCCTGATGACGGTCGATGCCGTGGGCGGCGTGTGGCGCTATGCGCTCGACCTAGCCAGGGAACTTGTCAACGGCGGCGATAGCGTAGTGCTTGCCGGTCTCGGTCCGCCACCGTCCAGGCAGCAGGCCGACGAGGCGGAGGCTTTCGCGAAGCTGATCTGGCTGAACACGCCGCCGGATTGGATGACCCGCAACGGCGGTGATCTCGACGCGCTGCCGCGAGAGTTGCATGCGCCCATGCGCGACCACGCCATCGACCTTGTCCATTTCAACGCGCCTTCGCAGGCGGCGGGATTCGACGCGCCATGCCCGGTCGTGGTGGTCTCCCATTCCTGCGTGACGACTTGGTTCCATGCGGTCAGAGGACAGGCGGCGGATGGCGCATGGGCCTGGCAGAAGGAGCGCAACAGACGCGGCATGGATCGGGCCGACGCGGTCATCGCGCCGAGCCGCAGCCATGCCGACATGCTAGAGACCTGCTACGGCCCGATCGCGCGCTTGAGTGTGGTCACAAATGGTGCCCGTCCTCTGCCGAAGGCCGAAAAGCATCAATCGCTCGTCTTCGCCGCTGCCCGCTGGTGGGACGAGGGCAAAAATGCGGCGGTGGTCGATCAGGCGGCGTCCCTGACGCGATGGCCTCTGTTTGCCGCCGGTTCGACGAACGGCCCAAACGGCGAGCATGTCAGCTTCAGCCATGCTGTTCCTCTGGGAGCAGTGCCGTCCGATGAGGTGCGTTCGTTGATGGCTCGCGCGGGTATTTTCGTATCGCCATCGCTCTACGAGCCATTCGGCCTGGCCGCGCTGGAAGCCGCCATGTCGGCTACGCCCCTGGTGCTATCCGATATCGCCACCTATCGCGAACTATGGGACGGGGCCGCGATATTCTTTGACGCGCGCGATCCGCACGATCTCGCTGCCTGCCTCAACCGTCTCTCCAGCGATGCCGAGCTCCGGCGAGAGCTTGGCCAGGCAGCCATCCGACGCAGCCGCAGGTTTAGGCTGACAAAGCAGACAGCGGCTATGCGCGGCGTCTACGACAAAGCGGCCTTAGCGATGGCGGAGCGCTGATCATGCGCTTTGTGTTTTACACCCACTCGGTCGTTTCCGACTGGAACCATGGCAATGCCCATTTCCTGCGCGGCGTCATGCGAGAGCTGGTCCAGCGCCGGCATCAGGCTATTGCGCTGGAGCCGGCGAATGGCTGGAGCCGGTCGAATCTGCTGGCTGAGAAGGGGTCGTTCGCCATCGAACGCTTCCGCAAGGATTTTCCCGAACTGATGCCGGTGACCTACGATGCCGGATTTGATCACGAAGCCTGGATTGCCGAGGCCGACGTTGTGATCGTTCATGAGTGGACGGATCCGGAGCTCGTCGCACGTATTGGCCGTGCCCGGGCCGCCGGCGGCAACTTCATCCTTCTTTTTCACGACACCCACCACCGGGCCGTGTCTGCGACCGAGGCACTCTCGGCGCTCCGGCTGGAGCACTATGACGGCGTTCTCGCCTTTGGCGAAACCTTGCGCGAGAGCTATCTGCGCGCCGGCTGGGGCAAGCGCGTCTTCACTTGGCATGAAGCGGCGGACGATCGCCTGTTCAAGCCGCACCCGGAGATCCACCCCACCTCCGATCTGGTCTGGATCGGCAACTGGGGCGATGATGAGCGGACCGCCGAACTCAAGGAGTTTCTGATCGAGCCGGTGCACGATCTCGGCCTTGATGCCGCTGTTCACGGCGTACGCTACCCCAAGACCGCACTTGCGGATCTGGCCACCGCAGGACTGCGCTATGAGGGGTGGATCGCCAATGCCGACGTGCCGAAGGCCTTCGCCGCGCATCGTGTCACCGTTCACATCCCACGGCGCCCCTATCGCGAGAGGTTGCCCGGAATCCCGACGATCCGCATGTTCGAGGCACTCGCCTGCGGCATTCCGCTGATTTCAGCGCCATGGTCCGATGTCGAGCAGCTTTTCAGGCCCGGTGTCGACTTCCTGTTTGCCGAGAATGGCTCGCAAATGCGGCAACAGCTTCGGACGGTGTTGTCCGACGAGGACTTTGCGGCCTCCCTGGTGACCTCGGGTCTCGAGACCATCCGCTCGCGGCACACCTGCCGCCACCGCGTCGACGAGTTGCTCGGCGTGCTCACGCAATGCGCGAACCGACACACCGCCGTCCCGACAGCCGCAAAGGAAGCCGTCGCATGAAGATCGCATTCTATGGATCGAGCCTTTTGTCGTCCTACTGGAACGGTGCCGCGACGTACTATCGCGGTTTGCTCAAGGCACTTTCGCAATTGGGTTACGAGATCACGTTCTACGAACCCGATGTCTACGACCGGCAGAAGAACCGCGACATCGAAGCTCCCGACTGGTGCACTGTCGTCGTTTATGAGGCGACCCAGCATGCGCTGATGCAGGTCGCGGCACGTGCCGCCGGCGCCGACATCGTCGTCAAGGCGAGTGGCGTCGGTTTCGAAGACGAGGCGCTGCTTCGCGCCGTTCTCGACCACGCCCGCAGCGACGCGCTTGTCGTATTCTGGGACGTGGATGCGCCAGCCACGCTTGCCCAGTTGCGCGACGAGCCGGACCACCCGCTCCATCGTGCACTGCAGGAGATCGACCTCGTGCTGACCTATGGTGGCGGCGATCCCGTTGTCTGGGCCTATCGTGCCATGGGCGCCAAGGAGTGCGTGCCCATCTACAATGCGCTCGATCCCGAAACGCACCATCCGGTCGCCAGCAAAGCGCGTTTTGCCTGCGACCTGGCGTTCCTCGGAAACCGGCTGCCGGACCGTGAAGCGCGTGTCGAATCGTTTTTCCTCGATCCCGCCAGCCAGCTGCCGAAACAGCGTTTCCTGCTCGGAGGCTCGGGTTGGGGCGACAAGCCGCTCCCCACCAATGTAGGCTGGCTCGGCCATGTCGGCACCCGCGATCACAACGCCTTCAATGTCACCCCAAAAGCCGTGTTGAACATCAGCCGCGATAGCATGGCCGCCAACGGTTTTTCACCGGCCACGCGAGTGTTCGAGGCGGCTGGCGCCGGCGCCTGTCTCATCACGGATGCATGGCTGGGCGTGGAACTGTTCCTGAAACCAGGCGAGGAGATCCTGGTCGCGCGTGACGGCGGCGATGTCGCCGAAATAATGCGCTCGCTGACCCCCGGTCGGGCCAAGGCAATCGGCCAAGCCGCACTTCACCGCGTGCTGGCGGACCATACCTACGCGCTTCGGGCGGATGTGGCGGATGCCGTCTTCAAACGTCATTTCGAGCACGGGGCCGTGGAGGCAGCGGAATGACCAAGAAACTGGACATCGTCTTTCTCGGCCTGTCGCTGTCCTCATCGTGGGGAAACGGTCACGCCACCACTTTTCGAGGTCTTTTGAAAGGCTTGCACGGACTCGGTCACCACGTGACTTTTCTGGAGCGCAACGTGCCATGGTACGCCAATCACCGCGATCTGCGCGAACCGGAGTTCTGCGCCTTGCGCTACTACGAAACCACTGCGGAGCTGCAACGCGACTACGCACAGTGCCTGGAGCAGGCCGACATCATCGTCATCGGATCCTTTGTTCCAGAAGGACGCCAGGTCATCGACATCGTCGCCTCGCTTTGCAAGGGGCAGCTCTGCTTTTACGACATCGACACCCCGGTGACCCTGGCCAAGCTTTCAGCCGACGATTGCGATTATCTGAGTTCGCGGCAAATTCCGTATTTCGATGTCTATTTCTCCTTCACTGGCGGACCAACGCTCAACCATCTGGCGCAAGACTTCGGCGCGCGCCATGCCGAACCTCTCTATTGTTCGGTCGATCCAGAACGGCATCACCCGACAGGAGATCCGATCCGCTGGGATCTCGGCTATCTCGGCACCTACAGCATGGACCGGCAGACAACGCTGAACGCTCTGCTGCTCGAGCCCGCACGGCATATGCCGAACCTCCGTTTCGTCGTGGCCGGCTCCCAATATCCATCCGACATCATCTGGCCGGACAATGTCGAACGCATCGAACATTTGCCGCCAGCCGATCACGCCGCGTTCTATAGCCGTCAGCGCTACACGCTGAATGTCACACGCAGTTCCATGATCACCGCAGGATGGTCGCCCAGCGTGCGCCTGTTCGAAGCGGCGGCTTGCGGCACGCCCATCGTCAGCGACCACTGGCCAGGGCTCGACAGCTTCTTTCCCGCATCGGCGATCCACACCGCCGCGGAGACGGACGAAGTCATCGATATCCTCGTTGGCGAGTCCGAGCGCGCACGCCTGGCCATGGCCGGCCGGGCTCGCAAACTCGTCCTCGCTTCCCACACCGGTGGGGCCAGGGCTCGCGAATTCGTGGCGGCGCTGACCCAACCAAGGGCGACGGCCCTCGATCTCGACATTGGAAGTGCAGCATGAACGGCAGACAGGAGAAAACAGCGATGCGACAGACAAGAAAGGCGCACAGGGCAAAGACGGTGCTTGTTGCCGGCGGCGCGGGTTTCCTCGGTTCGCATCTTTGCGAAGTATTGCTCCGCAACGGCTGGCGCGTGATCTGCGTCGACAATTTTCTGACCGGGCGCATGGAAAACATCATCTCGATCATGGACCGGCCGGGTTTCCGGTTGATCGAGCAGGACATCTGCCGGCCACTGGATCTCGGCGAGCCCGTGGATCACATCTTCAACCTGGCCTGCGCCGCCTCACCGCCGCGTTATCAGGCCGACCCGATACACACCACGCGTACCTGCGTGATCGGAACCCTCAACCTGCTCGAACTCGCTGTCCGCAATGACGCGCGACTGCTGCAGGCCTCGACGAGCGAAGTGTATGGCGATCCGGAACAACACCCGCAAAGGGAGGACTACGTCGGTCATGTGAACTGCACCGGCCCACGCGCCTGCTACGACGAGGGCAAGCGCACCGCCGAAACGCTTTGCTTCGACTATCTAAGGGCCGGCAAGGCCGACGTCCGCGTCGCGCGCATCTTCAACACCTACGGTCCGAGAATGGATCCGGCCGACGGTCGCATCGTCTCGAATTTGATCATGCAGGCGCTCGAGAAGCGTCCGCTGACGATATTCGGCGACGGCCAGCAAACGCGATCCTTCTGCTATGTCTCCGACTTGATTGATGGATTGATGCGCCTGATGAACATCGACCCCAATCCGGGCAAGCCGGTCAATCTGGGCAATCCCGGAGAATTCACCATCGTGCGACTGGCGGCATTGGTGAAGGCGATGACCGGCACCAAGTCGGATCTGAAATTTCTGCCCCTGCCGCAAGACGATCCTCGGCGCAGGCAGCCTGATATTACGCGTGCGAAAACGCTGCTCGGCTGGTCGCCGAGAGTGCCGCTCAACGAAGGGCTCAAGCTGACGATCGATTATTTCGCGGCGCTCGAAGGCACCGGCATCGGCGATCAGATGACAGGCCTTGCCAAAAGGAGACCCGCAGGCGGGCTGCAGAACCTTCCTGCATGACGTGGGCCGCGGCCGGACCTGCCCGGAGATCGTGCGGAACATCCATCCAACCTTGTAGTTTGGCGGGAGGGACCCGATACGGAGGATCATCCTCATGCAACCCAAGCGACCCGCGAAGGATGTCGACAAGATTGCCGAACGCGAGGCGGCTGCCTATTTGCGGCGCTCCTCGATCACCTATCTCGAGTGCTGCGTCAGCTTGATGATGACGCATCTGCAGCGCGAGGAAGTGGCCGCTATTCTTGAGCAGGAAGCAGACATGCTGCGAAGGCTGGATTGATCGAAACGTTACACCTGAGATTCGTCCAGGAATCGTATCAGCCCCGCCCTGTATCGGTCTGCCGTCCCGGCCAGCCTTGCTTTTTCCTGGCCATTTTCGGATTGCGCAGCCGTGCTCCAGAGCCCGATTTGGAACGCCAAATAGCAGGGTTCGAAAAAATCGATGTGGCCATTGTCAATATCGAGCCCCATCCCCTCGACCAACGTCGTCACATCGCTGTCGGACAGTCCATATTCGACACAGGCGCCGGCAATGTCCCACTCTATCGGCTGGCAGCCAATCAAATCGTGTGCCCGGCAATGGTCGACGGCATCTGTCTTGACCACCGTGCCATCGGCACAAACGAGAAACTCCCACGCGTGAAGCTTTCCGTCGATTTCCACCCGCTGCAGAACATGCGCAGGGGTTTTTTTCGAGAGCCAATGGCGCAACGTCGCCGCTCGGTTCTCGCCCAGGGCTTCAGATGTATTGGAAACAGCCATTTCCGCGAGTGCGAGCAATGATGCACCCGGTTCGCAGGTTCGGAGATTGAGCGCCCGCCAGGCTAGATAGCGCGTCAACTCCGCGACCAGCCTTCCTCTGGGCAGCGGCGCCTGGTCCATCGTGGTGCCGTCAATCCACCGTTCGACCAGAAAGCCGTGGCAAAGCCCGACCACTTGCGATCCGAACCCGGCTTTCCCCAACATTTCCGCGGCTCGTCTCTTACGCCGTCCGGTTTCGCCGAGGCCTGCGAATTTGACGAGCCAGCGACCACACCCCGCGGACGCCAGGAATTTACGCCGCTCGATGCCGCGCGGGCTCGGCGGCCAATGCTTTTCGTCGACGTAGTGGACGCTCCTCCATTCGCCACCAGACAGTTCGGTCAGGCGTAATTCGGGGCTGCCGACCGCCTCGGCCACCCATTCGCTAAGCGTGGGAATGTTCGAGCTTTCGGGGAAGGTGCATTCGAGCGCCGTCGCCACATGTTTCGGACAGCGCGACCATGTCTCCCTGGCCTCCCGTGACGCTTCGATGCCCGGGTTGCCAGGATGGCTGGGAAACAGGTGAATGCGGTCCATACCAATACCCAGTTCCCGCAGCCACGCGACGACGGCGTGCATCGAACTGCCGGACAGACCGGGACCTTCGTCTACAACGGCGAAGCGTGCCGATGGATTGTTCTTCCAGGAAGCGATCGAGCGCGAATCGGCATTGATGTGCCTGCGGAAAGGATGGCCGACCGGACGAACGCTGAACGGCGCCGGCGCGCCAATCGCGGCAGCCACTATGGCGGCAAGCCCCAGGCCGATGCTGCGGATGCCGATCACGCATGTGTTCGCATCGAGACCTGACTCCTGCGCCGCTCCCAAATAGCTTTCGGGATAAAGCGCGTAATGCGCGTAACCCTCGGCAGAACCGGTCAGAACCTCAGCCTCGCAATCCAACCCGTCCAGCAGTTGGAGAAGTCCCGGCTCGATGCCACCGCCCACGGCGAAACCGCTTCGCCACGACTTCGCCACCTCTGCCGCAAGACCAACCAGCAATCTGGCGCCTTGCTGTTGCCGCGGCGAAAAGATGTCGATGCCCCTGTTCTCGAAATCGACATCGGCAAGCGCGCGAACCAGTTCCGATACGCTGATGAATAGGCCGACCAACGCGGCATGGCGTCGGACGCCATGAGCCATGCGGTCCAGACTTTGAGCAACTTCGCTCGCAGCATCGCGAAGCCGTTCTGCGCTCTGCCTCCGCTTCTGGTCGCCGTAAACGATCATCGACCGGTTTTCCAATGCTTTGCCTTGCGGCAACGCAGCCAGCGCTGCTTCGATCCATGCTGTCTTGCGCAATTTTTCGGCAGGCCAAGGAACATTCCGGCACGCTGGTGGTTCGGCGGCAGGAACTTACCTTTGAACAGCATAGGGCGGCAGTTTCGTGGGATCGAAAAAGGTTCGTGTCGGTATCGTCGGGGTCGGCAATTGCGCATCCTCCCTGGTGCAGGGCCTCTCCTATTATCGTCACGCAAAAAGCAACGAACCAATCCCAGGGCTGATGCATGCCGACCTCGGCGGTTACCATGTCGACGACATCGAGATTGTCTGCGCATTCGACGTCGCCAGGAGCAAGGTTGGCCTCGACGTCGCTGAAGCAATCTACGCCGCCCCGAACAACACGTTCCGCTTTGCCGATGCGGCGGCAAACGGCGTTCGCGTCGAGCGCGGACCGACACTTGACGGCATCGGAAAATACTTGCGCGACGAAATCGAGGAGGCGCCGGAGCCGGTTGCCGACGTCAGCGAAATCCTGCGCAACAGCGGCGCCGACGTGCTGGTCTCTTACCTGCCGGTGGGCTCCGAGGAGGCGACGCGCTTCTACGCCGAATGCGCGCTTGAGGCCGGCTGCGCCTTCGTCAACTGCATACCCGTTTTCATCGCCTCACGTCCGGAATGGCGCCGGCGCTTCGAGCAGCGAGGGCTGCCGCTGGTCGGCGATGATATCAAGAGCCAGGTCGGGGCGACCATCGTTCACCGCCTGCTGGCCAATCTCTTCCGCGAGCGCGGCGTGCGCATCGATCGCACTTATCAGCTGAATTTCGGCGGCAACACCGACTTCCTCAACATGCTGGAACGCGAGCGGCTGGAATCAAAGAAAATTTCCAAGACCCAGTCCGTGGCCAGCCAGTTCGATGTTCCCCTGGAGCCGGGCAATATTCATGTAGGACCCAGCGACCACGTACCGTGGCTGACTGATCGCAAATGGGCCTATATCCGAGTGGAAGGGACGACCTTCGGCGGCGTGCCGCTCAACGCCGAGCTCAAGCTGGAAGTCTGGGATTCTCCAAATTCAGCCGGCGTGGTGATCGATGCGATACGCTGCGCCAAGCTTGCGCTCGATCGCGGCATAGCGGGAGCACTGACCGGTCCCTGCAGCTATTTCATGAAGTCGCCTCCCGAACAGTTCACCGACGCCGAAGCGCGGCAGCGCACGCTCGCCTTCATCGCCGGCAAGGACGAGCCTTTGCTGGATGCCGCGGAATGACGACAACGTTCTTTTTGATCCGTCATGCAGCGCACGACAATGTCGGCTCCTATCTTGCAGGACGGATGGATGGCGTTTGCCTTGGCGAGGCTGGGAAGGCGCAGGCCGCGCATCTTGGTGGCCGCATGGCCCGGGAGCCGATTGAAGCCATCTTGTGCAGCCCGCGTGAGCGTACGCAAGAGACGGCCGTGCCGATCGCGCTTGCCTGCGGCGTCGGTGAAATCGCGATCTGCGCCGAACTCGACGAGATCGATTTCGGCGATTGGTCGGGAAAGACCTTCGACGAGTTGAATGGCGATGCCGGTTGGCGGGCGTGGAACGACCAGCGGCAGGAGGCCAGGACACCGAGCGGCGAGACCATGCTGGATGTGCAGGAGCGGATCGTCGCACTGATGAACGCAGTGCGCGAGCGGCATCCGAACCAGTGTGTCGCCCTGGTCAGCCACGCCGACGTCATCAAGGCCGCCGTCTGCAAGGTGCTTGGCTTGCCGGTCGGCGACTGCTTCCGCTTCGACATCGATCCAGCCTCGATCACGACGATCGTGTCGGGTGACTGGGGCTCCAAGCTCCTGCGAATGAACGAAGCTGCCTGACGAGGACTTTCCGGATGCAGATGGTCATTTTCGGTCTCACCGTTACATCATCATGGGGCAACGGCCATGCCACGCTCTGGCGCGGTCTGATCCGCGCCCTGGGTCGGCTGGGATGGTCCATCACCTTCTTCGAACGCGATACCCCCTACTATGCCGGGACGCGTGATCTCGATCGGCTCGATGGCGGCAACGTCGTCATTTATCCGGACTGGGAGGACATCCGTCGCGTTGCGGAGCGGGCAATGAAGCAAGCGGATGTCGTCGTCGTCACCTCCTACTGTGCCGACGCCGTGGAGGCCTCGCGGCTGGCGCAGCAGACAGGTCGCGGATTGCGTGTCTTCTACGATCTCGACACTCCGGTCACGCTTGCCCGCATCGAGCAAGGCGAGCGTCCGCCCTATTTCGGACCTGAGGGTCTCGCCGATTTCGACCTCGTTTTGAGTTACACCGGCGGCTCTGCGATCGAGGCGCTTAAGTCGGTTTTGGGCGCGCGTCACGTGGTGCCGCTCTATGGGCATGTCGATCCCGACCAACACCGGCCGGCAGAGAAGCGGGCCGAATTCGCCGGTGATCTGTCCTATCTCGGAACTTACGCGGCGGATCGCCAGGCCGGCGTCGAAAAGCTGCTGGTCCGCCCGGCCGCGCGCCTGCCTGACCACCGTTTCATCATTGGCGGCGCGCAATATCCGCAGGAATTCCCATGGAGCGACAACATCTTCTTTGTCAGGCATCTTCCGCCAGCCGACCATCCGGCTTTCTTCTCATCATCTCGCCTGACACTGAACGTCACCCGGGAGGCGATGGCGCAAAAGGGCTGGTGCCCGTCGGGACGGCTCTTCGAAGCGGCCGCGTGTGGGGCTGCCATCGTCACCGATGCATGGCCGGGCCTGACCGAATTTTTCGAACCCGGCCGCGAAATCTTGTTGGCGCATGACACCGATGATGTGGTCGCCGCATTGCGATTGCCGGAGCGCGAGCTCGACGGCATTCGAAGGCGTGCCCGCGACCGGGTCTTGGGCGAACACACTTCGGCACGGCGCGCGGCGGAACTGGATCGCATCCTGAACGAGGCCTTTCAAAGATCTCCCGGCGAACCGATGAGGGAAGCGGTCTGATGTTGGGCATCGTACCCGCTGCCGGGCGCGGCAGCCGCATTCAGCCGCTCGGCTTCTCGAAAGAGCTGCTGCCGGTCGGTAGCCGGATCGATGGACAGACCGAGCGTCCATGCGCCGTGAGCGAGTATCTGGTACGGCGCATGGTGCAGGCCGGCGTCGACAAGATTTGCTTCATCATCGGATCGGGCAAATCCGACATCCTTGAATACTACGCCGCCGGCTACGGTGACGCGGCGGCTCTCTTCGTGGTGCAGCCGAACCCCGTCGGTCTGTGCGATGCGATCTTCCGGGCGGCGCCCCTCGTCGCGCCCGACGAGGTCGTCCTGGTCGGCCTTCCCGATACGATCTGGTTTCCCGAGGACGGTTTCCGCCATTTGCCCGACGATCAGCTCTCATTTCTGCTTTTCCCGGTGGATCAGCCGGAATTCTTCGACGCCGTCGTCACCGACGTCCACGAGCGCGTGATCGAAATCCAGGTCAAACGACAGGATGCCGCCACGAACTGGGTCTGGGGTGCGTTCAAGATGCCGGGCCATATCCTGCATCAGCTTGCGGCACTCTGGCGTGAGCGCGAGCGCAGTGACGAATATATCGGCACTTTGGTCAACGCCTATATTGCGGCCGGCGGTACAGCTTTTGGTGTCAGGGCTGGGTCGGACTATGTCGATGTCGGCACTTTCAACGGCTATCGAACAGCTCTGCGGTTGCTTGAAAACGACGCCTCATCCGCGCAGCGCCGGCCCACCATGATCATGCCCGGCGCGCAGTCGCATGTACCCGTCGTTCCTGGCGAAGGAGCCTGAGCCATGCTGCATTCCCATGCCGAAATCCGCCGCCGCATCGATGCGCTCGGCCCATGGTTCCACAACATGGAACTTGCCGGCGTCCAAACCGCTCCCAACCATTTTCTGGGCAACTACCCGCTGATCAAATGGCGCAAATTTGCCAATGCCATTCCCGCTGATCTGAGGGGCAAGGCCGTACTCGATATCGGCTGCAATGCAGGATTTTACTCCATCGAGATGAAACGGCGAGGTGCTGACCGTGTCCTCGGCATCGATTTCGATGACGCCTACCTGGCGCAGGCTCGCTTTGCCGCCGAGGTTGCCGATTGCGAGATCGAATTCCAGAAGCTTTCGGTCTACGACGTCGGCTCGCTGCGCGAGACGTTCGATGTCGTGCTGTTCA
The DNA here is from genome assembly GCF_040321955.1 of Mesorhizobium sp. M0217. Lineage (NCBI taxonomy): Bacteria > Pseudomonadati > Pseudomonadota > Alphaproteobacteria > Hyphomicrobiales > Phyllobacteriaceae > Mesorhizobium > Mesorhizobium sp. M0217. The sequence continues at coordinate 34,274 of NZ_JAMYSN010000003.1, read as the reverse complement.
TGGGGGTGCTTTACCATTTGCGCCACCCCTTGCTCGCGCTCGACCTGATCCGCGAACATGTCGCCCGTGACCTGATGATCTTCCAGTCCATGCAGCGCGGCAGCGCGGATCTGCCCGAGTTGGAAGAAAACTATCATTTCTGGACGCATGACCTGTTCGACCAGCCGCAGTTTCCCAAGCTGCATTTTATCGAGCACCGCTATGCCGACGATCCCACCAACTGGTGGATTCCAAACCGCGCCTGCACCGAAGCGATGCTGCGCAGCGCCGGTTTCGAGATCGTTCTGCACCCCGAGCAGGAGGTCTATTTCTGCCGCGCAGCCGGGGACCCGGCCGGCGGCGGCGCCATCTACCCCTCGAAAGGACAGCTCCATGATTGAAGCCGCCATGATCTGGAACGAGCCCAACAACAAATCGCATTGGGACCCAGAGCTCGATCCCGATTGGAGCCGCTTTGCCAGGATGGCGATCTTGTCGGCTGACGCAATCGCGTCGGAGAACCCGTCTTTGACGAAAGTACTCGGTGGCATCTCGCCGATAGATCCGGGCTTTATCACCCGCATGAAGGAATTCGGCGTGCTGGACCATGTCGATGCCGTCGCCGTGCACGGCTTTCCGCTCGACTGGAACCTGTGGCAGATCCACGAATGGCCACAGAAGATCGGCGAGATCGCGACCGTCACCAACCTTCCCATCTGGGTCAGCGAAGTCGGCGTATCGACCTTCGGCGCGGAAGAAATCCAGGTCTGGGGGCTCAAGCGCACCGCCGAGTTGCTGATCGGCAACGCACCACGCATCCAGTGGTACAGCCTCTACGATCTTCCGCGCGAATGGGAAGCAACGACGCGGCATCGCGAGGCAGAGGGCTCTTCTTACTATCGACATTTCCACATGGGGCTGCTACGCCAGGACGGTACGCCAAAACCTGCGCTGGAGGAGTTCCTGCGCTACACGCCCGCAATGGGGCTGGTGCAGTGGTTTCATTTCGAGGACGCCCGGCTGGACGATGCCGTCGCCTGGATGAAGCGGCTGGGCGTCACCAATATGCGCACGGGGCTTTCCTGGGCAGACAGCTTCCGGCCGAACGCGCTGGACTGGTTTGACCGGCAGATGGAGGCACTCGCCGATTTCGACGTGACGGTCACCTTTTGCTTTACACCGCAGCATCGCGGAATGATGCCCCACCACACCAGCCCACCTCTGGTGCCGGAGGAGTTCGCGGAATTCTGCGCAACCATGATCCGCCGCTATGCGCCCGGCATGACGTCCGCTTCGCTCCCGACGCGGCGGGCCTCGGCAGCGTGAAAGTGTCATGCTGCCAATGCATCAGACGCCTGACACATTGGACGAATTAGCGGCATCATCGACAGGTGGTGCGGCATACGGGACCGAGGCGCAACCAGCCGCGGCGCTCACTGTCCTCAATGTCGCCTACCCTCTCGCACCCGTCGGACCCGATGCTGTCGGCGGTGCCGAACAGGTTCTGTCGATGCTCGATCGGGAGCTGGTTCGCGCCGGCCACCGCTCTATCGTCATTGGCTGCCGCGGCTCCAGCGCGAGCGGTACCCTTGTGGAAATACCGGCTGAAAACGGCGTGCTCGACGAGGCGGCGAAGAGCCGCGCGCAGCAGGCTCATCGCAAAGCGATCGCCGCTGCCCGCGCCCGATGGCCGATCGATGTGGCTCATCTGCACGGTATCGATTTTCATGCCTATTTGCCCGACGATGGTCCGACCCTGGTGAGCCTCCACCTGCCCTTGGACTGGTATCCGGCCGAGGCTCTGCGACCGACGCGCGACGACCTGTGGCTCCATGCGGTCTCGCCCACCCAGCAGCAAACGGCGCCACCAGGGGCCAGACTGGTGGCGCCGATTCCCAACGGCGTTGACATCGAAGCACTGAGCCTGGTGCAGCCGAAGCGAGACTTTGCCCTGGTTCTCAGCCGAGTCTGCCCGGAAAAGGGCATTCACCTGGCCCTGGACGCGGCCAAACAGGCGGGCGTGCCCCTGGTCATCGGCGGCAAGGTCTACCCCTACGAAACACATACGCGCTACTTTCGCGACGAGGTCCAATCCCGTCTTGATGCTCGCCGCCGCTTCCTGGGCCCGCTCGGTTTTAACGCCAAGAGGCGCTTTCTCAACGCAGCCCGCTGTCTGGTCATTCCAAGCCTCGCCGCCGAGACAAGCTCGCTTGTCGCCATGGAGGCCCTCGCCTGCGGTACCCCGGTGGTCGCATTCCCGAATGGTGCGCTTGCGGATGTCATCGAGCACGGCAGGACGGGCTTTCTCGTCAACACAGTCGACGAGATGGCCCAAGCCATTCTTGCGGCGCCCAGCCTGGACGCCGAGGCGTGCCGGGTGGAGGCGCGACGGCGGTTTTCGCTGGAACGGATGATCTCGTCGTATATGGCTGCCTATCAGGCGCTGGCACAACTTGGCACAGATTGCCGGCGCTTCGCTGCGGCACCGTGAGAAAAGCAGTGTTGCGCAGCGAAATCATCGATGACCCCGTAAAATTCGATGCCTTGACGCCGCACTGGTGGAAACTGTGGGAGCAGAGTTCCTCTGCGACGCCGTTCCAATCCCCCGCCTGGCTGGTGCCATGGTGGCGCGCATTCGCACCCGGTGAACTGGCGACAGTTGCGGTCTGGCGTGGCGGCGATCTGGTCGGGCTGGCGCCACTCTATCTCGAGCATGGAACGGCCGGTTCGAAGCTGCTTCCGGTCGGTATTTCGCTCAGTGATTATCTGGACATCCTGGCTGTCCGGGATATCGAGGCGGCGGTTGTCGCCACCATTGCCGAAACGATCTGCTCGGTCGGGTGGTCACAATGGATCTTGTCTGATCTGCCGCAAAACAGTGCCGGTCTTACGATCGCGCATCCCGGTTTAACGGTCGAGAGGCCGGTAATTCATGCAGCCTGTCCCGTGCTTGCTGTTGCCGGCGACGACACGTTGGCCGGCTGCGTTCCCGCTCGGCGCAGGCGCCAGTTGCGCCGGGCGCGCCAAGCGGCGTCCAGACGCGGCCGGCTCGCGTTGGCGTCAGCGCGGGGCGATCAGAACTTCCTGAACCAATTGATCCGCCTGCACCAGGCACGCTGGGTTGGACATGGAGGTGGTGTATTGGCCGACCCCGCCGTGCAGCACTTCCATGGGCTTTCACTTCCCTTGCTCGATGCTCACGGCCTGGTCCGATGCTGGTTGCTCGCGATCGATGGCACGACTGTCGCCGCCTATTACGGATTTCACCACCGCGGCCGCGCCTATGCCTATCTCGGCGGCCTCGATCCTGCTTATGCCGAGGAGAGCCCAGGGGCGATCCTGATCGGCCACGCGATCGCGGAGTCGATCCGCGAGGATGCGCGCGAGTTCGACTTCCTGCGCGGCCAGGAGCCCTACAAATACGGCTGGGGCGCCGTTGACAGGTGGACGATGCGGAGGATCTGGACGCGGAGTTGATGTCATGAGTGTGCACGCGCAGCGCCGGACATCGGTCAGACGGGCGGTCGAAGATTGCATGGCCGATGGTGCCTGCGCCGAAGCTGTTCTCGTCAGGCTGGCGCTTCACCTGCCGCCCACAATTGAAGCGGCGGAATTGGCGGAGGTCGTGCTGAAAGTCCGTCCGGCGGATACCGGCGATGCTGAAAGACTGCGAAAGGTCGCTGGACTGCTGCGCCACAAACCGGGCGTCCTTGCCACTTTGCGAGCGACAGGCGGCGCCGTTCGGCATGAACGCGGTAACGGCGAGACGGATATCGCCGTCGTCACGCGGCTGGCCTCGAGTTTTGATGCCGCGGCAGCAATTTCGACAGCCGCAAGTGTCCAGTTAGGATCCCTTGGCGATGACGAGCGGCTGACAGCCATGACCGACGAAATCGTTGAATGGCTCGAGGCGCGAGAATTCACCGGAATTGAACGAGACATTCTCGACATCGGTTGCGGCATCGGACGTTTCGAGCGCGCGCTGTTCAATTCCTTCAAGCGGATGGTCGGCATCGACATATCGTCGCGGATGATCTCTATCGCCTCCGAGCAATGCGCAACGCTCGGCAATGTCGAACTGCGCCAAACCTCCGGTCTCGATCTGGCCGACTTCGACGACGACAGTTTCGATTGCGTGTTGGCGGTCGACAGCTTTCCCTACCTGGTCCTGGCCGGCATGGCTGAGCGGCTTTTCGATGAAATTGCGCGCGTTCTCAAACGGCCGGGCCGGCTCGCATTGCTGAACTATTCTTATCGCGGATCGCTTTCTTTGGACCGGGCCGACATCGGCCGTCTTGCGCAAGCTCACCAATTGCGGGTCGTCATCGACGGCGAGAAGCCGTTTCGGTCATGGGATGGCGACGCCTTCCTGCTTGCTGGGTGAGACGGAACATTACAGCGCGATGCCGGTTCGGGCGTCGGCACCGATCGGTGTCCTGGATTCGAAGGAGGAGATCATGGCATCCGGCGGCAAAAAGCATTTCGGCCAAGGCAGCCAAGGCAAAGGTGCCGGCGCCGGCGCAATGACCACCTTGGACAAGGACAAGATCGAGGAAAACGCGGTTTTGTCCAACCGCGACAGGAAGCAGCATGGCCGAGAGCGCGGGCTGGACGGCAATCGAACCAAGTCCGATCAATTTCAGGATCACGCCGCAAACCGGTTGCTGAAGGACTGACGCCACCGCGCCGCGTCTTGCCGCGGCACGGAGGAAAAACTGTGCAAGGGCCGCCGGTGAGCCTCTCAGCGGCCGACAACGCCTTGTAGTGCCGAGCGCTCATCCACCAGACTTGGATCTAGGGATGCTATCAAGAGAACGTGATGTCTCATTCGAGCGACGATACCACGGATCTGCTTGTCGAGATGGCAGTGGATCGGGAGATTGCTTCCCTGCTGGCCGCCATAGAGCAGGAAAAGATACCAGACCGCCTATCCAAGCTGGCGATCGAATTGCAAAATGCTCTCGTCGAGAAGCATCGGCGAGACGTGAAGAGCTGATTATCTGCGGCTGTCGACCTCTATATCGAGCTGACCATCCGACAGCTGATTTCGCCTTTCTATCAATGTCTGCAACGAGCTCTCCCCGAGTAGCTCAAGGATGTTGGCGCGGGCACGGTTCAGCCGGCTCTTGACCGTCCCTACCGCGCAGCCGCAGATTTCGGCGGTTTCCTCGTAGCCCACTCCTAAAACGCCGATCAGCATCAGCACCTCGCGCTGATGTTCGGGCAGCTTTTGGATGGCGCCGTGAACTTCCTTGCTCTGAACGGTCCATTCCTGGGTAGCTTCCGAAATCGGTCTCGAAGACGCGCAGTCGAGAAGGCCTGGCGCTTCCCGTGCAGCGATCTTGATCCGCGTGTAGTAGGTGTTGCGCATGATGGTGAAGAGCCACGACTTCATGCGTGTACCGGGTTCGAACTTGTCGATGTTGGCGAGCCCTTTGGTCAACGTTTCCTGCACCAGATCGTCGGCATCGTCTGGAACGCGGCAGAAGGTGCGCGCGAAAGCCCGCAGGGCAGGTATCAGATCAACGATGGAAACGTCATTGGTTTGTTGGTCGGCCAAGAGATAGCCTCCGGATGACAATGGTCCAGCTCCCAGAAGAAAGAGTGAATGAACGAAGCCAGAGCTAAATGCATGGAAGTTTGGTTCGTTCCCGCCGTTGGAAACAACTCTTCGAAAATTCCACCGGGCGCGAACACGCCGACTACGGTCTTCCCCCAAACACGCCCACTTCAAAGGAACGAAACACCATGCCGAGCTTCATTCCCGGGAACCTCGCCGGTGCGTTTGGCTGTGCAGGGCATGGACCGAGTCGTGCGGCTGGTAACGCGCAAACCACTGCCTGACAAACCTATTGGCGAACCACGTGGCGAACTCGGCTACCATCGATACATAGCGATAATGGTTGGCCCGGAGGACATGTTAAAGTCGTTGATTTTATCGATTTGTCGGCGCGGGTGAAATCCAGCAATCGGTCGAAGTTGCCGGGCAGTCGGCCAACGACCATGCTCGTCCAGCACTTGCTCTATTCTGCCCTCCGATCGGGCTAAGCCGATGAAATACCGGGTTGATTCACCCTTGACGGCGTCGCCGAACGGCGTGCTGTGGCGTACAATCTGCAGCTGCTCTCCGAAGCTGGCTGTTGCGGTGCTGTGCAACTCGCTTTGGCGAAAATCACGGATGACGATCAGCGCTTGAGTGAGCGCCCGAACCGGTCCTCGATCCGCGACTGCAGGAACTCGAGCCCCATCGAGAGCAGCCAATAGATCATCGAGGCGGTGATGAGCATCTCGATGTGGCGGAACTCGGTCTGGCCCTGCGTGCGTGCGAGATACATGATCTCCCAGACCCCGACCACCGAGACCAGCGAAGAATCCTTCAGCATCGCAATGAACTGGTTGCCGGTTGGCGGCACGATGACCCGCATCGCCTGCGGCAGGATCACCAGGAACATCGTCTGGTTAGCGCTAAGGCCGAGTGCCGTAGCACCCTCGGTCTGGCCGCGCGAGATGCTTTCGATGCCGGCCCGGAAGATCTCGGTCATGTACGCGCCGTAGCAGAGCGACAGCGCCATGATACCGGCCGGCACGGCGCCGATCACATAGCCAATCTGCGGCAGGCCGAGATAGATGATGTAGATCTGCATCAGCAACGGCAAGCCACGAAACAGAGAGGTATAGAAGGTCGCCAAGCCATAGACCACGCCGTTGCGGGAAAGTTTGGCGATGGCGCCAACGAAGGCGATGAGGGTGGCAATGGCGATCGAAATGGCCGAAATGTAGAGGGTCGTCACCACACCCTTCGAGACGAGGAAGCCGATCTTCTTGGCGATGAACGCGAAGGACAAGTCGAAGGAATAGAAAAACAACATTAGCAACACGAACAGCTCTATCCAGACTGCCACAATCTGCTGTTTGCGGCTGAGATACCGCAGCGCGTTCCAGTTCGCCACCAAGATCAATGCGATCAGCACCGCCGAGACCGCCCGCCCGACGTCCGGGTTGGCGGCGAGCCACTCGACGGACCACGGAACGAGCTTGCCGAGCCAACTGGCTTTGATGCCGAGCCCATACAGGCCGGCGGCGATGGCGGCGAGCACGAAGAACACGCCAACGCGGCGCGCCGCGTCCGGGTGGTTGAGCAATAGTCGGCCGATCACGTCTTCGATCTCCCTGCGGTCAGCGGGCCCGCTCGCGCCACCAATCCTGCGCCTGCAGCTTCCAGTAGGTGAGTTGCGCAACCGCAAGTCCAGCCGGGCCGCCCGCCCAGGCAAGGCCGAAGGGTGTGAACAGCCGGTAGCGGTCCGATTGTCCCAGTATGGCTTCGGCGATCAACTTGCCGGCGATCGCCGTGGTGTTGATGCCATGGCCACCAAAAGCCGTGAGGTACCAGACGCCCGGCTGCAACGGGCCTATCTGGGGCATCATGTGCCGGGCATAAGACATGAGCCCGGACCAGGCGAGTTCGGTCTTGAGGTGTTCGAGCTGCGGATAAGTGGTGACCATCTCACGGCGCAATTGCCTCGCCAACACGCCCGATGAGGCTGCCCGGGTGGTGATGCGCCCTCCCCAGAGCAGCCGCCTGCCGTCTTCGACAACACGGTAATAATCGCCTGCGCGACGGTTATCGCCGACGGCGTCGGTCGTCGTAATCGACTTGGCGATGAGGTCAGGCGCCTCCTCGCTCACCATAACGTAAGTGGCGATCGGCAGGAATGCCCGCTGCAGCCGACCGACCAGTGGCCCCGTATATCCGCCGGTGGCAACTACGGCCTGGCGGGCGCGCACTTCGCCGCTGTCGGTACGCAAGATCTTTTCGGCGCCGTCAAGGTTGGCTTCAACGGCAGCCGTTCTCTCGTATATCCTGCCGCCCAGCCGCTCGATCTCGCCAGCAACGGCGCGCAGATAGTTAAGCGGATGCATGTGGAAGGCGCTGGGATCGCGCAGGCCTTGGTGGTAGCGATCCGAATGCAGCACCGCTCGCACCTGGTCGCGATCGAGATAGTCGAGCCGATAGTCGAAATCCCGCGCCAGTTGCTCGGCATATGCCTTGAGCGCGGCGCCACCATCGTGGCGAAGCACGCTCAATATACCGGAGCGCGGCTCTGCCGCCTTGATGTCGAGATCGCGGATCGTCTGCCGCACGAAGTCGACGCCTTCGATGGACAGGCGGTGCAGTTTTTGTGCCGCGTCGACGCCGGCCATCGCGGCGATGTTGTCGGTGCCGGTGGCGAAACCGGGATTGACGAAGCCGCCATTGCGACCGGAAGCGCCGAATCCTATCCGCTGCGCCTCAAGCACGACGACCTGCTGGCCGGCGCGAGCCAGCTGCAACGCCGTTGTCAGGCCGGCCAGTCCGCCGCCGACAACGACTGTCTCGCACTCGGAAACGCCGCTCAGCGGCGGTCTGATGGTGTTGTCGGCAAGCGTGCGTCGGTAATAGGTGTCAGGACATGTCATGATCAATATGATGAGGTGGCGGCACTAGAGCATTTTGCAGGCAGGCGGAGCCGCCCGGTGTCGTGGAAATGCGGCTGAAACAAAACAGATGGAGCGGGATGTTCAATTGAATGCATCCCGCTCAAGCTTTATCCACGACGCTCCTCAGTCGGCGCTGTAATCCTTGCCGTACCACTTGGTGGTCAGTTTCGCGAGGGTACCGTCCTTCTTCATCTCGTCGAGAATGCCGCCGATCTTGGCATTCCACTCGGCATCACCTTTTTCCGCGATCACCACCAGCGGCTCACGGAAGGCATAGCCGCCTTCCAGGACACGCAACGGGTAGCCGTTCTTTATCGCGTTCTGAGCCGTCTGTTCTGGTGCGATGACCGCGTTGAGGCGCACGCCGTCGCCAAGCCTCAAATCGTCGAACGGCAGCATTGAGTCGGCGAAAGTCCTGATCTCACCTGGCTCCAGCTTGTATTCGATGGGCGGCAGGCCGGGAGCATCGATCTCGAGTTGTCTGCGGATGAAATCCTCCGACGTGGTGGCGGTCTCGACGCCGATGATCTTACCGTTCAGGTCGGCGACCGATTTGGCCGGGCTGTCCTTGTGAACCACGTAAACGTAGGGGCTATAATAATAGATGCCTTCGAAATCGATCACCTTGGCCCGCGCTTTGGTCGGCGTCACCGAGCCGACACCCAGATCGTAGCGTCCCTGCCAATGGCCGCCCGTCATCGTCGCCCAGTCCGGCGTGTCGAAACTGACCTCCACACCGAGGCGCCTTGCGATCTCCTTCGAGACGTCGATATCGAAGCCGACCAACTGATTACTGTCGTCGAGGAAACTCTGCGGCGGCCAACCGCTGTTTGTGGCGACCACCATTGCCTTCTTCGAGGTAACCCGGTCGATGGTTTCACCCGCCGACGCCGCAGACGCGAACGCGAGCGTGGTAGTGGCCAAGGCCAGCCACGCGATCAATTTCCTCACTTGAACCTCCCTCTTCATCGTCATTCAGACATATGCTTCCCAGAGCGCGCTCCCGTAGAGAAACAGCAATTGAGAGCGCGGCATGAGATCGATCTCATATCAGCACACATATCGACGAGGGGATCAAGTCCTTTTTCAAGTAGCCAGTTGTCCTCCGGGGGCGCAAAGCATCGGCACCCGCACGTTGCGGCGGAACCGCGTTTGATGTGACGCGCGTGACTTTCAAGACAGAGGAACGAAGGTCTACTTCAACCTACACAGCATCATAGACAGATGGCGGCACAGGATGGCTTGCTGTCTACGAGTTTCCGATGTTCCGGTTAAGCATGGGTGCGCGGCACACCGGCAGCAGCACCAGCAGGATGATGGCGGAGTCGACCCAGAGGACCCTGTTCACGCCCATCGTGTCGACGATCTGACTGGTCGCTAGGGTACCCACGGAGATGGCAAGATTGAAAGTGAAGCAGTAGATGGCCGTCGCGGTCTCCGCGCTTTCTGGTGCTGCACTCAGCACCCACGTCTGCAGCGTGATGGGCGCCGCGCCATACGCGAAGCCCCACACCAGCAGCAGGATGGTTCCTGTGAGCGGCGTGACCCCGAGCAAAGGGAAGAGAGCCAGCGTGGCGCCGAGCCCAATGACGATGCAGGCCAATGTGCGACCGACGGATTTGGCGGCCCAGACGCCTGCGACGGCGTTGCCAATCATTCCGAGAATGCCATACCCCAACAGTAGCCAGCCTATGCTCCCTGCAGTGACGCCCGAGACCTCCAGCAACACCGGGCTCACGAAGGTGTAGGCACCGTAGTGAGCAGCCACCAGCAGTGCGGTCGCAACCACGCCCGCCAGAAGGGCGGGATTGCGCAATTGCGCACGCAGGGCTTTCACCTCCACAGGCTGCGCCGCCTCCAGCTTCGGAAGCACAAGCAGGGCGGCGAGCAGTATGGCAAAGCTCAGACCGGCGAGAGACCAGAACGCGCCGCGCCAGCCGACTAGATCACCGATGATCGTGCCGGCCGGCACGCCCAGCACCGCAGCGGCACTTACACCGCCGAAGACAATAGTCATGGCGCGCGGCACGGACGGTCCAGGAACAAGGCGTACTGCGATGCTCCCGGCTATCGCCCAAAAGCCACCGATGGTGATCCCGACGAGCAGCCTGGACGCGAGCAGAACGGGAAAGTTCGTTGCAAGCGCTGAAATCACGCTCGCCGCAGCCATTGCCGCGAGCAGGCCCGCCATCAGAATACGCCGGTCGAGCCTCCCCACTGCCAACGGCAAACCGATAGAAGCGAACGCCGCAATTACGCCGGGTATCGTCACCGTGAGACCGCCACTCCCAATAGAGACATTCAACTCGGAAGAAATTGCCGGAATCAGCCCCACAGGGAGTTGCTCCGCAGTGATCATCGAAAAAATACCCAGCGATACGGTGAGCACGGAGAGCCACATGCGAACAGTGGCTCCCTGTTTCTCCTGAAGGGCTGCTTTGGTCAGAGACATGATCACCTCCAGCCCGCAAGAAGGCACTCGACGCCGACGTTTCGGGCAAATGTTAGAGAGACGGATCGGGCAATTGATCCCGGCCTGGCTTCAGATAATCTGTCCACCGTGGATTGATAATGGAGGGAAATATGGATGGTGAATTCACGAAACGTGAATGAAAGAGGTGATTGCAGTTGGACCGGCTGACCAGCATGACCGTGTTTGCCAACGTCGTCGGTGAAGGCAGCTTCGCTGGAGCGGCCAAGCGGATGCGACTATCGCCAGCGGCCGTGAGCAAGCATGTCCAAATGCTGGAAGAGTGGCTTGGCGCACGCCTTCTCAACCGGACGACCCGGCGCATCAGCCTGACAGAGGTCGGCGCCTCCGTCTACGAGCGCAGTCTGCGCATAATCGAGGATGTCGAGGAAGTTCGTACGAGCGCGGCCGAGAGCAAGGCACGTCCGACCGGCTCACTGCGTGTCAGCGCGCCGATCTCCTTCGGCGCGATGCACCTTGGGAGAGTCGTTGCAGAATATCTCGCGGTCTATCCGGAGGTGTCGGTTGAGTTGGTGTTGGACGACCGTGTGGTTGATATCGTGGAAGAGGGCTTGGATGTCGCGGTACGCATCGCTCCACTCACGGTTTCCAATCTGGTTGCTCGCCGAATCGCGCCCTCACGCGAGGTGGTCTGCGCTTCGCGCGACTATCTGGACAGACGCGGGCGTCCCACAAAGCCGTCGGATCTCCACGACCATGATTGTCTGGACTACGCGTTGCGCGCCAGCCGCGGAAAATGGCGGTTCGACGGACCAAAGGGGGAAGTGGCGGTAAAAATCACTGCACGGATGACGGCAACGAACGGGCAGCTCCTGCGCGATGCGGCGCTGGGTGGAGCAGGCATAGTACTTTGCCCCACTTTCCTTGTTGGAGAAGCCATTCGTTCGGGCCAGCTGGAGACAGTGATGCCCCAGTTCAAGCCGGTAAGCCGGTCGATATACGCGATGTACCCGTCAAGAAGGCATCTTTCCGCCAAAGTTCAAAGCTTCGTAACGCTTCTCGCCGCCCACTTTGGTGAGAACCCGCCTTGGGACAACTTTGGACCATGACGACTGGAATGTTGAGCCCAGAGGCCGCGCGCACTTGCACGGCCTTACTGTGCATGGGACCAGCACCCAGGGCCAAGGGGCGGTGCATATCGAGCCGTCCAGCACCTTTTCGAGACTGAAGCATCCGCTATTTGCCGACGGTCAGTCGCTGAGGCTCAATCCACCGCCCATCCTAAGCGCCGCCACAGCGCGAGTTGTAGCATCTGCGGTGTCTCTGGTTCTCTGCGGCCACCGGCGGAACGGGTTGTAAGCAGGCGCGTTCCTCCAGCGTCAAGCTTGGAGAACATACATGGATGACGAGCTGCGCCTGAAGTTACAAGAGCTGAGCCAAAGCATGCAAACGCGAGCGGCCGAACTTTCGACGCTCGGCGGCAGCGCAGACATAAGTACGGTGATGTCGGGGATCGCCGTCGCTCTGGAGGCGCTACTGGTGATTGCCGAAGAGATGAAAACGCCACGTTCCGGCCCTTCGGTCCTGCCCGACGCTACATGAACATCTCCGATCGTTTGGGAGAGGCTCCAGAGCGAGAGCGCCTACCGCTCACCAGCAAATCGCTCGCCGAGGAACTGGCTTTAATCCACATTCCGGGTTGGAGAGTGGAGAGCGCAATCTACTCAGTGGAGTACTCCAGGTGGGGTGAGCGTCGGCAGAAATGGATTTTGCACTCGACGATGCCTTTTGGATAATCGAGGACGGCCTTAGGACGGAGGACCACGATGGCTTGGATGGCCGCAATTTGCCCTATCACAGATGAGCAGGCACTCGTTAATTCGGAGACAGTTGGCGACATCCGGGAGTTTCGCTGTCCGAGTTGCGGCGACTTCAAAATCACGAACTCGGCCACCGCGATGTTCAAAGGCCTGTCGGCAGAACAGAAGTTGGAGCGCTTCGAATACGCTAGGGCAATCGCGGGCGACAACGCGATCACAGTGACGACGGAACATGGATCTGTCGATACCGAAGATCAATAGAATACCCGCCCGACGAGCCGGGTTCCCAGCGCATCTCCTCATTGCTGCCCTGAGACCATTTGACTGCCGGTCCAGGTAATTGGGCAGTTTTGAAGGTAGAAGCTCACGTCAAGATGGCCAGACCATTTTTACACTGCCGATCTGCGCGGCCAGCAACGCCTCTCGTGAGGGGCAAGGCATGGGCATCGAACGTCGCGGACCGGTCGGCGGCGTAAGGCTGGTTGCCTATGATCCTCCTACCGGCGAATGGAACCAGATCTGCCACAGCGCGTCATAGAGACAGATCAGGTGCGATTTAACGTAAGGAGTGACATCGATGATCAGGCTCCTTCTCCTCCTCGCCATTGCACTCGCCTTCGCATGCGGCGGGACGGAGGCGGCCAAGCTGGATCTAGCCGCGGTAAATCAGGCGCAATTCTCCGCCGGCGGTCCGAAAGGGCTCGATCCTGCCGTGCTGAAGGCGCAAATTTTTTTGGATCGTGCGCGCTTCTCACCGGGGCTCATCGACGGCCGCCTTGGAGAGAACTTCGCCAAGGCGGTCAAGGCCTTCCAGGCGTCGAACGGACTGGCGCCAGATGGCAAGCTCACCCAGGCGACTTGGGACAAGCTGATGGCAACCTCCACCAGCCCAGCTCTGGTCACCTATGAACTGACCCGCAAAGATGTACGCGGCCCCTTCACCAAACGCATTCCGGGGCGCATGGAGAGGATGGCTCGCCTGAGAAGGCTTGGCTATCACGACTCGATCGAGAAGCTGGCGGAGCGCTTCCATGTGAGCGAACCATTGCTCAGGAGGCTAAACCCAGGCACCGGATTCAGGAAAGCTGGAACCACGCTGCTGGTACCAGATGTTGGCCGGGGTGAACCTCCCGCCACCATTGCCGGCGTGGAAGTCGACAAAGGCGCTCATCAGGTGCGCGTGCTCGACCCCTCCAATAAAGCGCTTGCCGTCTACCCTGCCTCGATCGGGAGCGACGAGAAGCCGGCACCAAGTGGGCAGGCAGAGATCCAAAGGGTGGTGCACAACCCGACCTATCACTACGATCCCGATTTTGCATTCAAGGGAGTCAAAACCAAGCGGCCCTTCACCATTGCTGCCGGCCCTAACAATCCCGTGGGATCAATCTGGATCGACCTCTCCATCGAAAGCTACGGCATTCACGGCACGCCCGAACCCGGCAAGATCGGGAAGACCTTCTCTCACGGCTGCATCAGGCTCACGAACTGGGATGCCGAGGACCTCGCCTCGATGGTCCAAAAACATATGAAGGTGACTTTCAAGGACGAGTGACGCAAGCCGTCGCATCCCTCGATGGTCGCCGAAACAAGATGTCCGTCTGTGCCCGTGACAATTGCATCTTGCGATCCGCTGGATCCGATCAGCGGATGCTCCGGGTTCGGGGTGTCAGGTCAAGCGGCGCCATTTGCACGGATGGCGGCGAACCAACCACCATGGCGGGGGCGCCAGATTTCTCACCACGTTGGCTCTCTACTTCGCGGCTCATACCTTGTTGAGCAGCTTGCATCTCCGGAACGGTGAAAACCGGCACCTCGCCCTTGAAACCCTGGAGCTCAAAGGCGCCCGCCTGGACGACCGGCATCGATGCTGCTGCCGCAAAGCCGGGTCCAAGCACCAGGGGGATGCCCAGCTTCTTGGTCGTCGATTCGAGCCGTGCCGCGCGGTTCACGGGGGAGCCGATCGCGGTGTAATCGAAGCGCCGTTCGGAGCCGAAATTGCCTACCGAGCAGATGCCGGTCTCGATGGCGACGCCGATTTCGATGGAGCGATGGCCATCCGCGGTGAAGGCGGCGTCTTCGCGCCTCACCCGCTCGATAAGGGCCAGGCCCGCGTCGAGCGCACGCTCACGATGATCGGGTTGATCTAGCGGTGCGTTCCAGAAGGCCAGCACCGCATCGCCCATGAACTTGTCGATGGTGCCGTCGCGCTTGAGGATCTCATCGGTCGCAATGCCGAGGAAATGGTTGACCACCTTGGCGATCTCTTGGGTGTCGAGCTGTTCGCTCATGGTCGTGAAGCCACGTATGTCGCTGATCAAAATTGTGATCTCGCGCTTCTCGCCGGACAGGATTGCCTCGGTGTCCGAGCTTGCGAGGCGCTGCACCACGGAGGGCGACAGATATTGGGAGAACTGTCGCGTCAGGGTGGACCGGCGCTGCTCGCTGCGCCTGTAGAGGACATAGCCTTCGAAGCCCGCAACCATGATGGTTGCAAGCGCCGGCTGCAGCGGGTCATAGAGTGCACCCTGCAGGCTGTACTCGAGAGCGCCGAACACGAACGGCGTGAGGGCCAGCAGCGCCAGGGAGATGGCGCCAAGCACGACACGCCCGGCGAGCACTCCAGAAAGCCCGATGAAAACGACGGCACTGAGGAGAAACCAGAGCCGCTCGAGCATACGCGCGTGCGCTGGCTCTGCCAGGAAGCGCCCGGCAAGCATCTGGCCGATCGCATCGGCGTGGATCTCCGCTCCTGGTCGCGCTGGACTCGTCGGCGTGGGCAGGTACTGCGTCAGGCCCACAGCCGACAGGTCGACAATGGCGATGGCGTCCCGCAGCCGCGGATCGCCATGGCCCGAAAGGATAGTGCTGGCAGACAGGCGAGGCGTGTCGGTGGCGGTTTCCCAGAGGCGGATGCTCCCCTCCGGCTCGAGCGGCACAATGGCGCCTGCCATCCTGAGTGCGTCGAACCCGGCTGCATTCATCCGGGCTGTGTAACCGTCCTGTCCAGCGTAAAGGCGCAGGAGCTCGAGTGCGAAAGACGGCCACAGCTGCGCGCGTTGAGGGGTGTTGCGAAGCCAGAGCAGCGGCACATGGCGCAGTACGCCGTCGGGATCGGGCAAGGTGCGAATCACGCCGAGGCCTGCGGCGGCGTTCGAGAATTCGGCAAGCGACCCGGTAAGACCGGTGAAGCCGGGAAGTGTATCGGGTACTTGCCCGACGATCGACCAGCCGGCTTTGGGTTCTGCTTCTGAAACCGTCGCTTCATTGCCCAGGCTGACGGCAAGCGCCGTTCGATTTTTGGACAGCGCCGCTGCCAGGCGCTTGTCTCCGGCCATGCCCTCAGGCGAGGTGTCAGCCTCGGGGAGTACCAGCGCAAGCCCGACCACCGCCGCACCGGACTGCGTGATGCCATTGACCAGATCGGCCAAGAGGCCACGGTTCCAGGGCCATCGCCCATGTGCCTTGAGGCTGGTGTCGTCTATCGAGACGATCACGACAGGATTGCTCGTCGCCTGACGTGGGGCGAGAAACTGATAGAAGTCGTACGTCCGCTCACGCAGGCGCGACAACGGCCCGTCAAAAGCCAAATGGCAAGCGAGCAGCAGGAGCACGACCACAAGGCCGGATATTTTGCGTCTGCCGGCTTGCCGCCAATCAGCCCAGCGCCTACCGACCGAGTGGCTCATCTCGTGCAGCCAGGCCTAATCGCAGTTGTAGTAGTAGCAGCAACCCTCACCCTCACACTCGCCCCGCCGCCCCCCGCTGCCCGCAGGTGGCGTTGGGCTGTCAGGGAATTCCATGACCACTCCTGGCAGTGCGCCGTCCCTGGACCCGCAGACTTTGAGCGAGGAGCCTAGAGCCGACGCACAAATTGCGCTTACGTCCAACCCAGGACCCGGTGCGCCCGGCAGGCCGGTTCCCGCTATCCGGTCGATACTGTCCAAGATCGGGAAGGCGTCGATGCCGCCGTAGCCGGCCAGAAGCTTGCCATCGTCCGACGTGCAGGCGTAGCCCGGGTTCGTGATGACCAGCCGTTTGCCATTGATCGTGCAGGTCATGCGGCCGGCGCGCAATATGCCGACGGTCTGGCCGGCTGCCACCAGCACTTCGATGATGCCGCCTCTCGCTCCGAGCACCATGTGCGGCGTCGCAACCTGCATGACGCCCCCTTTCGAAACCTGGCCGCCATAAAAACGGGCCAGGCCGCTGTTCATCCCGATGTCGATCTTTCCCGACCCGGAGCCCGGATTGTAGACGAACTCATCGATCGTCAGGCTGGTGTTTGGACCAATTTTGGCGCTCGATTCATCCCGGAACACCAGCATTCCGAGACCGGTGGGATTGCTGCGCAACTGGTCGCCGAGTTCGACGCCGGCGCCAACGTTCATCGTCCCGCCGTTATTGCGGACGATGATGGTCTGGTAGGCCGTCATCGACCCGACCGTCTCAGCAGCGGATGGTGCCGCGAAGGCGAGGCAGGCGATAAAAATGACGATCTGATGATACCTCATCGCGGCCTCTTTCAATTGAGCGTCAACGTATAGCTCATGAGCATTTCGAACGATTTTCGGTCGCGGTTGGCGAGGGCGAAGTTGGTTTTGCGGTAGGCGAGATCGACGCTGATCTTCTGCGCTTCCGTCAGCTGAAAATCGCTTTCCGAGGCAATGCGCCAGAAGTCGCTCTTGATATTTGTGCCGATGCCGACGGACAGATCGGGAGTGTCGCTGTGGCCGGCCGATAAGGCGATCTGGTGCGACCATGCGAAAAAATCCGGTACGTTCATCAACAGGCCGCCATAGCGGACCTCGCCCGTATAGCTGCGGCTGATTTCGCCCGATCCGGAAGCGAAGTCATTCGAGCCGACAAAGCGCAAGCCGAGCGCCTGGCCATTGCGGAAGCGGTAGCTGCCGCCTGCCTCATAGAAGACCCTGCTATCCGCGAAAATGCCTTGCGAGGCGCTTAGATCGATGTAGCCGCCACCGGCGAAGAGCGTCGTCTCGACCGTCGGGCGAACGACGAAACGTCCACTGAGGCCGATACCGGTTTCGTAAATGTCGCTGTCGAAACGATCCGTAACGGTGAACGCGGAAAGCAGCAGGCGCAGCGAATCGATCCCGCTGTTGGGCAGTCCCTTGTCCCAGGTTATCGCTGCGTTGCCGTGGATAAAAGTCTTCTCGCCACCCGGAACCGACAGGTCTTCCGTGAAAAGACGCTCAGTCGCGGTCAACGACCCCGAAAGAACGAGCGCGTCGGCACTTGGCGTGCCGAGGTCCCACCGCACAAAACCTTCCGCCTGCCCGTAAGGCGAGACGAAGCTGTCGTCGTCCTGCGCCCCGCCTGGCTCAAAATCGGTGAATGCGCTGAATACGCCGCCGGTCAGGGCGAGTTCCCAGGTGACGCCACGCAACGCGCGCTCGATGCGGGCGAGCAGGCGAACAGCTTCCTGTTGCTCACTTGCGGTCAGACCCCCGACTTCGATGCCGTACTGCACCTGCCGCCGGGCCAATTCATAGGACCCGACATGGTAATACAACCGGCTGGCCGCAAGCCGGGCGCGCGCATCGCGGGGGTACTGGATCAGATACTGCTCGATCGAGGAGATCGCCTGATCGTATTGCCCAGCGTTGACCGCAACCGTGACGAATTGGGCGAGCGTTCCATTGTCGGCCGGACTGGCGATGCGGGCCGCAAACGCATCGTCATAGGCCCCAAAAAGACCTTGTGCGCCGGCCGGCAACACGCCGGCACAAAGCAGCGCTGCGGCGAAGCCGAAGATCGTTCGAAACGAAGATTGCATGCCGAGAACCCACCCCAAACCCGACTAGTGCGAGGGATTTAGCACGACTGCAAGAAAAAGGCGACTGAACGGTCGCCGGACTTATGCGAGTCCTCAGCAGCTGTTGCAGCTGCGCAACAAGATATCGGGTTTATTCCTATTTCGGCTGCGCTGATTGTCAAAAACTCTTCTCAACATTGCTGCACGTGATTGAAGTATTTGGCCCAAGGCTTAACAAAATCAAATCTCATCAGTAGTGGATCGCACAGCCGACAAGATTAATATTGGGTGGGCGATCCTGCGTATCTGGTCACCAGGCTTCAAGGTCACCCACGGCTTCTCCAAAGGCCTTCCGTCGCGTTTCGCAAGGGACGGAGAGCTGCCGGAGGTGCTTCTCACGAGGCGTGTGCGATTCGGCCCGGGTCTTGCAATTTCTTTGAACGCGAGGTCAGCTCATTGCCTCAACGCCCAGGGACGCGTCACCGCACGCAGCTTGCTACAGCACGAGCATGGTGGCCAGCCCCAGCATCAGGCCCATGCCTACAATATCGGTCACGGTGGTGAGGAAGATCGCCGAGGCGACCGCCGGATCGGCGCCTACCCGGCGCAGGCCCAACGGGATCAGCACGCCGGAGATGCCGGACATGAGGCACGATCCGGACATGGCAAGCAGGATCACAAGTGCCAGCATCGGCGCTTGCGCCGCCGACGCCGGTTGCCTCGAGGCATAGAACCACATCGCCGCAGCCGCAACAACGCCGACGAGCACGCCGTTGGCGGCCGCGAGCGCGCCCTCTCTCATCACCAAGTGCAGCTTCGGTCGTTTGTCCACATCCCCCAGGGCAAGGCCACGCAGCGTCATAGCCAGTGCCTGGCAGCCGGTGTTTCCGCTCTGCCCGGCCAAGACCGGGAGAAACGCCGCCAGAGCAACGATCTTCTCGATCGTGCCTGTGAACGAACTGACCACGAATGCGGCCATGAAGGCCGTCAGGAGATTCAACTGCAGCCACGGATGACGCTTCAGGAAGGCTGAAAACAGCGGCGTAAAAGAGCGCTCCTCCTTCTGGAGGCCTACCATCTGGCCAGACTGGGCGGAAATCTCGATGATTTGCTGCTCGAACAATCGCCAGCCGCGAACCTGCCCGAGCAGCCGGTTCTCCGCATCCACCACCGGATAGACAGGATAGTGACGCCGTACCGCCGCCTTGCATGCGTTACTCAAAGAGAGACCGACATCAAGAGCGAACGGCCTGGGCAGCATGATGTGATCGACAATCGCGTCGGGTTCGCTCAGCATCAGATCGCGCAGGACCGCTAGGCCAACCAGTCTATTGCCCTCGTCCGTGACGTAGAGATAAGTGAGCTCGGTCGGCACCTGGGCGCCTCTGACAGCTTCCACCGCGGCAGCAACCGTCGTCCCGACAGGAACGCTGGCGGGGATCGGGTCCATCACGTCGACGAGCGACTCGGGGATCGCGAAACCCATCTCACCGTCATGAGAGCTGATGGGCCGCATATGCAGTGGCAAATGCTCGGCCACCTTACGGGCGTGCCCGTCCGGCAACAGCTTTAGTGTGTCGCGGATGAACTCGGGAGACTCTCTAGCGAGCAATTCAGCTGCGTCATCAGGTGCTCGAGCACGCAGCGTGCGCACCAACTTCTGAACGCCGGTCTCTTCGTTCATTTGCTATGGCCCCCAATTGGAAAGTGAAAAAGTTGTGAAGTATCGGATCGCACCGGGGCGGAAATACGACAGCTTCTTCCGGCCCCAGCAGTCCGCTTTGTGGTTGTCGCAAGCGCCGCCTGCACACTCCTAGCTTGAGAAGGCAAAGCAGACGTCTACATTTTGGGCGTGCCTTCGGTCAGGTCAGCATGGGAGTGTCCGCGCTACTTCCCTCGCTTTTCAATCTTTAGATTTGGGAGGTCGGGTCGCTTGGATACCACACCGGCCTCCTTCAAGGCTGTGTATCCAACCTTTTTGAGGAGCTTCTCTGTTTTGGCGCGCTCCTTGTCCAGAGCGGTATCACCTTTGACCTTGGGCATCCGTCCTCCATTTGGTCGTTGTCGTTCGCCGGTAAATGAGATTGCCGGAAATGTCCCGCAGTGTCGTGCTTTGACCCGCGGCCGAGGACTGAATTGAGGCGCTTTGCCGCCCGGCAGCCTTTGGGCGGGAAGCGGACGGGCGGGCTATTCCTGCTGGAATTGACAGGGCCAATCTTCTGGCCTCGTCATGCCAGAAGGCAACTCGGTCCGGGCGTCTCCACAAGCCATGTTGAGCTGCCACTGGGACAGACCCGCCGAATTGGATAGATCGAGGCCCTCGATACGGGTCAGAAAGAAAAAAGCGCCGTCAAAGTCTATCGGTGCGGTGAACTTCGCTCCTCGGAAATCCGCCCGCGCGAGATTGGCAAACGAAAAGTGGCTGCCGCTGATATCGGCGTCATGGAACTGTGCACGCCCCAATTCCGCCTTTGTGAAATCAACATTGACCAGATTGGCGTTCTGGAAATTCGAGCGCTGCACTTCCGCGCCCGTAAACACAGCGCCCTGCGCGTCCATCTGGCTGAAGTCGGTCCTGTACGCCTCGATTTTGTCGAACCGGGCGCCTTTGGCGGTCGAGCCGGCCAGGGAAGCGCGCACAAGCGTTGCCTTCTCAAAATTTGCCGCAAGGAGATTGCTGTTCCTGAGGTCGGTCGAAGTGAAATCAACACCGAACAGGTTTGCCCCGCTCAGGTCCTGTCCTTCCAGGATGAGAAGCTTTTTGTCACACTCCTGCCAATTGACGCCAGGCGTCGCGGCTGCGTAGCAATCTTGAGCGGCGGTGGCGTTTTGCCAAGCCAATACAGTGCAAACCGCCAGAACCAAGCCGGATCCGCCGTAAGCTCTGGTTCGTCTCAAAGTCATTGTTGCTGGACCCCTCTGCTACTCGTCGACAATCAGCCTTACCACATCTGCTGACACTCGAGCCACGGTAACGACCGCCGTCACAGTTGCGCATCAACGATCCGCCGATAGCCAGCGGCAGCTTGCGAAATTATCGAGAGGTGGGGAAAAGCTTTGACGGTAGAGTGCTTTTTCGCGGATGCGATCACAAAACAAAGAGTTCGGCGTAAGCCGTGAGTTATTGGTGGGCCCGGAGGGCGAACGGAAATTGTTGATTTTGCTGGATTTTGGTGGGCCAAAATCTGAAAGGTCCCGTATCATCCCGTATGCTCCCGCGACCCCAAACTGCCGACCATAGCTGACCTCGTTTTGCAAACGTTGGGAGACAGGGTCCAGAACGGCGGAAATGGGGACGGTTGCAGATCGGCAGCTGTGGCAACAGCGCGCGACCAGCTGACGGTCTAGCGCCTCGATATGGCCGATGAGACTTGGGAAGTAACAAACAAGCGGCAGCTTGCAGGCAGTTGTGATCGGTGGAATGGATTTACGAGTCGAGGCGCCGGACCAGGACCGGCTCACTTGCCTCGAAGTTCAGCCTGTTGGAATGGCGCGGAGGAACGAGTAGTGGTATCTAACGAGCCGGCGGCCCTCGATG
This sequence comes from Mesorhizobium sp. M0217, assembly GCF_040321955.1. Classification (NCBI taxonomy): domain Bacteria; kingdom Pseudomonadati; phylum Pseudomonadota; class Alphaproteobacteria; order Hyphomicrobiales; family Phyllobacteriaceae; genus Mesorhizobium; species Mesorhizobium sp. M0217. The sequence goes on along the minus strand of NZ_JAMYSN010000003.1, from coordinate 12,252 downwards.
TTTGACCGCGCTCGTCCTGCAACTCTCGTATGTCGTCCTGCAAAGTGGTGGCGCAACCGACCACTTCGTTCCGCATTGTTTAAACAGCGTATGACTCAATTCCAGTCAGATTTTTTTCTGAGCTGCGAAAAGGCGGACACTAACCGTCAAAAAAATTGCGCTTTTGATTTTAACGGAAAATCGCCGCAAGAACTATTTTGAGGTTTCACCAGCTATCGGGTTCAATGGAGCGATTTTTGGACCTTGCGGCATTCGATGGCCTACAGAACCGCCTCAAAAAGTACCGTCACCTCTTCGGTTGACCGAGTCGTTGATCGGCCGTCATATGAGCCCTATGCTGGCACGCTGGCCAGTGAAGCAGTTGTCGGCCTTTATTCGCCGGCTCAGGGATTTATGCCCACGCTTCAGGTCGAAGAAAGACCGGGGTGTCGGTTCCAGGCTCTGGCAAGCGGGCTAAGATTATCTGCCGATTGTAGCCGCCAACCAAGATGTTGTCGGTCACCTCGCTGAAAAAATACACCCAGAAATAGTCAAGCTATCAGGAGCAAATAGGTCGTAAGGTGGCCTTGCGGTCCTCCTTCCCGGAGCGGTTTCGCTTGCCTGTTCAAACTCGGACGGCTGTTACTCAAAAACCGCAGTGGGTATTTTATGTGCCATTTTTGCGACATTCTATAGAATTTTGCTTGAATTTAGCGTTTTAGCGGGCCCTAAATCAATAAGTGCTCCCATATTTTGCAAATTTGTGAACAATCACGGTTGAGTTGTAACGCCTGGCAATAATGGCGCAGGGGAACGTTGGGGTGGGGTGAAATGAATACGACATCTATGTCGGCGATAGGCAAGCGCCTCGGCCTGCTGACGACGGTCGCCATATTGAGTTGTGGGAATGCTCACGCGCTCACTCTCCAGGAGGCGATGGCGGTTGCGGTGGAGTCCAACCCCGAAATTGGCCAAGCGATCGAAAACCGCGAAGCAATCGAATTCGAGCTACGCCAAGCGAAGGGACTTTATCTTCCCAGCGTCGATGTCGAGGCGTCGGCGGGGGTTCGTCGTCTCGACAATTCCTCCCGGCGTTCGCTGTCCATAGAGGATGACGCGCTCTATCCGTCGGAAGCCGATGTCGTTGTCACGCAGACGCTTTATGACAGCGGCGCAAGGCGGGCGGAACTGAACCGTCAGGCGTCGCGGGTCGACGGCGCATCGTTCCGGGTGCTGGAACGGTCTGAATTCATTGGACTGTCTGTCGTCCAGGACTATCTCGAATACATGCTGCAGGCTTCGATCGTTTCGGAAGCGAAGAAGAATCTGGGCTTTCACCAGGCAATCCTCGGCGACATCCGGCAAGGTATTGCAGGCGGCGCGTTGAACGAGGCTGATCGCCAGCAGGCCGAGGAGCGGCTGTTCGCTGCCAAGGCACGTATGCAGGAGGCGACCGAAGAACTGGAGGCTTCCAAGATACGGTTCTTCAAGACGGTCGGTAAGCCGCTGACCAACGCGTCAAGGCCAGGCGATGTCTCGAGCGCGCTGCCAAGGTCGCTCGACGACGCGCTAGGGCTGGCGCGACAGAACAATCCGCGCGTCCACATGGCCAACAGCGATATCGACGCCGCCGCCTCCCTGGTGGATGCGGCGCGGGCGAAATTCGGGCCCTCCGTCATCGCCGAAGGCCGCGCCCGCGGCGGCTATGACATCGACGGCGACGATGGCGACGCCAGCGACCTGCAGGCGCGGCTGGTGCTGCGCTGGAACCTCTATCGCGGCGGCATCGACAAAGCCAACGAGCAAGAGCAGGTCCGCCGCACCAGCGAGCAGCGCCTTGTGCTGCACCAGGTTCTGCGCGAGATCGAGGAAGCCGTCCGTACGTCATGGGATCGCCGCTTCCGGCAGGCCGATCTGGCAAAGACATTGAAGCTTCAGGCTGCCGCCAACGAAAGGCTGGTGGCGTCCTATCGCGAGCAGTTCAAGGTCGGACAGCGCTCGCTGCTCGACGTGCTCGACGCGCAGAACACGCGGTTCAACACAGCTACGCTTGCCGACACCGCATCCTACGCGTCGCTTTTCGCGCAGTACCGGCTGCTGGCGGCAACCGGGCAGTTGCTGAAGACCATGAATCTTCAGCCGGCAAAACAGGCCACCGCCTATGCCAAGGCCGAGTTCAATGCGCCTGAAACGGCCGACACCGAAACCTATGCGCGCACGCCGTCGGAGCAGACGAACGATCTGCCTTTCGACATCCTCGCACCGGTAAGAAAGAAGTAGGAAGGTCAAGGACGAACGATAGTCCTGCGGGCCGATCGTGAACCCACAACCCAAAATCCTCTCCCCAAAAGAGGCGTTCAAGGCCTGCTTCTCCGCTGTTGCCGGGTACCTCGGCAGGCCGAGTTCCGAGACCGTGCTGTTTGCCGGCGTGCCGCTGTCAGACACCCGCATCGATATCGACGCCATCCGGCATCTTGCCGAACGCATCGGTCTTGAAATCACGGAATTCAGCCATCGCGACTTTCTTCGCGGACGCATCGACCTTCCCGCCATTCTGTTTCGCGTCAGCCAGTTGCCTGTAGCGCTGCTTGCCCAGACCGAGGACGGTGGATTTACGACCGCTCCCCAGGAAGACGGCCGCACGACAATCAGCAAATCCGAGTTTTCCGGAAGTTATATTAGTGGCGGCGTTTCGTTCTCGATAACCTATGCCAACGCAGTAGAGGCGATGAGCGTCGGTTCGGCGGCCAAGATCGAGCGGCGACATTGGCTGACCGGCACGATGGGGCCGTTCTGGCGCACCTATTCGAAGGTCATCCTGTCGGCGGTATTCATCAATCTGCTGGCTCTTGCCTCACCGATCTTCACCATGAACGTCTACGACAGGATCTTGCCGAACAAGGCGATATCGACGCTCTGGGTGCTGTCGATCGGGATCGGCGCGGTCATTCTGTTCGACCTGCTCTTGAAGACCGCCAGAGCGTCACTGATCGACTATGCCGGGCGCAAGGCCGATCTTCGCATCTCCTATATGCTATTCGAGAAGGTGCTGAACTCGTCCTTGTCGGCAAGGCCCGGCTCAACCGGCGAATATGCAAATCGGGTGACCCAGTACGAGTTCGTGCGCGAGTTTTTCACGTCGAACACCATCAGCGTCTTCATCGACACAGCATTCGTCTTCGTCTTTCTTCTTGTCATCTATGCGATAGGCGGTTGCCTGGTCGTCATACCGGCCATTGCCTTTGTCGCCTCGGTGATCGTCGGGCTGATCACGCAACGGCGCATCGGCAAACGCGTTGCCGCTTCCATGAACGAGGCTTCGCAGCGCCAGGCCCTGCTGGTGGAATCCATCTCCACGCTGGAAACGATCAAATCGCTGCGCGCAGAGGCGTACCTTCTGCGAAAATGGGCGGAGCATTCCAAGAACGCATCCAACACGTCCGAGAAGATCAAACAGCTTTCGGCTGCCGCCGGCAACATAACCCAAGCCATCCAGCAGATGGTCACCGTCGCTTTGATCGTGGCCGGCGCCTATGCCTTTTCGGAAGGGCATGTCTCGACCGGCGCCATCATCGGCACCGTCATGCTGGCAGGCCGGGCGGTGGCCCCGCTTGGGCAGATTGCGATCACCTTGTCCAGACTTCGCCAGGCGATGCTGTCCCTGCGAATGGTGAATTCGATCATGGCGCAGCCTGAGGATCGGCCGGACACGGTTGGTTTCGTCAACCGCCCCATTCGCAACGGTGCAATGGCATTCAGGAATGTCGGCTTTGTCTACCCGGGTTCCGAAAACGAAGTGCTGACCGGCCTGAATTTCTCGGTGAAGCCCGGTGAGCGGATCGGCATCATCGGCCGCATAGGCTCGGGAAAGACGACCATGGGGCGGCTGATCGGCAGGCTTTTCCTGCCGACCTCCGGCGAGTTGCTGCTGGACGGGATCGACATCCGTCAATACCACCCGTCGGAGGTTCGCGCCGCGGTCGGGATCGTCGCGCAAGCCAACGATCTGTTTTCCGGCACCATCAAGGAAAATCTCCTGATGGCGTGCCCGGAGGCGACCGATGAGCAGATCGTCGACGCGGCCAAGGCTGCCGGCGTCGACGACTTCGTCTCCCGCCATCCGCGAGGTTACGACATGAATGTCGGCGAGCGCGGCACCAATCTCTCGGGCGGTCAGAGGCAGACAATGGCAATTGCCCGCCTGTTGCTGACCAAACCGAAAATCGTGTTCCTGGACGAGCCGTCCGGCTCGATGGATCTGGCCTCCGAGCGCCAGCTGATCAAGCAGCTCAAAGTGGCTTTCGATCGCAACACGACCCTGATCGTATCGACGCACCGCTTCAGCATGCTCGAGCTGGCCGACCGCCTGATCGTCATCGAGCAGGGCAAGATCGTTGCCGATGGACCGAAAGACCAGGTGATACAGGCGCTGCAGAAAACAAGCGCCTGACGAACAGAATTATGCGTGAACACAGCACGTTGGGACGTGGTAATGCTAGCCAGGGAAGACCGTCCGCCGCTTTTTGCGTCGGCTTCGATATTCATTATCGGAGCGCTTTTTGCGAGTTCGGTAGCCTGGGCATCCTTCGCCGAGGTCGATGAAATCGCACGCGGCGACGGCAAGATCATACCGGCGTCGAAGACCCAGATCATCCAGGCCAGCGAGCCGGGCGTGGTTCAGGAAATCGCCGTGACGATCGGTCAGGTCGTCAAGAAGAATGACCTCATCATTCGTCTCGACAACACCTTCAACACTTCCAGCCTTGGCGAGCAGCAGGCCAAGGCGCGGGCGCTGCAGACGCGCATTGCACGGCTCCAATTCGAACAGACCGGCAGCCTCGAGGGCGCGTTTCCCTGTCCGTCCGAGATCCAGAAGGTGGCGCCGGAAATCTGCGACAACGAGCAGAAGCTGCTAATCGCGCGGCGCGACAACTTCGAAGTCAAACTGTCGGTTCTCAAGTCGCGGCTCGATCAGCGTGAGAAGGAACTCGACGAAGCCAACGCCAATGCCGATCGCCTCACCAAGAACCTGGCCGTCAGCGACCAGGAGGCGAAGCTGGTCGAAGCGATGGTCAAGAAAGGCCTGATGGCGCGAACCGAGCAGCTCCGCGTCGAGCGCGAGCAGACCGAGCTCAATGGTCAGCTGACGCTTGCCGGAGAGACCATCAAGAAAGCCAGGTCGGCCATCACGGAAGCCAAGCTTCAGGTCGACGAACTTGGCCTGCAGCTGCAACAGGAAGCGCTCAGCGATCTGACGCAGGCGCTGGCCGATCTCTCGGTGGTGGACGAGACGATACGCGGTGCCACCGACAAGGTGGCGCGTACCGATATCCGTTCGCCTGTCGATGGTATCGTCAACACGCTTGACATCAACACGGTCGGCGCCTTCGTCCAGCCCGGCGCGGTCGTCGCGGGTATCGTGCCGACGTCCGAGACCCTGCTGGTCGAAGCCCGGGTCTCACCGCGGGACGTCGCCTTCATCCGGCCGGGCCAGGATGCCCTGATCAAGGTGACCGCCTATGACTTCTCGATCTTCGGCGGCATCGAAGGCAAGGTCTCGAACATCACTGCCGACAGCCTGGTCGACCAGAAGACCGGCGAACCCTATTATCAGGTCCGTGTCGCCACCGACAAATCGACCCTGACACGCGACGGCAAGACCTATTCGATCATCCCCGGCATGATCTGTTCGGTCGACATCAAGACCGGACGCAAAACGATTCTCACCTACCTTATGAAGCCGATCAACAAGGCGCGAGAGGAGGCAATGAGTGAGCGATAGCGCGGTCTCCCTTCCTGCCGATCGCGACCGGCTGCTGCCACCGCTGGCGGCAGAGGATTTCGGACTGGAGTTCCGGGTTGTGGCGCGTGGCGGCATGCGCCGCGGCATTCGTCTGGAACGGGCGTTCTGGACATCGCTGAAGCAGATGGCGGAAAGCCGCAAATGCACGATCGGCACACTGATCGAGGAAATTGCAGAGAGCCACGCCAACGCCGGAAACCTGACATCGGCAATTCGCGTAGCCTGCATGCGTGGATTGGCCGACCAAAACCTCACCTTGCAGAGGCTCGCGTCGATCAAGACCATCAGCGCCATTCTCGTCGCCTGTCCCTCGCCGGCCTTTGCCCTGGCATCGTCGAAGAAGATCCTGACCTTCAATGCGCCGTTCCAGCAACTGGTGCGGCGGCAATTGCCGGTGGCGCCGAACGAGGACGCGCGCCAGGATCTCAAGCTGGCGCTGGACCTCAATGTCGCCGACATATTCGCTAGGCTCGACGCCAATGGCGAGACGCCGGTCGCGACCGGTTTCGTCATAGGCGCCGGCGACCGCCGCTACCGCGGTCAACTGAGCGCGGTGCGGGCGCCGGTGGTCGAGCCGGAACTGCTGATGGCGTTCGTCTTCGGCGGCTAGAGCAATTCCGGGAAAAGTGTGAGCGGTTTCCGTGGAAAATTGCGTCAAACAAGAGATAGAGCGCTCAAGACTCTCTGATGGGAGCTTACGGCTGCACACCTTCACCAGGCGCGACCGTCGAAAGGCCGCCCTTGATATCGGCTATTTGAGCAGAACCGGTCTTCGCGCCATGGATCCACGCGCGATCGGTGCTGAACGAATACAGCGGCACGTAGGTCGGCAGGTCTGTGTCGCGGGAAACTACATTGCTCAAACTGTCGAGAATGAAGACGCCGCTGCCGGTGCTGACCGACAGCACGGCATGAAAGAAACCGCGCTTGCGATCCTGCAAGACGACCAGCGACATGCTCTGCGCCGGGATGCCTGCATGCAGCAGCGCGGCCATCTTGAGGATGGCGAAATCCTCGCAGTCCCCTGCCCGCCGCTCAAGGATTTCCCGGGGCTTGGCCCAGTAGTCGAGCTTGCCGTAAACCACGCTGTCCTTCTTGTAGGCGATGGCGCGATTTATACTTGAGTTGACGAAGGACAACTTGTCGATGAAGCGCTTGTTCCCGGCTGCCTTGACTATCTCGGCAAAGGCGCTGTTCTTGCGTTCGCACGCGCTGCTCGCGGTACAGTCGACAATTGCCTTGTAGACCGGCGCCCAGCGCGCCGAAACCGGGAAATTGCGCATCGACAGGGCAACAGAACCGAACACGCCGGGAATGATCGCCGCCGTCTGGATCAGGTCGATCCCGGCGGCGGGCGGCGCGATCGAAGAACCACGCTTTTCATCAACGGCAACAGAGCTGCTGAAAATCATGCCGATCCGGTAGGCTGAAACCGGCTGCCATGGCTGCGGCCGAGCCAGCGAAACGCCGCCGAGACTGGAAGGGGTTTCGACCGCCGCCAGAACTCCAGCGGCAGCGCCGGCATTCACGGTAATTGCTTTCGCGGATGATGGCTGCGGCAGGCTTGTGATCGCCATTGCCAGCAGGATGAGCCTGAGCCCGGTTATTCCCAGGGCAGATTTTTCTTTTTTCATAACGCCCACCTCTTGACTGTGGACGGTACCAATCTTGTCTCAAATTACTGGAAAGGAAGGTGGATAAGTTTCCTTCAATCGGGAATACCTATTTTGTGTAAAACTTTATTCAAACTTATACTTCTGTTTACCAATCCAGCTCAGCCGGCGGATATAAACGAAGCGCGGCGCGGTCAATGTATATCAGATTATATCTTCCGGGTTTACCACACGTAAAAAATGCCGAGACTTGCATACCGGGATATATGAAATTGATTGCGGGACAGTTGCAAAGCAGAAGTCGTCACTGTCTCTATCCGGGAAATGCCGGAGGGGTTTGGCGATGACGACCAGTAACGATTTGGATACCGTCTCGAATTCTTGGGACGAGCACTCTTCACATGAACATGGCGGCTCGCCATCGCAGGCAGGCATCCAGGTAGCGCAGGCCGCTCAGGCGGCGCCTGCCGAGCCGGTGCCGGTCGATGTCGGCAGTGGCGCACCCGTTCAGCCGGCAGCACCCGCGGAGGCGAAAGCGCCGGCGGCAGCCGCGCCGCATGAATACGTGGCCGACGCCAGCAACATCGTGAAGCTTCCGGCGGACGTCTCCATCGACAACATCAAGGTCGACGGCCACAATCTGTTGCTGGAACAGGCCGACGGTTCAGTCATCCTCATCAAGGATGGCGCGCTCAACGTGCCGACCTTCATCATCGGTGATGTCGAAGTTCCGCGCGTGGCCTTGCTGGCCGCTCTTGAAGCGAGCCACGTCGATGTCGCCTTCGGTGCCGATGGTTCGATCTCGGCCGGCCCGGGCGGCGCCCCAGGCAGTGCCGGCGGCGACTTCACCATTCCCCCAGGTGGTATCGGCGACGGCTTCGATCTTTCCGCATTGTTGCCGCCGACGGACCTGCAATTTGGACGGCTGGAGCCGCGTGAGCTGACGATCGGGGTCAGGGAAGAAGATACGACGCCGACAATCGACATTGGCTCCGGATTTGTCGTCAACGAGGCCGCGCTTTCCGACGGGACGGACCCGGCCAGCACCGCCGAGCAGGTTTCAGGGACCTTCAACATCGTCTCGGGTGATGGCATCGGGACGCTTGTCATTGACGGTGTGGACGTGACCAACGGCGGCAGCGTTGCCGGGCAATACGGCACGCTCGTGGTCACCGGCAATCCTACGAACGGCTATAGCTGGATTTATACCCTTGCCGACAACACTCTTGATCATCACGACAACTCATCGACCGGAACGACCGAGGGGGTTTCCGACAGCTTTGCCGTCGTGGTTACAGACACAGACAATGATCCGGCCACCGCGACCCTCAATATTGGTGTGCTGGACGACGGCCCAACGCTTTCGGTCCAGGCAACTGCGCAAGCGGCACAGTTGCTTTCGGTCGAACTCGACGAGACGGTCGGCGGCGACCGCTACAATAGCGGCGAGACTGAAGATGCCGGCGGTAACGCCAACACGGATGACGGCGTTGGCCTGGCCCAGGTGACGACCGGCCTGGCGGGTGGCCTTTCTTCGCTATTCGCCGTTGGCGGCGTCTACGGTGCAGACGGACCGGGCAGCACGACCGGGCAGTTGGCATTCACCGGCATTCCAGTCGGTGGCCTTGCCACGAATCTCACTGCCACCGACGGCGGCGCCGTTACGCTCTTCCTCGAAGGAGGAGTGATTGTCGGCCGCGACACGCAGGGTGATCAGGTTCTGACCATTGCGATCACCGGTGCGCCGGGCGCCGAGCAGCTGCAGACCACGCTCTACGAAGCACTCAACCATGGCGCCGACGGCAACAAGTTCGATTCCGAGCTCAACCTGTCGCTTACCAATGGCGGTCAGGTTCAGCTGCAATATGAGGTGACGCGCCAGGATGGCGACGGCGACACCGTCATCGAGAAGGCGACCGTAGACCTGATCGACGACAAGGGTTCGGCATTCTCCTTCGACGATGACGGGCCAAGCCTTACGGTTGGCGCCCACGATGGAGCCGCTGGCCTGCTTTCCGTCGAACTCGACGAGACGGTTGGCGCGGATCGCTACAATGGCGCTATCGGCGAGACCGAAGATGCCGGCGGCAACGCCAACACGGATGATGCCGGTCCGGGCCTGGCGCAGGTCAACACCGCGGTAGCAGGCGGACTGACCAATCTGTTCACTGTCGGCGGCAGCTATGGTTCGGACGGTCCTGGTACCGTTACCGGGAATCTGAGCTTTACTGGCATTCCGGCCGGTGGCCTTGCCACGAATCTCACCGCCACCGACGGCGGCGCCGTCACGCTCTTCCTCGAAGGAGGAGTGATCGTCGGCCGCGACACGCATGGCGATCAGGTTCTGACCATCGCGATCACCGGGGCGCCTGGCGCCGAGCAGCTGCAGACCACGCTCTATGAGGCACTTAACCATGGCGCCGACGGCAACAAGTTCGATTCCGAACTCAATCTGTCGCTGACCAATGGCGGCCAGGTTCAGCTGCAATATGAGGTAACGCGCCAGGATGGCGACGGCGACACCATCACAGAGAAGGCGACCGTCGACCTGATCAACGGCCAAGGCTCCGCATTCTCCTTCGACGATGACGGGCCGAAGGTTACTGGCACCGCCCAGGTCACCGCGAATGTTGACGAAGACGGTCTGCACAACAGCCAGTCCACCGGAAATGCCGACAATCCTCAGCCGGACGGCGAAGTGACCGGAACAAACTCCGCTGTTGCCATCGGTGCTGCCGGCGCATTGAATGCAATCGTCGACTTCGGCTCTGACGGCCCGAATGCGAGCTCGGCCTTCGGCCTTGTCACCCAAACCACCCCATCGGATTCGGGATTTGATTCGAAAGGCGGCAACGTCCTCATCGTCTCCGACGGCACGACCCTGACCGGCTATGTCGATGTAGGCGCCGGCGCCGGCTATCAGGCGGGCACGGATCGTCCCGTTTTCACCCTGACCGTCGGTGCGGACGGCTCCTATGTCTTCACCCTGATCGACCAGATCGATCATCCGACTCTGGATACGCTCCCGGGCGATAACACCGAAAATACGCTTGCCAATGGCGGTATCGATCTTTCGGCCTTCGTCATCGCCATGGACGGTGACGGCGACACCATCGGACTGGCGGCTGGTACATTCAAGGTCCAGGTGCTCGACGACGTTCCGCAGATCGTCGCGCGGGATGCCGGCACGACGACCACAACCACGACCGAAACGATCGTCTACACGCTGCAGGCCGGCAACACCGATGTTCGCGGCATGGATGGCGCAGGCAACCACGACATCAAGCTCAGCGCCGTCGACATCAACGAAGGCGACAATTCCGTCAACACCACCGGCACCAAGATCGGCGTTGGCGATGGCCAGATCATCGACGGATACGAAACCCATCCGCATTTGACCGGCCCCGAAATCGTGACGATGGACTTCGTCAACAATCTTGTCATCGCCCCCAACAATCCGAATCCGCCCAGCATCACCGACGGTGGTTCATACGACGTCGACTCGGTCAAGTTCACGATCGATGTTGCGGAAGCCCAGGGTGTCGAAGCCGCCGTGATGTTCATCGGCGCCAAGGACGGTGGCACATTCGAGCCGTTCACCGTGAGCATCAATGGTGTGCTGACGGCCGGCACGGCTGTCTTCGAGGGCGGCGTGCAGGTGGGCTATGCCTTCGCCGGCGTGCCCGATGGTGCGACTGTCGAGGTCATCGGCAGCACCCCGTTCGACCAGCTCAAGGTGGGCAACTACAACGATTTTACCTTCGATTCCAACGCTGGCGGAACCGATGCGACCCTGACTGGCGGCAACCCGTTCAAGATCTTCGGCATCGAAGCCAAGGTCACGACAGTCACAACGCAGACCGAGGTCTTCCGGGTCAGCCACGACGAGTCCGCCGGCGTCAACAATGCCGCGGATCCCAATCCGGCCAACGACACCGCGCTGCCCCCGCCTGCCCTGGTCATCGAACCAGACGCACTAGGTTACGCAAAATCTTCAGCCAGTGCACTCGGCCTGTTCAATGCGTCGGTTGGCGCGGACGACGACGCGACGTTCTCCTTTGCGGTGACGGATGCGAACGGCAACCCGCTGGCAAACATCGATTCGGGCCTGAAGACACTCGACGGCCTGGCAATCATGCTCTCGACAAATGCGGACGGCGTTCTCGTCGGCTCTGCCAACGGCGTCGACGTCTTCAAGGTTTATGTCGATCCAACCGGAGCGGTCTGGATCGGGCAGTATCAGCCGATCGCTCACAATGTCGACGGTTCAAGCACCGCAGCCTTTGACGACATCGCGACCGTCACCGCCGACCTGCACGTCAAGGCCACGATCACCGATTTCGACGGCGACACGAGCACCGCCGTATCCCATGTCGCGTTGAGCATCGAATTCCAGGATGATGGCCCGGTTGCGGTCAACGATCAGGACTCGGTCACCGAAGATGGGCCGCTCACGGCAGACGGCAATGTGATCACGGGCGTGGGTGGCGCCGACGCAAACGCAACCGACGGCCACGCGGATCACCTCGGCACCGACGGCTTGGGCTCGATCACCTGGGACGGCGCCGTTGCCAACCACGTTGCTGGAACCTACGGCCAGCTTACGGTGGGCGCCGACGGCAGCTACACATATGTGCTCTACACCCAAGCCCAGAACCCGGCCGGGTATGCCGCGGTACAGGCGCTGGATGTCGGCCAGACCGTGGCCGAGAGCTTCGACTATGCTGTGGCGGATGGCGACGGCGATACCGCTCTGGCGTCCCTGACCATCACCATCAACGGCACCAACGACGTGCCGCAGATCGTCGTCGACCAGGGCAACCCGGCCGGCGCGCACGACCTGGTCTATGAAGCCGG